>NZ_JAYFES010000111.1:0-24443 GCF_055795045.1 Pseudanabaena sp. PCC 9330 | reverse complement strand
GCGAGCCTCAATGAGTCCTGACTACATGCTCACTGTCCTTGCTGCAGGGCTCGCAACCTAGCACAATGTCTCGATAGTTTTCTTGCGCTTACCCTGGAGTTATATCGACTCCATCTTACGGGCACCATGGCCGATTGGTTTCCTCAGGGCGCTCATCCAACTGAGCAACTAGATCAGGAGCCAAGTGCTGAGAGCAGGTCTTAGTGCTGGAAGTTTTTCAATAGTACCAATTAGTAGTTTCAGGGTGGTAGCGAACAGTAGAACAGAGCAGATAGGTAGTGCAGAGCAAGACATTAATTTTTGAAAATTGGAATAAGCCAAGCTGCCACTATAGTGAACAATAGGGCCGTTTCGAGGCCAATCAGGGCAGACCGAGACTGCCACCATCCCAACCAAGGTTTTGGCCAGTAACGAGCCCACCACTGAGCCACCTGCTGGGGCCAACGGGTAGGACTGTCTTGGTCTCGGTAGCGCCACTGCACTATGGAAAGCAGCAACGGTACTCCCCCAACTTTGGCATTTATCAGCAGGTGAAGAGCGATCGCGGCCACCATCACAACCCAAGAGATGAGATGGGCGTAGTACCATCCGTGGTTCAACTCGCCTTCAGGCAGCCATTTTTCATCCATCATCTTGCCGCTAAAGAGGGCAAAGGTTAAAGCTAAAAGTGCCAGGGTATTGAAGACGCGATTTAGCGTATACCACCAGATTGGCTGACCGATTTTAGTGAATGTCGCCAGGGAGTTGGCCTGGATTAAACGCCTTTGACCTGGTCGACAGACATAGACTACAAAAGCTGGAAAAATTAGCAAAGTCCAGAGGCCAAAAGTGCCGTGGATGCCCTCAATAGCCTGAAAACTTGGCAATGGAACAGTTCCCCAACGGCCATCGTAGGCGTTATAGGTCCAAAATGCGGTCAAGATAGAAGCAACTAGACATAGCCCCGTTAGCCCATGCAAAAAACGTAATAGCAGGGGTTGATAAGGTTGCGTTGGGCTCATAGTGGCGCACTGATTATTTTCTAGATAGTGAGATCGTCTAGCCAGAAGATTATAGACAATCTCAACCACAGTTAGATATGGTTTTTATCTATTCACAGGATAGCTTCACCAAATTCAAGCTTAAATCCTAAGAAAATGAATCAAAAATGAAAAACTCGAAGTTTCTATTCATTCTGAAAATGACAGCATGGCTGGATATTCTTAGCTAACCAGCAAAACTTCTCAGCCAGAATTTTGAAAGGTCGCCCTTGGCTGCAGAACGCTTCGCGAACGAGGAGCAAGCCGCGCTCCTAGGCTCTGAAAGCCAGATCGGCTCCTCTTTGCTTCTGGGCTGTGGTGTGCATGTAGCAATCCAGAATAACCTGTGAGAATGATCAGTATAATCACTGAGGATTCATAGGATCCTATTGAAAATCACTTGGCGATAGCAATCCGACTTGATTCATACAGGGGAAAGAGGCCTCTCGCCTGCCCTACGGATTTTCACGATTCACGCAGGATCGCCATAGCTCAATTTCAATCACCTGGGCCAGCCAGCCCCGGCAGTCGTTGACGCTGATGATGGCGCTGATGCGAGGCCCGTCAACTCAAACGAGGCTGAAGCCACCTTACTCAAAGGCCACTACCCAACCCACGTCAAAGTCTTTGATGCCCAGCAGGCTGTCTTCATTTCTTATCGCAAGATCTGCCCCCAGGGGAACGACATCGCTCAACTGCGGGAAGCAAAAATCCAAGTTTCATGACTTCATTTTTTACAGCTCCTAAGCCATTTTTTATGGATATTTTCTGCTACGGTCCGCCAATTGTCGTAAGTGTTTGTGCGGTCTTCTGACTATAAGCAAATTGAGGGCAAGCCTTGGGCATGCTAACTACACGCTTGGCCCTATGCAGGTCACCGCTCTGACGGGTCAGGCTGCCCTGGGGATTTTAGCCACTCCTCAATGAACAAAGAGGGGTTGGGCAAAGGGACTGTGCCGCTGTCTTGTTGTTGCCTGATTTAACCGTGTCACTAACGCCCGATGGGTGCACTGCAAGTACTGGTACTGGCCCGTCGCCCCAGCGCGACCAGGGTAGACGCTCACTGTTAAACACCCAGGGGCAAAGCCTATTTGACATGGCCCTAGATGCCATGATGATTACCGACGACCAGGGCCGCTATGTCGATGCTAACCCGGCTGCCTGCAAACTACTGGGGGTTGAGTTAGATCGGCTGATTGGCCGGACGATCGCTGATTTTTGTGTGGTGCCCTCTGGAATTGATCTGTCTCAGCAGTGGCAGTTGTTTTTATCCCAGGGCCAACTTCAAGGAGAAGTCATTCTGCGGGGAAATCACGGGGAAGACCGAATTGCTGAGTTTTCTACTACGGCTAATTTTTGCCCCCATCATCATCTCTCTATTTTGCGAGATGTGACCGAGCGCAAACGCGCAGAGGTTCTAAAGCATCGGCTCAGCCAGGTGATCACCCAGCAGGTAGAAGCAAGCACACGAGCGTTGCAGGCATTGCAGACTCAGCTAGAAGCCGAGCACGCGCTGCTAGAGAGCATCGTTAATACGATCGACGGTGTGGTGTGGTCGGTCGATCTGCAAACCATGACCACCCATTATATGAACTCTGCCTCGGCGACGCTCTACGGCTATGCGTCAGAGGCATTTTTGGCTGACCATGGCCTCTGGCGTCGCCTAATTTTGCCAGAAGACCAGCCTAAAATCGATGCACTGCTTAACCAGTTAGCCAATCAGGCCAGTCACGACATAGAGTATCGCATTACCCATGCCGACGGTGGCATTCGATGGGTGCGCGATCGCTCAAAGGTGACCTACAACACCGATGGCCGACCGGTGCGGCTCGACGGCATTGCCACCGACATTACCGCCCAAAAGCAGCTAGAGGAGGCGCTGCGGCTAAGCGAAGGACGACTGCGCGCCATCTTTGACCAAGCGGCCATTGGCATCAATCAAGCAGGGTTAGACGGGTACTTTTTGCAGGCTAACCAGGCCTACTGCAACCTGCTGGGCTATAGCGAAGCTGAACTGTTACAGCTGCGCTACCAAGACATTGCCCACCCCGCCGAAGTAGAGGCCACCGAAACCGCCATTGCCCAACTGCTGAAAGGCGAGACCTCCTCGGTCACCTTAGAGAAGCGCTACTTTCACAAAGACGGCAGTGCCCGGTGGACTAATCTAGTGTTGTCCATTTTGCGGGATGCTAAGGGGCAACCGATCTCAGATCTGGCGATTGTGCAGGATATTAGCGATCGCAAGCGAATAGAGAACGAGCTGCAGCGCACCAAGCTTTTTTTAGAGCAGACCAATACGGTAGCTCGGGTGGGCGGCTGGGAAGTTGACCTCCGGCAGGGCACTATTTACTGGACTGCCGTCACGCGAGAAATTCACGAGGTAGATGGTGGTTTTCAGCCGACGCTAGCAACGGCCATAGGCTTTTACTGTGAGGGGGTTAACCGCCAGCGCATTGCCACGGTCATTCAGCAAGCTTGCCAAACGGGTCAACCCTGGGATGAGAAGTTGCAAATAGTCACCGCCCAGGGCAATTTGCTGTGGGTGCGATCGCTGGGGCAGGCAGAATTTGTGAGCGGCACCTGCGTGCGCATCTACGGAGCATTGCAGGATATTGACGACCAAATGCGCGCCGAAATGCAGCTCCAAGATCTCACTCAGCAGCTCCAAAAGGCCAACGCTAAACTCAATCGACTGGCCACCACCGACGCCCTCACCCAGGTGTCTAACCGCCGCTATTTTGACCAGATGTTAACCCAGGAGTGGGCAGTGGCACAGCGAGACCAAACCCCCTTAGCCCTGATCATCTGCGATGTCGATCACTTTAAAGCCTACAACGACCACTATGGCCACCCGGCAGGCGATCGCTGTTTGCAGCAAATCGCCCAAATCATGAAAGCCTCTGTGCATCGACCAGGGGATGTGCTGGCTCGCTATGGCGGTGAGGAGTTTGTCATACTACTGCCTAGAACAACGACCGCAGGGGCGATCGCGGTGGTGACAAAAATTCAGGCTTGCCTAGCAGCAGCAAACTTACCCCACGGAAACACCTCGGGAACCGGCCACATCACTCTCAGCTTTGGTTTAGCCGGTGGTATACCGCAGCAAGGGCAGCCCTGCGATGACCTGCTGGCCGCCGCCGACGCTGCGCTATATCAATCAAAGCTGGCCGGGCGCAATCAGTGCCATATTGCTGAGACCTGCAACGACTCTCCTTAGAGTAGACGCTCCAGCAAATGGTCGCCCACTCGCAGGGCATTGGCGATTACCGTCAGCGCTGGCCCCACGCTAGAGCTAGAGGGGAAAAAGCTGCTGTCAACCACGTAGAGGTTATCTAACTCGTGGGCGCGGCAGTGGATATCGAGCACCGAGGTGGCGGGGTCTGTGCCCATGCGGCAGGTGCCGCACTGGTTGGCCATCGCTGGCAGCGGTACCTCGCCCCGGGGGTGCATGCCCGATCGCGAGAACAGGCTGCTCTCCTTCTCCACCGCCTTGAGCACGTCGAGCCAGCGGTACACCAGGCGATCGTGGGCTTCGGCATTGTTGGCAGCAAAGTGGACCGTGAGCTTGCCGTTCTTGACCTCCACCCGGTTTTTGGGGTCGGGCAGCACCTCGGTCATGGCCCACCAGGCAATGGATCGGGTCGCCAGTTGCTTGAGCCCAAAGTTGGGCATGAACTTGGTAATCAGCGAGAGAACGGGCGGCGACTCGGCAAAAATGGCGTCTTGCAGTACCCCGCCCATGTTTTGAATGTGGCCCATGGGGTAGGCAAACTGGCCATCGCCCCAGTAGTAGTCGTTGATGCCCACCGATCGCGGAAACTTGCCCGAGTTGGGCTGGGCCGTCACCTCTACAATCGAGCTCATCGTGAGCTTCATCAGATTGCGGCCCACCTGGTCAGAGCCATTGGCCAGGCCGCTGGGGTGCTTTTCATTGGCCGATTGCAGCAGCAGCACCGCCGAGTTGATCGCCCCGCAGGCCAGCACAATGATGTCGGCGGTGAAGATATAGGGCTGGCCGTTGACCTCCGCCTGCACTGCTTTGACGGCTGTGCCCGATGGGTTAGTGAGAATCCCTGTAGCCTTGGCGGCGGTCTTAAGGGTAACGTTGCCAAAGTCCAGGGCTGGATTCACCCCAAACACCTCCGCATCCCCCGTTGGATCATCCTCCCGCAGCGACAGCGACATGGGCAACGGGTAGGGATGACATCCCTGCTTGGCAATGCCCTCGACCACTGGCTGAATGGTGGGGTCGTGGGCGATCGCCGGGTAGGCATAATCACTGCTGCGGGAAGGTTCCGTAGGGTCTACCCCGCTCTGGCCATGCACCTGGTACATGGCCTCGGCCTCGGTGTAGTAAGGCTCCAGATCGCCGTACTTCAGCGGCCATTCCGGCGAAATGCCGTCCTGGTGGTTCACCGTCTCAAAGTCCTTTTCGCGCATGCGCTGGAGGGCAGCCCCGTAGATCTTGGTGTTGCCGCCGATCGCATACTTCATCTGGGGTGTAAAGGGCTCGCCCTCGCCGTCGTACCACTGCTCCGGGGCGTGGTAGCGCTGCTTTTGAAAGATATCCACATCGCTGATGTTTTGCTCGTCGAGGGGCATGGCGTCGCCCCGCTCTAGCAGCAAAATGCGCTTGCCCGACGGGGCCAGCTTGCGGGCTAGGGTGCCGCCCCCCGCCCCGGTACCCACAATAATCACGTCGTAGTGCTGGTCGTCGAGAATCATGGTGCTTCCCTATAAAAGTTCAGGTGGAAAATATATCGGGTGGGTGCCATCCCGCAGAAATCCAGGCTTGCCTGACCGTAACGGCATAGGGATTATTGATCTGTAGGGCACCAACAGTAGCGCGACCTATATCCGTTTTGCCCTCAATCAAAATACCGCCGCTAATCCATCCAAAATGCTGTTCCCAGATTTGTAAACGGGGATTGAAGAGATTTACAGTGCGGTGGGTAACAGGATCTTTTGCCTTGGTCTGAGTGCCCTTATATGAATTGCATAACCGACAGGCCAGCCACAAATTTTCCTCATCATCAGAACCACCCGCAGCTTTAGGAACAATATGGTCAATTTCTAAAACGCCCAATACATACTTCTGCTGGCTGAGGCAATATCCACACCGGTTACTAGCACCAGATCTGACTCTCTCTCGAACTTCTAAACTAATTTGGCTCACTCGCTTAACGGCTCAATCAACTCTCGTTTCACAGCCTCGCCTAGGGCTGTCGCTTTCCGCAGTAATCCCTCTTGGTAGATCTGTATTAGAGTTGCTAACTCTAGCTGTTCAGAGCTAGTTAAAGTGACCTCTTGTTGGCGATCGAGCAACAGACTAAGCCGCTGATCATCATCTGGCTCCATTTGTAATTGGGTTAAGGCGATCACCTCTTCATCCGCTAAGGATGCGATCGGGGCCAGCATTAGCACTTCTTCGCGAATAGCTGGTATTGAGATCAAAATCGAGTCTGCTAAAACACTTGCCACATCCCGATTAGCCAGGTGAGCAAAGCGCTCAGCCCGTTGGTAGACCTCATCTGGCAGTGTGATCGTGACTTGAGTGCTCATTGTAGATACCTAGGCAAAGTTTTTTTAGGTGGTCTCCGGCTCCCTTTTCCTCAGGGAGAGGGGCTAGGGGTAAGGGCCACAACTACTGCCACACGTAGATCAAGATAAATAGAATAATCCAGATCACATCGACAAAATGCCAGAAGAGTGAGGTCGCTGCCACGCCCACTTCGCCATTGTCGTAGTTGCCCGGAATAAACGATCGCCCCAGCATAATCCCCTGCATCAGCACCCCGGTGAGCACATGCAGCCCGTGGAACCCGGTCAGCAAATAGAACGTGCCGCCATAGAGCCCGTCGGTAAAGCCAAACTCTAGCCCCTGCCATTCCACCGCCTGGCCGTAGAGAAAGAAACTGCCCATGGCCATGGTCAGCAGCCAAAAAGCGCGGAAGCCCCAGAGGTTTTCTTTGTGCAAAAAGCGCTCGGCAATATAGATCACAAAGCTGCTCGACACCAGCACAATGGTGTTGATAAACGGCTCGCGCACCTCCAGTCCCTCTACCCCGGCGGGGAGCCAGTCGGTGGTGGTGGTTTTGTAGACAATGTAGCCCACAAAAAAGCTGAGAAAAATCACGCTCTCTGACAGCAGAAAGACAATGAAGCCAAACATCAGATGTTCGCCTTCCTCGTGGTGTTCGGCGGCGGGGACAGTAGCCGCTGTATTGAGGTTTGAATCGAGGTTAACTGAGCTCACTGGCCAACTCCGTAGACGCCATTTGGGAAGCAATCAAAGGTTCGTTTTTGCCGTAGCCGTAGGGTTCAGACACCACGGTGGGAATCTCAGCAAAATTTTCATGGGGCGGCGGCGAGGCCACCAGCCACTCTAGGCCAATCGCTCGCCAGGGATTCGCCGGAGCCTTCTCGCCCAAAATCCAGGAGCTGATCATATTCAGTAAAAAGGGCAAGGTTGAAACCCCGAGCAAAAAGCCCCCCAAGCTAGCCAGCACATTCCAGTAGGCAAACTCGGGGTCGTAGGAGGCCACCCGGCGCGGCATGCCCATCAGCCCGGCGAAGTGCATGGGCACAAAGTTGAGGGCCACCCCGGCAAAGGTGAGCACAAAGTGCAGCTTGCCCAGCCCTTCGTAGTACATGCGCCCCGTCATTTTGGGGAACCAGTGGTAGATGGCGGCGTAGATGCCCATCACCGCCGCGCCGTAGATCACGTAGTGAAAGTGGCCCACCACAAAGTAGGTGTTGTTGACGTGGATATCAAAGGGCACCGAGGCCAGCATAACGCCGGTAATGCCCGCAAACAAAAAGTTCACCAGGCCGCCCAGGGCGAACAGCATGGGCGTAGTAAGGCGAATTTTGCCGCCCCAGATGGTGGCCACCCAGGCAAAAATCTTCACCCCGGTGGGCACCGAAATTAGCATGGTGCTGGCCATAAACAGCATCCGCATCCAGCCGGGGGTGCCGCTGGCAAACATGTGGTGCACCCACACGATCGCACTCAGCCCGGTGATGATAAACGACGACACCGCCACAAAGTGGTAGCCAAACAGCGGCTTGCGGGCATACACCGGAAACAACTCCGAAAACACCCCAAACACCGGCAGAATAATCACATACACCGCCGGGTGCGAGTAAAACCAGAAAAAGTGCTGAAACAGCACCGGATCGCCCCCCTTGGCCGGGTCAAAAAAGCTGGTGCCCACCGTCAGGTCAAACAGCAGCATCACGGCTCCCGCCGTTAGCGCGGGCAGGCCAAACAGCTGAATGGTCTGGGCCGCCGCCACCGCCCAGCAAAACACCGGCATCTTAAAAAAGCCCATCCCCGGTGCCCGCATGCGAATGATGGTGGTGACAATGTTCACCGCCCCCATAATGCTGGAAATGCCGGAGAGGGCCACCGCCAAAATCCACAAAAACTGGCCGTTGACCAGGTTGCCAGTGGGGTTTTGCAGGCTCACGGGCGGGTAGGCCCACCAGCCCGACTGGGACGGCCCACCGGGCACCAAAAAGCTGGCCATCAGAATCACCCCAAACACCGGCACCAGCCAAAAGGCCACCGCATTCAGACGGGGGAAGGCCATGTCCCGCGCGCCAATTTGCAGGGGCACCAGGTAGTTGGCCAGCCCGTTCAGCACCGGGAAAGTCCACATGAACAGCATGATGGTGCCGTGCATGGTGAACAGGGCGTTGTACACCGTGCGATCGACCAGGTCGGCCTCGGGGGTAATCAGCTCGCCGCGCATCACCATGGCGAGAAAGCCGCCGATGAGAAAGAACACAAAGGCGACGACGATGTACTGAATGCCGATGACTTTGTGGTCGGTGCTGAAGCTAAAGAACCGCCGCCAGTTTTCCGGCTCGCCGGGGACGGGCTGCTCGCGCTTGGGGGCGGTGTCGAGGGTAAGGTCGGTCATGGGGAAGGGGCGGTAGGGGAGGAGTTTTGAATGTTGAGTTTGAGTTTGAGTGGTAGCCGTAGGGTGGGTTAGGCGGTCGGGGTTGGGGCTGGGGACAGGTTAATTAGGGGCCGCCGTAACCCACCGTTGGAGAATCGGGCTTGCGCTAGGGTCTGAGAACGGGAATCTCTAGTGAACCGGGGAAGTAGCGAAACCCGACGGTGGGGTTGTTGGGTTGCACTTCGTTTCACCCAACCTACGATCGCTCAGGGTTAAAGCCTGGGAACCGGGATCTCCGGGGAACCGGGGAAGTTCACCAGGGGCGACCGGGCGGGGGTAATGGTCTTCCAGCCGGGGCGGTCTTCGCGGTTTTCTACCTTGACCTGGTACTCGTCGTAGGAGGGGTTGAGGCCGGGCTGGGGCGGATTGGCGGCAGCTTCCCTAAGCCACTGCCGGTACGCCTCGGAGGATTCCACCACCACATTGGCCTGCATGGCGGCGAAGTAGGTGCCGCTGTACTGGGAGTCGCGCAGGCGATAGACGCCCTCGCGAATGGGGGTAAACTCAAAGTCGATTTTGCGGCCCGGAATCACGTCCTGCTTGACCCGAAAGGCTGGGACAAAGAAGCCGTGGAGCACATCCTCGGAGGTGAGGGCGAGTTTGGCGCGGGTGTTGTTGGGCAGGTGCAGCTCGGTGCTAGTGACCCCCGCTTCGGGGTAGTAGAACTCCCAGACCCACTGGCGGGCGTGGACTTCGATCGGTTCGGGTTCTGGGGAGGCTTGAGCCACCATCGGGGCAGCGATCGCCTCTCCCATATGCACGTGCTCCATCGGCCCCAAGATACCCATCTCGTCGTAGATCTTGTAGCTGTAGCCCGCAATCCAGATCACCAGCACGATAGGGATGGCTGTCCAGACAATCTCCAGCTTGAGGTTGCCCTCAATGGGGGGGCCGTCGCTTTCGTCGTACTTGCCCGCCCGCTGAAACAGCACCGAGTAGGTCAGGGTGCCCGCCACGCCTAGGAAGATAAAGGTGCCCAGGGTGGTGAGAAAGCTAAACAGATCGTCCACCAGCAGGGCTTCTGCGGAGGCGGGTTCGGGCATCCAGGAGTAGGAGAGTTGCCCCACCCAGAGGCTGGCGAGGGCCAAAACGGCGGCGATCGCACCCAATTTCAACATCAACCGAATGTTCACAATTCTAGAACCCCTTCGGCAACAGCACATTCAAAATCGTCAAATCTTCCCCGGCCCGCAGCAGACGAGCGGCGCTGATGTGCACGCCAAACTCCCCGGCCAAGTGCGCCCCCAGGGTGCCGTGGGCAAACATCAGTACAAATACCCCCAGCCCCGTCAGCAGGTACGACCACTGCACCTGGCGAGCCCGATCTTTGCGCCAGACGTAGCGCTGAAAGCCCCGCCAGATCGCCATGCCGGTGATCAGCGCCAGCAGCACCACGCCGCCCACCCCGTGCCAGAGCATGGTTTCCAAACTTTCTAGCCCCCAGGCGCTAGTGCCCTCGGTAGGGGGCTGGGCCAGCAGCATTTCGTAGAACCCTGCGGCCACCGTCGGAAACGTGACGATCGCCGCCGCCACCATATTGAACCAGCCCACATCAAAAAAGTTGGAGCGAGTAGCCGGGATGGCCAAAAACTTAAACACCCGCTTCTCAAGGGGAAACAGCGCCCCAACGATATCAAAGCTGATCGCCACGATGAACAGCCCCAGCGTCAAATGCACCATGTTGGGGTGGATGGGCAGATAGTAGGGCAACCCATTTGGCCCCAGCTGATCGGCCAGTTGATCAATCAAATCGGCACTCATTACAGCACTCCGTCGCGAATTGCTTCCACCACCTCCACGGTGTGCAGGCCGTAGATCCACACCAGCTTGTCGCCCAGGTAGGTTTGAACAAACACCAGCCCGGTGAGAAAGGCCCCAGCCCCCAGATAGGCCATAGGAAGCGTCTGAGGGTCTTTCATCCGCAGCACGTAGCGCCAGCCGGTAATGGCGGCAATAATGCCCGACAGCGACCAACCCAAAATGGTGTGCAGGTTGAGGGTGGACTCGGCGGCGGGGGCGTAGGGCAGGGCCAGCCCCGCTTCCACCTGGCCAAAGATCACCGCGATAAAAATAGAGACGGTGGCAAAGGCCATGTTCCACCAGCTGACTTCAAAGTAGCGGGGGTTTTTGGTGAAATAGCCAATCACATCGCACACAAAGGCAAACAGCGCCATAGCGATGACAAAGTGCACCACGATGGGGTGCAGAGTGTCGGGGTAGGGCAGATTGTGCTCGTTGAGGGGGGGCAGATACTCAAACACAGGGGGCTTTCCTTGGGGGTAGGGAGCTTGAGCAGGGTGAAACGATACGGTTAGAGTGTAGCGCCTGGGTGACTTTTAGGCTGGCCGCAGTTTGAGCATAACAAGCTGTTCTGGATTGGGTAGGTATCACAGCTATCAGTCACTGGAGCCATGGGGGATGTGGGCAGATTGTCGCATTGGTGAGGTAATGCTGGGGTGTATTTTTATGAAATAAACCAGATCTACCCCCGCCGGGGGGCATCTCCGCAGACGGGCAATCTACGGCCACTCTAGGAAGTGCGATCGCGACCGCTTACACTTTATATATAGACAGGCGTGCTGCGCTAAAGCCGCCAGTCTCTCAACCTTATTGGGTAGTATTTGACTATGTTCACGATTGAGTTGACCTTAAAGCACACAGCTATGCCCCTCTCGGTGCAAAAAAAAGACCAGGGTGACGCCGAGGCCACCTACAACTCCATTGTGGAGACTCTGCGCAACGGCGGTAGTCAGCTGATTGAGGTCGCCTGCGACCAGCAGCCCAACAAGCGTGTCAGCATACTGGGCAGCGAGCTGGCAGCGGTACAAATCTACGAGAAGAGCGGCACCGCTACGGCATCGGGTCGGCCACCGGGGTTCTTTGCTCTCAGCGGCGACCAGTAGCGGAGTTGGCAGCAAGTGACGGGTGTTTCAAGTCTGGCCACAGGGGCTATTCAAGTCAGCAATGTGCAGTTTGACTGGCCCTCGGGCCAGCCGGTGCTGCAGGGATGCTCGTTGACGGTGCAGCCCGGCGAATTTTGCATGCTGCTGGGCAACAACGGCAGCGGCAAGTCTACCCTGCTCAAGATTTTGGGGGGGTTGCTCACGCCCCAGGGCGGCGAGTGGGCGATCGACAAGCCAGTGGGGTTTGTGTTTCAAAACCCTGACCACCAGCTGGTGATGCCCACGGTGGGGGCCGATGTGGCCTTTGGCCTGGTGGATGAGCACTTGCCCATGGCCGAAATTCGCCATCGGGTCGACGATGCTCTAGC
This sequence comes from Pseudanabaena sp. PCC 9330, assembly GCF_055795045.1. Lineage (NCBI taxonomy): Bacteria > Bacillati > Cyanobacteriota > Cyanophyceae > Pseudanabaenales > Pseudanabaenaceae > Pseudanabaena > Pseudanabaena sp. PCC 9330. The sequence continues at coordinate 12,186 of NZ_JAYFES010000111.1, read as the reverse complement.
AGCTATTAACCTGCTGGAGCTCAAGCGGCGGCCTATCTATGCCCTCAGCGGTGGGCAAAAGCAGCGGGTGGCGATCGCCGGGGCGATCGCCCGCCACTGCCACGTACTCTTGCTCGATGAGCCCACCGCCCTGCTCGACCCCGACAGCCAAATCGACTTAGTCAAACGGGTGCGCGATCTGGTCAAGCAGCGAGGGCTGACCGCCCTGTGGGTGACCCACCGCCTGGTAGAGCTCGACTACTGCGATCGCGCCTTTTTGTTAGAAAATGGGCGCGTACTCGACGAGGGCGACCCCCAGGTTTTAAAACAGCGCCTCCAGAGCTAACGGGTTGCCATACTCTACTCGCCACAGTAGGCAATCAGATCAATCTCGACATCACCATAGCCCGCCAGGGCCGTCACCCCCACAGTGGTGCGGCTGGGCATAGGGGCACCGCCAAAGTATGACTGATACATAGCATTCACCACCTCGTAGTAGCGAAAGTCGGTGACAAAAATGCGCGCCATCACCACCTTGTTAAAGCCGCTGCCCGCGTGGGCCAGCACCAGGGCGAGGTTCTCCATCACCCGGCGGGTCTGATCTTCAATCGAGCCTTTGACGACTTTACCCGTAGCTGGATCTTCGGCTAGCTGCCCGGTAACAAACAAAAAATCTCCCGCCCGCACCGCGTGGGAGTAGGGTGCCACCGGGGGCAGCACGTCATTGGGCAGGGTCATAAACTCCAGCATGGGCAACTACCGCAAACAACAGCCATTTAGTTTAGAGTAGGCAGGCCCAAGTTTAACCGTTCCATATTGTTTGTCACCTATTTTCGTTCGGCTAACCGGCAAAGCCCTATACCAAATTTGAATTCCATCCCCCCGATGCCTAACTGGCCAACCTGTAGGGCGTCGGTGTAGCCTGGCCGCCGTTCGCCCTGCTAAATCGGGGGTAGACGAGCAGGGTTTGGTCTGAGCGGCAGCGTGATCTGCATTCGCTAAAACAACAATTTGACCACCCCTTGGGCTAGCCGCCCGGCTAGGGAAAAGAGACGGGTAAGGGTTGCCCCCGCTACGTCACTGTAGGGTTGCGAGGCTCCTCGTTACCCAGGCCATGTTGTCACGATCTAGCCAGCGCGTCTTTACGCAGCCATGGGGTGAGACTGCTTCGCTGGTTCAGGCCAGCGCTATACTCAGACCAGTTACAGGCTCGGTACTACATCGGCATCAGGTTTTGGGTGGTCGTTAAACCCTAGACCATGGCCCCGTCCGTACCCCTCCTTTCATGCAACAGCGCCGTCCCTATGCCAACCGTTACTTTTCCTCTGGCTTACTTGCAGCGGCTCACCGCCACTCCTCCTGAAATGTTGGCGTTGCAGGCTTTTGACTACGGCCTCAATGCCACGCTTAAGGGGCCAAACCTTGAGGTTGAGGTCACGGCTGAGCGTCCAGACTTGTTGGCGGCAGAAGGGTTTACCCGGGCGATTAACATCTATAACGGCCTAGCTCGGACGGTGCCTCACCCGCTGCCGTCATCGGGGCGGCAGGTGACAGTACTGCCAGCGGTACTGCCCCTGCGCCCTCACATTGCCGCCCTGGTGGTGCGGGGGGCTGACCTCCAGGCGGGAGGGCTAGAAGTGCTAGTGCAATTTCAGGAGAAGGTTACCCAAACGTTTGGACGACAGCGCAAAAAAATTGCGATCGGGGTCTATGACCTCGATCAAGTGGAGGGTAACTTGACCTACGGTGCAGAGTCTCTAGATAGCTTTAGTTTTGTGCCTCTGGGCCAGAGCGAGGCTATGACGGCGCGTCAGATTTTAGAGACTCTCCCCTCTGGCAAGGTCTATCGATCTGCAATCCCAGCGGGCGACCTAGCCCCTGTGCTCCGCGATGCCAACGGCGCGGTGCTTTCCTTCCCACCCATCATTAACGCAGCAGGCGTGGGAGCAATCACCGCCGCCACCCGCAATTTATTGATTGATGTCACGGGCATTGTGGCCCGATCTGTAGTCGAGACCGCCAACATCTTGGCCCACAATTTTTTAGACACTGGTGCCCAGGTGCAAACCGTAGACATCATAGCCGCCGAAGGTAAAACGATCACCCCCGGTCTAGCCCGTCGCCCGATACAGTTTTCGGCCAAATATCTAAACGAAATCATGGGTACGGCCATTCCTAAAAGCAGTCTGGGAAATGTGCTCTCCCGAATGGATCTCGATGTCAGCGGCACCGATGTGGTGTACGTGCCCACCTACCGCACTGACATATTGAGCCAAGTTGACCTCGCTGGCGACCTCTTGGTAGCCCTGGGCATTGGCAATCTCCAAGCCGAGCCCCTAACGGTAAAGTTTCACCTGGGCGAGGCTGCCCCTCTGCGGCAGGCGATGTTTCGGGTGGGCGACCTGGCCCAGCGTATGGAGCTGACGGAGGTCAAAAGTTTTGTGCTCACCGACCCCGATATTCTCGATTTGTTTGCTGTCCCCTATCTGCGAGCCGATAACGCCAAGAGTCGCACCTTTAGCGCTACCCGCACCAACCTCCAAGCCGGGCTACTAGACATATTGGCCCGCAATATCAGCGCCCCCAAACCCATCAATATCTACGAGACAGGTGAAGTGCTGCGGTTTACTCCAGCGGGTGAGATTCAAGAGAGCCAAGGCTGGGGTTTTGCCAGCCTCGATGCCCGGGCCTCGTTTAGCACCGCCAAGGCCTATATGCAGACCATGCTCAAGGCCCTGAATCTGAGCTACGAGCTGGTTGTCTGTGATGCCCCTTACTACATCTCTGGTCGCGCCGCCACGGTACTGGTGGGTGGGCAATCCGTGGGCGAGTTTGGCGAAATCCACCCCCAGTTGTTGGAATATTTCTCGTTTCCTGAGCCGGTTTGTGCTGGGGAGCTAGACTGCTCTGCCAGTTTGGGCGGCGGCGCTGGGAGCTAGCGCTGATCTGGGCTCCTCCGGTTTCGCCTTGGGGGCGCTGGGGTTATGTGAGTTGGGTTTGGTATGAGGCGCTGGGGAATCGGCGCTCTCAGCCAACCCGTGAAGAATCGCCGCCACGCTCTCTGGCGTCATGGGCATAATGGTAACGATCCACCATGAGGGCAACTTCACCTATGCGACTACTACACACCATGCTGCGGGTCGGCGACCTGGATCGTTCTCTCAAGTTTTACTGCGATGTGCTGGGTATGCAGCTACTGCGCAAGAAAGACTATCCCGGCGGCGAGTTTACCCTGGCCTTTGTAGGCTATGGCGACGAGGCTGACCACACAGTGCTAGAGCTCACCCACAACTGGGGTGTAGAGGCTTACGACCTGGGCGAGGCTTACGGCCATATTGCTCTGGGGGTTGACGACATCTACGCCACCTGCGAGCAGATCAAGGCCCAGGGTGGCCAGGTGGTGCGCGAGCCTGGCCCGATGAAGCACGGCTCTACGGTGATTGCCTTTGTGCAAGACCCCGATGGCTATAAGGTGGAGCTGATTCAGTTGGGTAGCTCCGATGGGCATCGCAGAGCCGCAGAGCCAGAGATGGCGGTGAGCTAATCGGCTAAACCTGAGCTCAAATCGGCTGACTATCCTACAGGGCTAGGGCGACCAGACCAGTGACGCCCAGCCCCAGCCCCAGCAATGCAGTGCGACGGGTGAGGGCTAGGGCGGCAAGAATGCGATCGCCCGTAATCGGCTGCACCGGATCTCCCAGCAGCGGTTTTTCTTTTATTTGGCCTCTATACATATTTTGCCCTCCCAGTTGCACCCCCAGGGCTGCCGCGTAGGCGCATTCGCTCCACCCTGCGTTGGGGCTGGGGTCAGCCGGGGCGTCGCGGCGGCACAGGCGCAAAACCTGGCGGGGCTGGCCCGACAGCAGGGCAATGGTGAGCACAGTTAACCGGCAGGGCAGCCAGGTCAGCACATCCTCAAAGCGGGCGCTAAACCAGCCTAAGTAGGTGTAGGGCGCATCCCGATAGCCCACCATCGAGTCGAGGGTGCTAGCGGCTTTGTAGGCCAGGGCCAGGGGCACACTGCCCCAGGGCAAAAAGGCCCCGACCAGGGCGTAGAACAGGGGCGCAAGCACGCCGTCAGTGGCGTTTTCGCTCACTGTCTCTAGCACGGCCCGCAAGATCTCTGGCTCATCGAGGTGCTCAGTGTCGCGGCCCACGTAGAGGGCGAGCGTTTGCCTGGCCGTGAGCATGTCTCCTGTCGCCAGCGGTGCTAGCACCTCATTGGCTGCCCGTCGCAGGCTGCGTCCGGCAAAGCAGCTGGCTAACAGCACGATTTCAGCCGCCATCCCGATCGCAGGATGAATCATTGCCGCCAGGCGTATGGCCCACCAGCCCGCCAGCCCGCTGCCGAGAATTATACCCAGACCCAGGATTACGCCCAGCCCTCGTTCTGCCCTGGGGGACAGTTTGCGCTGTTGAATGCCCTCACTCCCCCAGGCGATCGCCTGACCGATCGCCTGTACCGGATGGGGCCAGCCCCAGGGGTCACCCACCAGGCGGTCTAGCCCAGCCGCCAGCACCAACACCAAAGCCCGGTCAATCCACAGTTCGCTAGACCACAAAGCTGACATCATCTCCCTGGGCCGCCTGCCAACTGCGAGCATCGAAATACAAGTCTTCTAGGGAAATACTATAGAGGGCTTCTTTGAGCTTTTGCGACAGGCGGTTCCACACGGCAAAGGTAACCCAGTCTTCGGCCTGGTCGGCTTGGGGGCTGTGGCGAGGTAGCGGGTCGATTTGCTCACCCACCGCCTCAAGAATTTGGCCTAAAGAGATCTGGTCGGCGGGCTGAGCTAGCCGGTACCCCCCCTGGGGGCCGCGCACCGACTCCACAATCCCTGCCCGCCGCAGGTCGATCAGGAGCTTTTCGAGGTAAGGGGGGGGCAACCCCTGGCGCTGGGCAATGGTGGCCACTGAGATCGGCTGGCGGGGAGCATGGAGGGTTAGATCTAGTAGGGCTTTGACGCTGTAGTGGCCGCGAGTGGTTAATTTCATTGCGGGAGGTGGCCTCGGTCAGCAAGCCTTTCAATTATGGCGTTCAATGCTGGCGTAAGGTTGCCCAGATCTTGACCAGGCAACGCGCGATCGGGCGCCCATGGGACGCTCCTCAGCCCTAAATGCTGAGCTGAGTTGGGTATACCCGCCAGATAGCTAACTCAATCGAAGGAATCAAGGATCAAAGTACTAGCTTTGACTGGGGCATTTATAGCTTTGATAGATGAGTTGAGAAGACTACTATTTCAATCTCTATTGCAGAAAAGTAAGCCTGGCAAAAAAGAGCATGCAAAAAAGATTTTGCTGTAGTATCATTTGGCGTGCTGTTAATAGCATAAAACTTGAGCCAGCCCCAGAGTCGGCCTTAAAGTCAGCCAGTTACTGAAAAGCAACCAAAGACTGTTTCGGCGTCTAGCCCATAGTCCGGCAGATCGACTTCACTGTCATGCTCAATAGGTCTGAAACCAACCGTTGTGAACGAGAAGAGAGTTAATGGCTAACGCAACTCAGGTCAAACCACTGATCGGTGAAGAATTACTACAAAAGGTTAAAGAGCTAGACGAACTCAGCAAGGAAGATAAGGCCAAAGCCTGTGGTTATTACAGCCTGACCAACTCGGGGAGCCCTCGGGTCAACATGATGAAATTTCTCAATGCTCTCATTGAAGCGGAGGGAATTCAGCTTGACAGTACCCAAAATGGCAATGGGCGCGGTGGCCGCAGCGCCAGCTATCGGATTACTGTGCAGTCTAACGGCAATCTGTTAATTGGCTCTAGCTACACCAAGCAGATGGGGCTAAAGCCTGGGGATGAGTTTGAGATTACCCTGGGACGCAAGCACATTCGCCTTAAGCAGCTGGGTGATAACGGCGCTGTGATCGATGATGAAGAGGCCTAAACTACCTGTCGATCAGTGTGATCCGTTTTTAGGGCAGTTGAGTACAATGGGCAGGCTAGGTCTGTGGTGGGCTAGGTTGCCCATTGTTTCTCTGTGTTCAGGGAATTGTTTAATTTGGGTGTTGTCATTGCCTTAGGGCTGGGTAACGCTTAGGCAATGCATGGTGTTGTCCCCAAGTGTTGAAAAATACTAGGGTAGGAGTAATAACGGCGCAGGGTCTATCCGTTTGACCAGCTAGCCAAGAGTGTCTAGTAAAGTTTCAAAATACAGAATTCCACGGTTACTCTATGAACTTCCCTATAGTTTTAGATATTGCTCTAGGGCTGGTCTTTGTTTTTTTGGTTTTGAGCCTGCTGGCAAGTGAGATGCAGGAGATTATTGGCACGCTTTTGCAGTGGCGAGCTGAGCATTTGAAGCAGTCTATTGAGGTGCTGCTAGCTGGTAACGATCGCGATCGCGAAGAGTCAGCCCAGGCTCTGGCCGATGCCCTCTACGAAAGTCCTTGGATTCGCAGTTTAAATCAGGAGGCTAAGGGGCCAATTTCGCGATCGTTCCGGGGTATTTCGCACTTTATTGGCCGTATCTATCGCCGCCTTACAGGCCAGCGCAATGTGTTTGGGGTGGGCAGAACTAGCGGGCCTTCCTACATTCCCTCCGAGGCCTTTGCCAACAGCCTGATGGAGCGTATGCAGCTGGGCAATCTCTGGCAGGTGCTGGCCAACGATCGCCTCTATGGGTTTACCCGCGATCGCATCTTAGCCCCGGTGACTAATATTCTCAGCGACCTCAAGGCCAATACCGGCAATGAGTTTTTGCTCAATGCCGAACTCCAGCAGCTAGAGCAAAACGTTCACCAAATCATGGATGACTTTAAGCTGGGCATTGTCTCTCTGCCCGAAAGCCTAGATCGCCTGGTGACCCGGCTGGAGGATTTTCGCCTGATGGCCGAAGATGTACTGCCCGAAAATCATCCCCTGACGGAGACGTTTTTGCGCCGTCTAGAGTACATTCAGCGGGGGCTGGCCAGCACCTCTACAGAACGGGCGGCATTGCTCAGCAAGCTGTACCCCAATGTGGCCCAGCTGCTAGACATATTCGACACCAACAGCCCAGCCTACGCAGAGCTGGGTCGGGTAGCCCAGAGGGGTAGCCCAGAGGCACAAGCCCTGCTCGATCGTCTGGGTAAGGCTACGATCACCCCAGCCCTGCGCGACAGTCTAGCGGCGATCGCTCGCAAGAGCGAGGTCACTGCCGAGACCGTTCGAGATGACGTACAGCAGTTTGGTCGCGAGATTGAAAAGTGGTTTGACCGGGGGATGGATCGAGCCACCGGAGTCTACAAGCGCAACTCCAAAGCCGTAGCCCTGCTGATCGGTATCGCCACGGCGGTCTCGATCAATGCCGACTCATTTCACATTGCCACTCGCCTGGCCGTTGACCCAATATTGCGCACTTCTATCACCCAGACCGCCGATCGTCTCGTGGCCGACGCCGAGGGCGACCTCAGCCAAAATCTCGATCAGGTACAGACGGCAGTCAACCAGGCCCTCGACGAAATTCCCTTTCCCCTGGGCTATGGTGAGGTGGTTGTGCAGCAGCAGCTAGCGGCAGAGCAGTCGTGGCCAGTTCCCCTGCTTCCCCGCCGACTGTTGGGGTGGCTGGTGAGTGGGTTTGCTATTTCTATGGGGTCTACTTTTTGGTTTAACCTGCTCAAAAAAGTGGTCAACGTTCGCAACTCTGGCGATAAAGGAGACTAGTGGGATGGATGGATGGATGAAAGCATCGGTAGATGCTAACCATGCCAGTCGCGACTTAGCCGGATCAGCCAGCCCAGACATGACACTTCTCCCGGCGGCTGATGAATATGTCTGTAGTCGGCCCCTCAATCTCTATAAAGCTCCGGCCCTCGACGGCTTGGTAACCCAGGCGGCCACAGGCCGACATCTACGGCTGTCACCGTCTCCTAGGGCAGGGGCCTGGGCTGTCACCCTCTGTGAAGACGGCTACCCCGGCTGGATCAGCGCTGGCGATCGCGTGACCCTAGAGCCGGCCACCGCTCCCTACCGTGCCCCAGTCCTCGATCGCGCCACCATTGCCCCCCGCCTCAGCGAGGTGATGGCCTTTACCCACCGGGCCATGGCGACCCCAAATACCTACCTGTGGGGCGGCACTGTGGCCCCTAACTACGACTGCTCTGGGCTGATGCAGGCAGCCTTTGCCTCGGTGGGGGTGCGCCTACCCCGCGACTCCTACCAGCAGGAGGCCTTTACCCAGGCGATCGCCTGGGGTGACCTAGAGCCAGGCGATTTGATCTTTTTTGGCACTCCGGAGCGCACCAAGCACGTCGGCCTCTACCTGGGGCAAGGTCGCTATATTCACAGTTCAGGGGCCGACCAGGGCCGCAACGGCATCGGTATCGATTCGCTCGACGATCTGTCGCATCCCGTCAGCGCCGCCTACCACGCCCAGCTGCGCCGACCAGGCCGGGTCATGACCAGCTATTGCCCTTGACTGGCGAGAGGCATAAGCCTTGAGGAGACGGGGAATCAGCCTGAAACTCTAGCATCTGCCGCCTTCCTTCAGAATGAAATGGGCCTAGACGCCGCTGACGTAGTAGTCGCGGGTGCCCTTGGCGTTGAGGGCGTCGCCCAGACGTTCTAGAGCATGTACGTAGGCAGCCGTGCGGGGGCGAATCTCGAGATCCTGAGCGATCTTCCAGATGCTTTCGGCCTCGGTCACCATCATAGACTTGAGACGGTTGTTGACGTCTTCTACCGACCAGTAGAGGCCGCTGCGGTTTTGTACCCACTCAAAGTAGCTCACCGTCACCCCGCCCGCATTCACCAAAATATCGGGGAAGACGTAGATACCTTTGGCGGACAAAATGTCGTCGGCTTCAGAGGTGATAGGGCCGTTGGCCACTTCAAAAATGTAGCGGGCCTGAATGGCGTCGGCATTTTCGGCGGTAATTTGGTTTTCCAGGGCCGCTGGTATCAGAATATCTACATCCAGCTCTAGCAACTCTTCGTTGGTAATGGTGGTGTGATCGTTGACGATATTGCACACCGTCCCCTCGCAGTAGACGGCCTTGAGGCTGCGGGTCGAGGTTTTAAACTGCTGAATGCTGGGGATATCTAGCCCCGAGGGTGAATATACGCCCCCCTGGGAGTCGCTGACGGCCACGACTTTGTACCCGGCGTCAAACAGCAGCCGGGCGATCACGCTGCCCGCGTTGCCAAAGCCCTGCACCGCCACGGTGGTAGTTTGGGGGGAGCGGCCAAACTTGGCCATCATTGCCTGCAAAACGTAGAAAGCCCCGGTGCCAGTGGCGGTATCGCGGCCCTGGCTGCCACCCATGCTCAGGGGCTTGCCGGTGATCACGGCCGGACTGAGCTTGCGGCGAATGATGCTGTACTGATCCATCATCCAGCCCATGATCATAGGATTGGTGTAGACATCGGGGGCAGGGATATCGACGTCGGGGCCGATAAAGTTGGCGATCGCGTCAATGTACCCCCGACTCAGGCGCTCTAGCTCAAATTTCGACAGTTCCTTGGGGTTGACCGTCACGCCGCCTTTAGCCCCGCCTAAGGGCAGATTCAGCGCCGCGCACTTAAAGGTCATCCAAAACGCCAGCGACTGCACTTCGTCGAGGTTGACATCGGGGTGAAAGCGAATGCCCCCCTTGGTGGGGCCACGGGTGTCGTCGTAGCGCACCCGGTAACCCTGAAACACCTTCAGGGTGCCGTTGTCCATCCGTACCGGAATGGAGACCGTGAGGCTGGCCTTGGGGTAGCGCAGCCGCTCCGAGGCATCTTCAGAAATGGAAACGTATTTGAGCGCCCGCTCAAGACGGCGGTTGGCATCAGACAAAATTGAAGCGGCCATAGACTAACACCGGAGCAAAGGGAAAATGAAGCGGCGGCAATCAACCCAATCTAAGTTCAGAAGTGAGGGCCTGACTGTAGGAAAACGACAGATTCTGAGCTGGAGTTGGTATGGTTGCCGATATATTTATGGTTCCGCTAAGGGGAATCAGCTAAGCCAAAAAGCAATATTTTGTATTAAAAGCTACCATTTCACGCTTCTCACTGTTCCTCCTGCCCATTCCCGTGGTGGCTAACCGCTCCTTGCTTCTCGCAGGGGGCAGTCAGCCACCAGGCTAGAGTGGATGCCCCCTGACAGATTGGCGATCGCCCCTTTGTCCTAGGGTGCATCCATTTTGCCGGAGTTGTCTTTCTCTTTTCTCATGTCTAGTGCCATGGTGCAAATGCCTTCAGCAATATTGAGCGTTCATAACTCACCTGCTTCCTGGAGGGTGCGCTCGTAGAGTGTTTGGCTCATGCGAAAGCCTGCTTCATGGATTAAGCGATCTAGCAGTGGCTTGGCGGCGGAGACCAAACCCCGATTTTTGGCGTTGACGAGAATCCCCAAGAGGCCGCGAACCTTAAGACCGTGCTGCATGGCTATACGCCGACCTAAACGCTCATCAATTAATAGCCGATCGGCATGTAACTCGATGGCCAGGGCAATTGCAGCGGATTCCCCTGGGTCGAGGGTTTGCTCAAGGGCCCAGATTAGTTGAAGGTCTTGGGCGGCTTGTACCTCAAGCCAGCCTGCGGCCAATGCTGTGGCGATCGCAGGCCGAATTTCAGCGAACTGCATAAGCTCAGATTGGACAATCGGTGGCACCAGAATTTTGGGATAAATCTGCTGCAACAGATCAAGCTCACCAATAACTGCCAGATTGCTCAAGGGTGAGGTGTTGCTGACGATCGCCATTACCAACCTTCCTGGCGTAGGCTGGAAAGATCTTGCTCTAGCTCGTCAATGTCGTAGTGAATAGAGATGCCGCGACTGGCAATCAGTCGTTGAAATTCAATCTGATGGAGTCCGGCAATCTGGCTGGCTGTACCTAGGGTGATCCGCTCCTGCTGGAAGAGGGCGATCGCTAGTTCTGTGCGCAAATCGGTTTCTGTAAGTTGAATGTCGTCGGGCAAATCTAGCGTAATTTGCATGGTTTTGAGTCCGCTTAGTTTAATGATGGTTACTTCACATCTTCGCTGACGCCTTCGAGAAATGCGATCGCCCCTTTGCCCCAGGGGTTAGATTCGACAAAGTGTTCGCCGACTTTGATAGCTGCTTTTTTGCCGCCGTTCCACAGGCGTTTGAGGTTGAGGAAGTTTTGCCAACGGGTATCGATGCGCCGGACTTCGGTGTCGATGGTTTGGATGATGGCGGTTTCGTTGGTGAGGTGGGGATGTTGTTGCTGGAGTTCGTTGATGAAGTGTTTGTAGCCTGTTAGAAGGATCTCAAAGTTTTGCTCTGGGGCGTGGATGTGCTGAGTGAAGTCTTGCTGACTGCCTTCAGCCGCATAATTGACGCCGATTGTTGCGTTTTGCTGATTGAAAATTGGTGCTTTGTTGCTCATGATTGTTAGTTTTTCTACAGTTTGGATTGTTATCGTGTTTGCAATTATTTTGTCGCTTTGGCTGGGGGCAGTGTCGCCCTGCTGGCCTACCAGATAGGCTTGCCAAATTTCGTAGTTGTAGAACTTGCAGCGGTCTTGGATGGCAGAAATAGCTTTCCATAGGCAGCTCTCTGGTCGCTGACGGTGTAACTGCCAGAGGCTTTCCAAAAGCGAAGGGTTTCCGTTTTGTCCTAATGCTGCTGCTGCAAAATCACGATCGTTATCTCCAATATTGCGTAGAGCCATTAGCAAGCCATTCATAGCGCGCTCACTACCGATTCTAGCCAACGCTATCACTGCTTGCTTCCGCACGTCAGAATCTTGATCGCTCAAGGTTTTTGTTAAGCCATCAACAGCGCGATCATTAGCAATTTTTCCTAGAGCCATCGCCGAATTTCGACGGAACACAGAGCTAGTGTGCTCCAGAGTGCTTATTAAGTCATCAAGTTCTGTATGGCTGTTGATAGATATATGTCCTAGCGACACTTCCATAAGCATTCGAAGCTTAGAGTCAATAGTGCCTACATAGCTTAAAAAGCCCTCGATAGCGCTCTTGCTGCCAATGTTTATTAATGACTTTATCAGAAGCTGCTGCTGTTCAAGTTCATCAGTGCTAAAAAGGGCCTGTAGCAGGTGGTCAACAGTACGCTCGCTACCGATTTCTCCCAATGACTGCGCTGCATATTCTCGAACAGAAGTATCAGTGTCATTCAGAGCACTTAATAAGCTATGCATAGCACGCTCATTGCCGATTTTCCCCAATGCCTCTGCCGCATTTCTTCGAACCGAAGCCTCAGTGTCATCCAAGGTATTTAGCAGGCTATCTATAGCACGTTCACTACCGA
>NZ_JAYFES010000110.1:0-82120 GCF_055795045.1 Pseudanabaena sp. PCC 9330 | reverse complement strand
CCTTGGGGGGCCAGAGATAGCCCACTTCAATGGGATGACGACGGGGGCCATGCACCACCACATCCCTGGGCAAGCGTAAACAATAGTGCCAGCGACTCTGGCTCAGCCACTCGAGTAGGTCATGGTTGGCAAACCCTCGGTCGGCTAACAGCATGACATCACGGTGGGACTGCAACAGCCGATGGGCCAACCTAAGCATGGGCAAATACCGCTCTGTGCTGACCGTGGCACTGGAATGCTCCAACACCCGCCACAGCAGCGGCACCGCTCGTCCGCAACAGGTCACCGACAGGTGAATCATGCAGTAACGATTCCACAAGACCGTCGTATCCAGCGCCAGGTAGAGCCGCCGTCCCTTCCACCGATGGATAGCCGCCAAGACCAGAGGCACGTACAGACTTTTGATCCGCACTCGACGATTGCCCATAAAGCGCTGCCATCGTCGTTCGGTGCTTTGCGCTTGGCGGGCACGACTCGGCACATACGACTCCCATTCCGGTAGGCTCAACGTGCTGCTGCACACCAAGGCGGTCACCATCCAGGCCAGCGCCTTGAGGTGCCGCAGATCCCGGCGATGGCTATATTGACGCAGCAAGGACAGCACTTGATCGCAGCAAGGACAGCACTTGATCATAGAGACAGGTGGTGGCTGACATGGTACAGACCCTGAGATACGCAAATTTCAGCGTCTCATGTCACCTCACCTTTTCCCCCTCGCGTCACGAGGTTTCAAGCCTTTCACCCACTTCTGTCAGGCAGTCAGCTTGAAGGCTGAGATTGTCACTTCAGCTATGACATCAGTGTCGGCTTCCGTCTCGTTTCTGATCACGATTTGAGGGTTCATGGTCGTTCGTTGATCCTTCCTACTGGCCAATTACTAATTTTAGAGATAGGCATTGAGCCTAAGCCGCCACCAACGAGTCAAAGCAGTTCACCGTGATTGGTCTAAAAAACTCAGCTCAACAACCTGGTTGAGCTGAGGCAAGCTAGAGCAGGCAACGTCTAGAACGTAATCCAGCTAGGAGGATTCGTGAACCAAGGGGGCGTTAGGCACGAGCTGCCATCCGCAAACAGGAGCGAGAACAAATAGGTTTCCATCCACTCATCCGAAGCAAGGGAAAACCCGCGTTCGACACCCTCAAAGTAGTGGCTGAAATTAGATGATCGCCAATCGCCGGGAAATCGAATAGTTGGCGCATCAGAGGTAGAGCCGTAAGACGCATTACCCTGCACATTTTTGTTAGAGATGGGGTAATTACCATCAGCTGCACGTAGCCAGTAGTCCCTATTCCGTTGGAAGCTCCAGGACGAAATAACGATGTTGCCGTTGTAGCCGTAACAGAAAGTAGCATTTGGAGGAATCGTAAACCCAGGCCCAGCTGAGTTTGGAAAGTCACTCGGCCCCCATGGTCCGTCGGGGAAACCATCGCTATCCCGGTCATTGGGAATGCCGTCGCCCGTTGAATCGTCCACCAATCCATCGCCGTTGAAGTCGTGGATCGTGGGGTTATAGGTGGCCAGGGTGAAATCGTACATGCTGGGCGAGCCAGAACCTCCACCAGAGCCATCTGAACCATCTCCACTGCCAGAGTCACCACCGGAACTGCCAGAGCCGCCAGGGTCACCAGAACCACCCGAGTCACCACTACCTGGGTCATTCCCAGCACCGCCAGAACCGCTGCCGCCCCCGGCACCACCGCCCGAGTCGCCGCTTTCACCCCCACCGGCACCACCAGGAGCCAGGGCACTGGGGAGGCTGCGGGCTGAAGCAACTAGATCTGCTGCTACCTCACTGCCAGCGATCGCCTGAGCAAAGATGTCAGTCCAGGGCTGAGGCAGGTACAAGTTACCTCGATAGCACTCCAGGGGCGTGGTCTGGGGAATTTGGTTGATCAGAAACTCGGCATAGGTGTTGGTCGATTTGGTGGGCAGCAGGATGCTCTGGTTGAAGTTGATGCTATTGGTCTCACGGATACGCAGGAAACCACAGCTATTGGTTCGTCGGTTCAGAATGCGGAGCTGGCCCGGATAAGTGATGGTGTAGCGAGTATCGGGCAACTTGCCGACGATCACCAGGTCGCCGCCCTCAGTGGTGAAGTGGTTGGGCCGTTCTTCATCGAGGGCGTAGGAGCCATCAGCCTTTTGCCGACAGTTGGGTCGAATGCGTCTTTGCAGGTTAGCGGGGTTGATCACAGCCCCATCAACTTGAACGCTGGCAGTCGGGTAGTTGGCGGAGGAAGTCACGACTAGAAACCCGCACTTGGTCGAGGTGAGGTTGCGGCTGGGCGCAGTGTCGAGGCCCACCTGTACCTGGGCATTAGGCGGTAACTTATAGACGGAAATGGCCCCCTCACTATCACGGTACACATGACCTTGAGAGCCCATTAGCGGGGCAGCCAGCAGCATCAATAGGGGAATGGAGGAGAGTTTCATAATAAAAAAGCCTCTCTATCGAGAGGCTGGTATCAGCGTGTGTGTGAGGAAAACGTTTTTACGGCCAGCCAGCGGGCATGTAGAGCTGCCCACTACGGCAAAGAGGTTCTGGGTTCGCCTCTGGCAATGTGTTGAGGTCATAGGTGGTGCCACCAATCTCAAAGGTTTGGTTGGCCGCATCCTCCCAAGGGATCGTGCTGGTGCCGTTGATCGCCGCAAATCCACAGGCGTTGGCGGTTACGTTCCGGGTGCGGCCCCCGGCGTAAACTGCCTCGTAGACTGTATTGGGTGTTTTGACAATCACCACCTCGCCTGCGCCGGTCTTAAAGTTTGTGGCCCGTGCTTCTTCCAGGTTGCCATCGACGCATCTGGGCAGCAGTTGGGTGGGCAATGCCGCTTGGTCAATGGTGGCTCCATCCACAGATACCAGATTGGACAAAGCGTTAGAGGCACTGTCCCGTAGTAGTACCAAACCACAGCCGTTGGCGGTCACTCGACGGGAGGAGGTCGCACCAGGATAGGTCATGGTAAGCCGCTCTCCAGGGCTGCGGTTGGCCACGATCACCTGCTCCGAGCCATTGGAACGGGTTACTTTGTAAACGGTGTTGCTGTTGAACACCTGGGCCGAGGCAAAGGGGGCGATCGCTGCCGCCGCCAACAGCCCCATCCCAGTCATAGCGAGAAATTTACGTCTTTTCATATCAACTAACTGCAAACCTCCATCGAGTGGACTACCGGGAACACTGGTTTAACGGTACTTTTTCAAAGCCAGGATCCACGTCCGGCACACTATGGGATTGCATCAATGAAAATGGTGAAACTATGGCCTGTTTTGGCCTTCTGTCTCAGTGGTCTTACGGGGTGCGCGGTAGGCAATGTGGTGCAGCGGGGTGAAACCCAGCGCTTTGCTGACCAGCAGACCGAATACTGGGCCGTCGCACAGGTGGAGGACGATCAGACCCTAGGGCTGACCCAGGGCGATCGCATGGAAAGGGCTATTCTCTTTGGTATTGGTGGCTTACCGCCCAATGACCCGCTAGGCCAGGAAAGTCTCGACCACCTCAAGCAGCTACTAGCCGAGAGCACTGAGGGAGCTGTGGGGGTGGTGCCGGTGGGGCGTGACTCGGCAGGTTATCTAGTGACTGAGGTGTTTGTGGTCACCGGGGGTACTGAAGAGGTTCACGTCAATAGGCCAGATGGTCTTGGATGGCATGGCCACTGTAGAGGACACGGTGCAAGTCTGCCCCAATGAGTTGGTGATGGTGACAGCTGAACACCGGGCCAAGGATGCGGCGGTTGGGATGTGGCAGGAGGGTGAGGCTGGCGAATGACAATGGACTTTGCAATCGCCGTTTCAATCCCTGAGAGGGCTTGGGGTCGGTTAGAGCGTCTCATTGTCGGCGTAGAGCATGCGCAGCATGATCGTTTCAATCCCTGAGAGGGCTTGGGGTCGGTTAGAGCCTGCGAGGATGCCACCGGCACCGCTGAGGCCTACGTTTCAATCCCTGAGAGGGCTTGGGGTCGGTTAGAGCGTGGCCTCTACTTTGCATTCGGTCGTAATTTTGATGTTTCAATCCCTGAGAGGGCTTGGGGTCGGTTAGAGCCAAATCCTAATCGCCACCCTGATTTTATCCAATAGGTTTCAATCCCTGAGAGGGCTTGGGGTCGGTTAGAGCGTCGGGGCATCGGTGGAGGGCCAGTCGTAATCGGCGTTTCAATCCCTGAGAGGGCTTGGGGTCGGTTAGAGCCGACTACTGGGATACCAATTACCTGCCCCAGCTTCAGCTTGTTTCAATCCCTGAGAGGGCTTGGGGTCGGTTAGAGCGCTGCTGCATATCGCCCTAAAACTTGCTGTGAGCCTGTTTCAATCCCTGAGAGGGCTTGGGGTCGGTTAGAGCCTCATCAGTCGGCGGGCTGTCCACTTTTCCTTGATGTTTCAATCCCTGAGAGGGCTTGGGGTCGGTTAGAGCCCGGCATGGGCTGGGGTAACTGTTGCTCCGCTGCTGTTTCAATCCCTGAGAGGGCTTGGGGTCGGTTAGAGCGGCTAATGATGCCAAGAAACAGAAGGGATTTAATGTTTCAATCCCTGAGAGGGCTTGGGGTCGGTTAGAGCCCGGAGAAAGTCAACGGCCAGATCAAAGACGATTCGTTTCAATCCCTGAGAGGGCTTGGGGTCGGTTAGAGCGCAGCGTACCCCATCAACCAGGAATGCACCGGCTGGTTTCAATCCCTGAGAGGGCTTGGGGTCGGTTAGAGCACATGGATCGCAAAAAGGGCGGGCGCGGTTACATCGTTTCAATCCCTGAGAGGGCTTGGGGTCGGTTAGAGCGCTACGGTTATCTGCGTTGTACTGGCCACGCTGGCGTTTCAATCCCTGAGAGGGCTTGGGGTCGGTTAGAGCTATAAGTGAATCACCTAGCCAATGGCTAGCCATTGTTTCAATCCCTGAGAGGGCTTGGGGTCGGTTAGAGCGCATACTGAAAAACGATGCTGCCCCCTGATGCAGTGTTTCAATCCCTGAGAGGGCTTGGGGTCGGTTAGAGCAAGCTGATAAAGCCTGAGACCCTGCCGGTCGACGTGTTTCAATCCCTGAGAGGGCTTGGGGTCGGTTAGAGCGAGCTAGAGACTCGGCTAGAAGCATTTAAGGGCATTGTTTCAATCCCTGAGAGGGCTTGGGGTCGGTTAGAGCGCGACAATCCAAACTTGTTATTTCGCCGCTCCCTGTTTCAATCCCTGAGAGGGCTTGGGGTCGGTTAGAGCCTGGCACCCACAGCAGCCACAGGCACGACAGAGCAGTTTCAATCCCTGAGAGGGCTTGGGGTCGGTTAGAGCAACTAACAGAAATCCGGCCAAACCTACTGAAACTGTTTCAATCCCTGAGAGGGCTTGGGGTCGGTTAGAGCGTGTTCACCCCATCGCTCAGGATTAGCTGGGCGGTGTTTCAATCCCTGAGAGGGCTTGGGGTCGGTTAGAGCGGCTCACGGGGAAGGTTCAACGCCTCCCCCAACTGTTTCAATCCCTGAGAGGGCTTGGGGTCGGTTAGAGCCAAACATCAGATCCGCATCCTTTGATTTGCGGGTGTTTCAATCCCTGAGAGGGCTTGGGGTCGGTTAGAGCGGGCCGTCGCCCCCAAGATGGTGGCGACCAACCTGTTTCAATCCCTGAGAGGGCTTGGGGTCGGTTAGAGCGGAATATGCCCCCAGTCAGGTCGTTCAGTTTTTTGGTTTCAATCCCTGAGAGGGCTTGGGGTCGGTTAGAGCTTTCCCTGATTTTACCCAGCGCCTACAGGTTAGTGTTTCAATCCCTGAGAGGGCTTGGGGTCGGTTAGAGCCCCCGCCGACCACTGCCCCGCCGACTGCGCTACTGTTTCAATCCCTGAGAGGGCTTGGGGTCGGTTAGAGCCTCTATCAGTGCGGCTGTGTTGGCCGTCATACCAGTTTCAATCCCTGAGAGGGCTTGGGGTCGGTTAGAGCGCTAGAGGCAATAGCAACCAACATCGACTTGCCTGTTTCAATCCCTGAGAGGGCTTGGGGTCGGTTAGAGCGCGGGGCCAAGGTATTCCAGGGGCCGGGGTCGCTGTTTCAATCCCTGAGAGGGCTTGGGGTCGGTTAGAGCGTCTACAGGTTAGTGATCTGTTGGCGGTGGTTGTGTTTCAATCCCTGAGAGGGCTTGGGGTCGGTTAGAGCCGGGGGCTGCATCGCCGAATAGGCTTGACGGTTTGTTTCAATCCCTGAGAGGGCTTGGGGTCGGTTAGAGCGCGCTGCTAGGCAAGGCTGGCGGCAACGCATTGAGGTTTCAATCCCTGAGAGGGCTTGGGGTCGGTTAGAGCGCCGCACTATCTCTGTTTGGCGATGCACCCACGGCGTTTCAATCCCTGAGAGGGCTTGGGGTCGGTTAGAGCCCCTGAGCAAAACCACCACCCTCTACACCATTGATGTTTCAATCCCTGAGAGGGCTTGGGGTCGGTTAGAGCCTACATTTGAGGTGCTAGCTAGGTTGGCAATTTCGTTTCAATCCCTGAGAGGGCTTGGGGTCGGTTAGAGCCTCTCGGAATACTTCACTGCTTAGCCCCGCAATTGTTTCAATCCCTGAGAGGGCTTGGGGTCGGTTAGAGCGTGACAACGCCCGCCTGGAAGTCAGTGCCCTGCGAGTTTCAATCCCTGAGAGGGCTTGGGGTCGGTTAGAGCTACTGGATAGGGGCGATGGGCCTAAGGTAAATTAGTTTCAATCCCTGAGAGGGCTTGGGGTCGGTTAGAGCGTAGTCAGCTCTACGGGGATGTTGAGGCCCGCCGCGTTTCAATCCCTGAGAGGGCTTGGGGTCGGTTAGAGCCTGACGAGCGCGATCGCCATGAGCGGTTCACCATGTTTCAATCCCTGAGAGGGCTTGGGGTCGGTTAGAGCGAGGTGCCACTTCCACTTGCGGGCCAGGTAACACGTTTCAATCCCTGAGAGGGCTTGGGGTCGGTTAGAGCGCGATCGCGGAACTCTAAAGCGCCGGATTGCAGTAGTTTCAATCCCTGAGAGGGCTTGGGGTCGGTTAGAGCGCATGCCCCTGCCGCAGCCGTGAAATAAAGCTGTGTTTCAATCCCTGAGAGGGCTTGGGGTCGGTTAGAGCCTCAAAGACAGGTCGCCCAAGATATGGGACTGGTTGTTTCAATCCCTGAGAGGGCTTGGGGTCGGTTAGAGCTCACCACTACCAAAGAGAGCCGGTACAACGACGAGTTTCAATCCCTGAGAGGGCTTGGGGTCGGTTAGAGCCACCCAGGTCAGTCCTAGAGCCCCCAGCGGATATGTTTCAATCCCTGAGAGGGCTTGGGGTCGGTTAGAGCTTACTCGCGGCATCCGACTAGATGGGGCTGCGCTAGTTTCAATCCCTGAGAGGGCTTGGGGTCGGTTAGAGCCAAGAACATGATTAATCAGAGGCCCAAAGTACTCTGTTTCAATCCCTGAGAGGGCTTGGGGTCGGTTAGAGCCGAAACGGGGCTGATCAAAACCACGGCCACCCTCGTTTCAATCCCTGAGAGGGCTTGGGGTCGGTTAGAGCCTGCCTCATCCCACGGCTTGCCCTGTGTTGTGGCGTTTCAATCCCTGAGAGGGCTTGGGGTCGGTTAGAGCGGTGAGCCGCTACCGGGCAGGGATGCCCCGCATTGTTTCAATCCCTGAGAGGGCTTGGGGTCGGTTAGAGCTAGATGAGCTGTTCATGACCTCCCAGGTGTGGCCTGTTTCAATCCCTGAGAGGGCTTGGGGTCGGTTAGAGCATCCGGCCAGTTTGAACCGAGCGATCGCGACAAACTGTTTCAATCCCTGAGAGGGCTTGGGGTCGGTTAGAGCTTGGGACGGGTTTCTAGAGCAGTGCGATCGCGAGTGGTTTCAATCCCTGAGAGGGCTTGGGGTCGGTTAGAGCGAAAGACCTGATCGACATTGTGCCGATCATCAAAGTTTCAATCCCTGAGAGGGCTTGGGGTCGGTTAGAGCCTATATGGCCCTGGCAAGTCCCTACTATTTTGAGAGTTTCAATCCCTGAGAGGGCTTGGGGTCGGTTAGAGCCCCGTCACCCGCTATCGCAGTCGCCTTAAACAATGTTTCAATCCCTGAGAGGGCTTGGGGTCGGTTAGAGCCACCAGGTGCAGTTCCCTCATCTCGGCCCAATCTGTTTCAATCCCTGAGAGGGCTTGGGGTCGGTTAGAGCGAACCGCAGCGCGTCAGCCTCATTGAGGAAGCCGGTTTCAATCCCTGAGAGGGCTTGGGGTCGGTTAGAGCCCAGCGCAAGCTCTGAGCTAGTGCCCACCGCTGCTGTTTCAATCCCTGAGAGGGCTTGGGGTCGGTTAGAGCGGCCCACCCATCAGGTATCTGCCAAGGCGTAGGCGTTTCAATCCCTGAGAGGGCTTGGGGTCGGTTAGAGCGCGAGTCCTGGCCTGGCTGATAGGTGCACATCTCCGTTTCAATCCCTGAGAGGGCTTGGGGTCGGTTAGAGCGCCCGCCATGGTCGCCTTGTACCAGGTTGGCAACTCTGTTTCAATCCCTGAGAGGGCTTGGGGTCGGTTAGAGCACACTGGCACAATAGATCAGTTGACGCTGGGCACGTTTCAATCCCTGAGAGGGCTTGGGGTCGGTTAGAGCCCAGACTGCCCACCGCGATCGCCCTTTCGGTATTTGTTTCAATCCCTGAGAGGGCTTGGGGTCGGTTAGAGCTAGATAGGCATTAGGGTGCACCTCCAAATAGTTTTGTTTCAATCCCTGAGAGGGCTTGGGGTCGGTTAGAGCGGGCAACACTCGGCAGTTGAGCGATCGCCGTAGACGTTTCAATCCCTGAGAGGGCTTGGGGTCGGTTAGAGCCCACCGCATAAGCCCACGCCAGCACCAGCAGCACGTTTCAATCCCTGAGAGGGCTTGGGGTCGGTTAGAGCCACTTGAGCCAGCCGAAAGCACTGATGCTCAGTGGTTTCAATCCCTGAGAGGGCTTGGGGTCGGTTAGAGCCCCCGCCGCCGCTGGGATGTGACCGGGCCAAAGTACGTTTCAATCCCTGAGAGGGCTTGGGGTCGGTTAGAGCTACCCCCATATGGGGAGCCATCCTAGCCAGCCTTGTTTCAATCCCTGAGAGGGCTTGGGGTCGGTTAGAGCCCGCTATCTGCGGGGATGCCCCGGTACTACAGAGTTGTTTCAATCCCTGAGAGGGCTTGGGGTCGGTTAGAGCCACATTCAATGACTGCTGCCCGTCAGCGCCATCAATGTTTCAATCCCTGAGAGGGCTTGGGGTCGGTTAGAGCGTTACACCCCTCAGCACAGCCCGACTGGCTGACCTGTTTCAATCCCTGAGAGGGCTTGGGGTCGGTTAGAGCGAAGGTTCCGGTATCTGCAAATGAACCAGTCGATGTTTCAATCCCTGAGAGGGCTTGGGGTCGGTTAGAGCGGGCCACTGCACAGGGCGTAATCCGCGCCCGCTATGTTTCAATCCCTGAGAGGGCTTGGGGTCGGTTAGAGCCACGGTTAACGGCTTGGTTATATGCCTCAACTTCTGTTTCAATCCCTGAGAGGGCTTGGGGTCGGTTAGAGCGATGCAGGCGATGGCGGATGCGTGGGCCACTGGGGTGTTTCAATCCCTGAGAGGGCTTGGGGTCGGTTAGAGCCGGGCCAGTCACCGCCCAGGTGAGGGTGAGCTTCGTTTCAATCCCTGAGAGGGCTTGGGGTCGGTTAGAGCGGGATGTTTTTCGGATCGCTGCAAGCGAACTGTTTGTTTCAATCCCTGAGAGGGCTTGGGGTCGGTTAGAGCCGGGCATTCCAGACGATTGCCAATGCCTCAGTAGGTTTCAATCCCTGAGAGGGCTTGGGGTCGGTTAGAGCAATCGCACCCTTCCACCACCAACCCCGGCACCAGCGTTTCAATCCCTGAGAGGGCTTGGGGTCGGTTAGAGCTCGGTAGCGTGGTATTCAGCGGGGGGCGAAAGACGTTTCAATCCCTGAGAGGGCTTGGGGTCGGTTAGAGCCTGGATCAATCGTTGCTGTCGGGATCAGGTGTAAGTTTCAATCCCTGAGAGGGCTTGGGGTCGGTTAGAGCCCCAAATCATCAGCGAGGGCATTGCCGCGCAGCTCGTTTCAATCCCTGAGAGGGCTTGGGGTCGGTTAGAGCGCCGTTAAGCACGCTGACGCATTAGTTGCAGCACGTTTCAATCCCTGAGAGGGCTTGGGGTCGGTTAGAGCGAGGCTGGCTTCAAGGCCAACGATGCTATCACTCTGTTTCAATCCCTGAGAGGGCTTGGGGTCGGTTAGAGCGGCGGGCATCTGAAAACCTTACAGTATTTGGTTTTCAAGGTTCGAAAGCGCGGATATGCCGATTTTATCATCCTCGACATTAAAAATGGGTTTTTAGCGCTGTAGCTAAAATCTTGAAACCGTCTCAGCTCAAGGGATATAGGCATTGCGCGGATCGTATTGGAAAGAATAATGCCTAAACTTGGCTGGGGGACGGCATTTTGAGCAAAGATAAGGAGCGATTAAACCCCAACACCTACTCACTCGCGCCAGCCCCTCAGGCAAAAAATATGGTTTCATCTCGCACCGCTTCACCGCCAATCCGCTCCACCTTTGGCTGACAGCATTCGCACAGGAAGTAAAGCCTAATGCTGTCTTCTTCAGGCTTGATAAGCTTGTTAAGACGATTGCGCAACTTGGTGTACTGAGTAGCGGTCAGGCTACATTCAAACACACTGAACTGCATCCACTGCCCATAGGACGACAGCACCTTATGAATTTTAGTGCGGCGTTTGTCTTCAGAAATATCGTAGGTGATGACAACGTGCATGGCTCACTTTAGAACTAGCGGTGGGTACTGCTCTGTCTCAGCCATTAGGTATTTAGCCAGCAGGCGAGCCTGAATCTCAAAGGCTTCTTGATAGGTGCATTGGCGACCCATGACGGGATGCTTAAATTTTGACTGCTTCTTTTGCTCGTAAAGCCTTAGAAATTTGCGGCGACCGTCATCTGTAAGCGATACCGTATAGCTGACAGGTTCACTAGAAAAATCATCGGGGGTTAGCGCCTTGCGGTTGATGGCCGAGAGCACCATGGCGTCTACCACCAGAGGGCGAAACTCTTCCATCAAATCGAGGGCCAGGGAGGGCCGACCGTAGCGCTGGGTGTGAAGATAGCCTAGGTAAGGGTCAAAGCCGACAATGTTGATCGCGCCTTGAATGTCATGGGTAAGCAAGGCGTAGCCAAAGCTTAGAAGAGAATTGACTGGGTCAGTGGGCGGGCGACGACAGCGGGTTTTGAAGCTAAAGTCACTATTGCGTATGAGGCGATCAAAGTGGCCAAAGTAGGCAGCGCTACCAGCCCCTTCTAACCCCCGTAGGGCATCAATGATAGAGGTTTGGTTAATGGGGTTAATAGCTTGTTCTAGGCGAGTGATGCCCGGTTCTAGGCCGTCGATACCCTCTCGCTGCGATCGCAGTAACATGGTGCGGTAGTTCTTCAGCTTGCCGCGAATGAAACCCTGCACAGCATGGATAGAACGCTCGGTTTCACCTGCGGCCTGCCACTGGGCCGATCGCACAAAGATGTTTTTATTCAGCTCGGGCTCTAGCCGCCCCAAAAATCGCCCGGTGCCGGTCATAAAGCTGAGGGGGATCTTGCGCTCTAGTAACTCAATTAGAGCAGCGGGGGAGACTGTAGCTCGGCCTAGGATAACAACCCCATCGACTTTAATCAGGGGTACATCCAGCAGAGTTTCTTTTTGGGCACGCACCCGCAAGCGCTCGTCAGTTTTGCCTATAAAGGCATCGTCGGTGGAGATATAGACGGTTCCCATGGCGATTTAGAGACTCCTTAAAGGGTTTCTTTGTAGCGGCTTACTTTGGTAGCCGCTTGGGGCAGGCATTGGGCGTAGAGGCTACAGCCTCGACAGCGCTTGGTATAAATCGGGGGCGGCATAGCGCCAGTGTGGAGAAGGGTTTGAACGGCGGTGATAGTTGCGATCGCATACTCCCTCAGCGCTGACGAAATCTCTACCGCCTGCCGCTGGTGCGACTGGGCGTAGTAGACAAAGCCTTGGGTAATGGTGGTGCCGGTCATATCTTCCAGACAGAGCGCCTGGGCGCAGACTTGAAGTTCGTCGTTGTCGAATTCGCCCCGGTGGCCTCGTTTGTACTCCACTGGGAAGAGTTGGCCACCGGTTTCTTCGATCAGATCAGATTTGCCGATTAGGCCGTAGCGATCGCTCTTGAGCCAAATAGCCCTCACTTGCCAGGTTTCTTCTCGATGGTTGCTGCCTAGGGTGTGGACTCGATCATGTAGGCCGGTGCCTTCAAGGGTGTATTGATTGTCGATGAACTCCCCAGCGCAGAACATACGCCAGCAGCGATGAGGGCAGTAAGCGTACTGGTTCAGGGCTGCGATGGGGATGTAGTCAGCTTCAGTCATCAGTTTTAGTCCTCACCTTGACGCCTTTGCTGAGGTATTTAGTGATAGATTCACCGAGCTGTTCTTCTACTGATTTGGGGGGCGGCTTGCTGAAGACATCGCGGGTGAAGCAGTAGAGCACAACCCCAAGCATGATGAAAATTTCCACGGCGGAACTCCTAAAAATGGCAAGCGGACTTGTGCCCTTACTACAAAGGGCTAACAAAGCTGAAATTTAGGGGTAGCTAGGTCACTCGACGGGCCATACCCATGCCCATAGGGGTTTTACGCCCCACCCCGGCATAGAGGGCAAAATCGGCCAGGGTGTTGAGTTGCTTTATGGTGTCGCGATCAAGGTTGCCGAGAATTTGGAAGGTGACTTTGCCAACGCAGCCCATGAACTTGTTGGCGGGGTTGACCCTGGCCCCGGTATGCTGAAACTGGGTGCGGGGATCTTGGGCTACCTCAGTACGAATATCAAAGTAGCTGGGTTGGACGGCGTTGATAATGTCTGGGGAAAACTCAAGGCCGCTATGGTGGTTCCAGCGACGGAGCAGGCTGCCGAAGACACTGGCAGGGATAGGCATGGCGGAATCATATTTACCCTGGCGAAAGGCGGTGGGGGTGTAGAACTGGAGGGTAAGCTTGCGGTCTGTTTCGGAAGCCTGGTTGTGAAGCTGTTGGTAATTGCAGAAGTTGGCCCAAGGCTGCATGCTCTGGGGGGTGCCTAGAATGCTGGTGATGTGCAGGTCGGCTGGCCCCAGGTGCCAGGGTTGGTTGGGGTTGATGTTGAGCCAGAGCTGACTGAGTTGGCCAAAGAGGCGATCATCGAGCAGTGAGATACGCCACCAGCAGGGGGTGCCGGGGGAGACAGGCTGGTGGTATTGCCATTGCATAGAGCTTGACGCTAGTTCAGTGGAGCGATCGGGCTTGCTCCGTAGCTGTGGCCTGTGGCTGCGAACAAGCTGCAACGGACTGAGGGTAAAGGATTTGTTACCTTCGTTCGCGTGGAGTTGGTTCCCCATGGCCATATCCACCGAACTAACTAGGCTGAGGAAGAGGGCGTGGAGGTGTTTGCCGGTCGTGAAGCCGGGAGGTATGGGGGATTCAGGGAGGATGTTGAGGACAAGGCTATGTGGCATGGCTAGGCGACCCAAAATTCTTCGTTGTCAGGACTTTGTAGAGATACACCTGCAGCGGCTATGGCAAGGATGCCGGAAAGACTTGGAAAGAACAAATATTCTCTAGGCTTTAAGCTGTCGGATCCAGAAACATAAATGGGATAGCACTCTAGCCCTTGCTTCCGTAGCTTAATAATTGCCCAACGATTTTTAGTATGTTCTTTGACGATAACACCTGGGATTAGCTGCTTCTCGATTTCTTTGATTAAGGCTGTAGGGCGAGTCGCACCACCAATCATGCGTTTAATAGAGCAGTTTTCAAAAGCAAACAATCTGCAAAGGTAGTTATTTTCAAATTCCTCCAGGCTATCGACATAGAGAGAAAATGCTAGGGAGTAGACTTGCTCTGCTCTACCGACAGCAATAATATGACTTCCATCTGATTCAAATTCATAGAACCTTAGCAGGTGTATGGGATCAATGATGGTTTCTCCCGCTTCATCCAACAGAAACTTATGAGGATCTTGAATCTTGATATTTTCAAAAAGACTGTCTCTAAAGCGGAATAAAGGGCTATAACTTATATGAAGAATTTTGGCATAACTGCGGAGTTCTTCTGCCAACTCAGAATCCTTCTTTAGAAGAGATTCCACTGAACTAATAGAATCACGACCCGCCTGAATATCTTCGTAGTCTTCTGGGCAGCAGGTTCTGAGGAAACTCATGAGGCAACTTTGACCACCTTTGATATACTTCCATTCTTTTTGGACTTTTTCTAATGATGATTTAGCAAGATTTTCTGCTCCATTTAACATTCTCATTCGCTTCTTGTGAAAATCCCAGTCTCGCTTACCTTGCAAAACTTCCTGAAGCACTCTGTACAAATCAGTAATAAGGCTCGCTTGAGGCAGCCCCTCTAGCTGAGTCTCTAACTCAAGAAGTGGTTTAGCAATTTCTAGAAAGGCTTCTGAGCGCCAGTAAATATCCAAGAAGGGACGTTTGAGGCAAACTAGAGTTTCGAGTTTTTGCTGTAATCCAGTGCGGCCAGCATCAACAGGGAGATCTAAGATGCCTTGTTCCCATGCCTGTTCTGGGAGATAGGCGATCGCATCTGAAGTAATATGCGTGACAGACTTGCCCAGCACTCGCCCCACACGACCAATTCGCTGCCAAAACGAAAAACGATCGCATGACGAGAAAATGAGCCAGTCTAAGTTCTGACGTTCCGTTTCAATATCTCGCTCAAAGTTAAAGCCTACATCAACAGTGCTAGTCGCCAAAATCACTTGCTTTTGGGCTGCTGAATGACGTTGTTCTTTTGGAGTATTACCAATAATGCGTCCAAAGTAGTGTTCGCCAATTTTATCTCTGAGCTGATCTACAATACGATTAAGTGTATCTTTAGAATCTAATATGACAGCTCCGTATTGATCAGGCTGACTCTGAAGCCGATTTATCACCTCGGCAGTTATTTCAACAATTAAGCTTTCTTTGTCTATCTGTTTACGAATCTCCAGGTTGACTGACGTTTGTGAGGGTATTTGATGACTCTCGCTGCTTTGTCCATCTATCTTTTTGATTTTGGCTCCTTCCTTCTCCAGAAGAGCCAGCGCTGCTTCACAGGCAGGTTCAGGAGTCGCCGTCAAAAGGACTATTTTGCGGCCATGTTCAAAATACTTAAAGACCTGAGATAAAGCCAAGTAAAAAAGTAAGCTAACTAGCTGCTTGGCATCGTAGAGATGAAACTCATCAAAGATAATGGTCGAAAAGCTGCCGTAAAACTCACTAGCGATGTTGCTTCTATCTTTCGAGCCATATTGAAAGAATGCTGCATAGTAAAAGATGTCGGGATTTGTGACTAAGAGTAAGGGGCAACCACCATGCTCAGGAAAAATCGTTGCAGGTTCTCTTAATAGGTTATAGATCTTTTCCCCGGGACGTTGTCCTACTCTATCGTCAGGCCATTCTCTAACCTGTTTAGCAGAGGCTGCTACTACGATATGAGGAAGTCTCGCAGCATCAACAAACTTTTGGGCGGCTTCAGTTTGCTGTTCAATTAGAGCATTGGTAGGGGCGATGTAAATGGCATTGCGATCGCGATTATGAGAAATAACACTCAAGCCAGCCTTAGTCTTACCTGTGCCAGTAGGAGCTAAGTCAAGAACGATATCGTGGGTCTTAGCGGCTTCGTAGACTTCAGCTTGGTGTTGCAGAACACCATGTTCAAAGGCATTCAGCAGCTCATCCGGAAGATCTGGACTAGTACAGGTGGCGATGCTGCGGGGTTCGAGCTGGATTTTAAGGTTACTCACGGTTGCGTCCTCCGCAAAATTCTAGGTTGGCTGGGAGGGTATAGTCGCCTACTTGCCAAGCAGATCCGCTAAAGCGCAGATTTTTGAGCAATGAGGCAGGGGGGATGGAGATCAGGTCAAAACTTAAGAGGCCCAGACCAGAGGGGAGATCCGCTGAGTTAAGGTAGGCATGGCAGTTGTACTCCCCTGGGGGTTGGGCAGTGACACCAACCGTTTTCACGATTTCAACCTTGACTTTGCTCATAAACTTACCGACCCGAATGTATTCAGGTAGTTCGCCATCGCCAAAGACAATGGTTTGAAAGCGGTTGCCCCGCTCAATCATTCGTAGGCGACCTGTTTGCGGGAAATTGCTGGGTCGAAAGGTATTTGGTTTCTTGCCTGTGCGCTTTAGGGGCAGGTCTTCTCTGGCAATGGCCACCCGGTTGTTGGTCATTGCGTACCAGTAGGAGTCTGACAGAGCATTAAATCGCTCAAAGCGAAACGAGGCTGAGGTGTCTACGGGCCAAGCTGGGAGAATATAGCGCTGGCCCGCCAAAGGGGTGAGGTCTTCGAGATAAGTGGGTCGCCCAGTGGCTTCCCCTAGCAGCCGGTAGGGCGATCGCGCCCAGCCCAGAGCATAAGCTAGGGCATAGTTCCCGATGGTGCCCTCGGTGTAATAAGTGTCGGATAGTTCTCTGGAGGCAAAGAAGACAGGTTCAGCGCACCATAGCTCTATCAGTTGAGCTGTTTTATAGGGTGGCGGGGTAGTTTGAAGCTCTAGCTCAACTTGGGTCATAGCTTAAGCCTCCTGCTCTTTACCTTTGCCTTTTTTCTTTGATGCAGCCTTGACCTTACGCATCGGCTCGTAGGATTCACTCAGCCGTTTCAGGAAAGAGGCTTGGTCGCCGATTGAAAGATGACGGTCCACATCAGCGATCAACTCGTCTAGTTCTGTAGCCGAAAGCTGCACTGAAATACCTCGCTTACTTGTCCAGGTGGAGATCACATCTTGGGTCGCTGAAACCAATACACCAGTGTTGAGGGGGTGTTCTCGCTGGTTGGTCGCTAGCTTGTCATGGATGCCTTGCACCAGTTCCAGAGAACTGGGAAGTTCGGCAATGCCGCCAAAGATGCCCAGTATTTGGTTCTCCATGCGGCCAACCCGACTGGAGACAGCGCCATAGCGGGTAGTCAACAGAATATTACCCAGGGCGTAGCGAAGCTCGTCGGCGGTTACATCTTTGAAGGTGACAATATCGAGAAAGTGAACCCCTGGTTTGATATATTCGCTGGTGTTGAGGGCGGTGGAGGCCTTACCTTCTTCGTCTCGCATGGTGCCCGTTTCAAAAATGGCATTGATGGTGCGATCGCCAATCAGTTCTGTAGAGGGCAGCACGCTAAAGGCATCCTCTGTCCACACTCGGCTTTTCTGCGCGCCTTCACCGCCAGCGGCAAAGCCATAGAGAAAGCAGTCAACACACATTTCACAAGGGGCGTTGGTGTTGAGAGAACATATAGAGTTGCCTTTGGGATCGGGGTACAGGAGTTCGTGAACCCGCAAAAATTCGCGCCCTTTGCGCCGCTCTGGGGCAATTTGCTTACGCTTGGTCATTACCAGGCGGGGAATGGTATCTGGATTCGATACCCCAGCTTGCACATACTCGCTGCACATGGGCTCCCCAGTGCCCTCGGTACGGAAGATGGTTTCTGACTGAGTAGTTCGCAGCACTACAGCGCCAATGGTGCGGCCCTTGGGGAAGTTTTCGTAGTTGGTGGCGAGAAAAGGTTGTAGTTTTTCAATAGACATTGTGGTTGCTCCTAAGCTTGTGCGGATTGTTGTTCAGTTTGGGCCTTTAGCTCTTTGCGGGCTTCCTGAAGGAAAAAGAGGTAGGCGGCTTCTAGCGTCTTGCTGTCACTCAAGAGCCGGTCGGGACGAGAGTTATAAACCTCTACAAACAGCTCTTTTAGGACGCTGTAGTACTGAGAAATTTGCTCGTACTTGGTGGCACCAACCCCATGCTCTCGAATGCGATCAAGACGGTTGTGGTATTGCTGCACCAGAGCAGCAAAGACGGTATCCCAATCCATATGCGACTTCCGGGCGCGAATGGCCTTGATGAACTCTGAAAAAGGTTCAGCCTGAGCAGTGCGGCGGAACGAGCTGCCGCGCAGCTTGCCGACCTCTGCAATGTGGGCTGCCTGCTTGAGGTAGCGCGAAACACGATCATGTTCTTCTGACATCAAACTCTCCAAAAGGATGGTTAAAGGTTCTTTAATCCGAGTCCAGGTAGCCTCCAAGTTAGGATCATCCTGCTCTCGCAACAACCAGCGCAGGAGGACGTGGTACAGCTCCAAGGGGCGAGCGGCAGACCTAGCTAGGTCGTACAAGCAATCATCTTTTTTCGGGAGACTGGCTACGGCTACTGACAATTGGCCTAGACATCGCAAACGCTCTAATACGGCTTCGGCAGTTACCTGCTGGTGGCGCTCTTGTTTAAGATTGCCTTCCCGAGGGTATTGCCCTGAGCCTAAAAGGGGCTGAAGAGTGGATGGAATGCCCTCTACCCGCCCAAAAATATCCCAGCCAGCCTCAATTTCCAGGTTGGCACTGAGCACAAAGGGGAACCCAATATCTAGAGCTAGAGCCATCTCAAGCGCTAGTCGCAAAGACTTGAGTAATGCCAACGAGTTATTTACATCGCCCCAGAGTACGGGGATTGTGACGGTAGAGTGAATGAATTCAGGCCGTTTGGGTAAGGCAAGCCCAACGACTTTATGCGTCTTAAACACAAGCTGATTGTCTCGATAAAGCTGTAGCTCATCAACGGTAACGGTGCCGTCTTCATTAGTCTCAGCAGTGCGCTGGAGAAACTGCTTCCAGATACGCTGGAGTTCAAGGCTAGACCCCTTAGGTAAAGCAAAATGCAGGTATAAGGGAGCTTGCTTACTAGCTCTTGGGAAATTAGCCCCAACTGTAAGCAGTTGATACCCCAGGGCTGACAGTGCATTGCCTCGACGTTTGGGTTCTGCACTCATGCCACCCGGTAGCCGATTTGAGAACGACTGTACTTTTGTCTCGGGGGGCATTTTGGCGGAAATCAACTCATCCACTGGAGCTGTTGACGTTGGCCCCAGGGAACAGCGCAGGCGAGGATTGGCCTCGATGTAGCTGGTGAGTTCAGAAAAACCTTGCCAGGTGGAGGGATGAGCAAAATTCAGCAACTGGGCGACAGCATCTATTAGCGATTGGGGGACGGAGGTGTCTTCGGTTTGTCGTAGCTGGAACGAGTCTCTCAGAAGGGGGGCGATCGCCTCTTGTCCGCGAGGTACAGCTTTGGCAGCAAACAGACACCGCCCGTACTGGGCATTAAAAGGTTCTAGGGCTATTCGTTGATCGGGCGTAAACTCAACTTTTTCAGCAATGCGATCCCATGCATCTTTGGGGCTAAGAGCTGCCTCCCGATAGCTGAGATAAGCGGCTTTGAGCCCTTCTGAAACAGCAAATTCTTCAGCACTAGAGATGGGTAGCAAGCCCATCTCAGCCGCTGCTGCTATCGCTGTATCTCCAGCATCGTTGCCATACTTTTGAACATCTTGGACAACCTTATCTGGCTTATAGCCACTAAATTTTTTGACCAGTAAAGCATCTACCTGATCAATGGCAGCATCAGGGTTCTGCTGTACGGCTTGCGGGTCAACTTTGATACCGTCTTTGCTAGCTTTAACCAGTTGTTCAACGTTGCCACTGAAAACTTGATTAATTTTACGGTGCCACTTTTGGGCGATCACTATGGTCAAATCCTCTTTGGGGAAGCGTTCTCCAATAAAAAGCTGCCCATCTGGATCGATAGACAAAGTTGCCAGCCCCCGCTCATGTAGAATCTCTTCACAAGCTGCTAAAAGTAGAGCGGTTAGATAACCTCGGTCTTCTGCTAACCCCACCTTGAAAAAGCGAGTATCCTTCTGTAGGGCAACCGTTAACTCGTTTTCAACCTTACGAATACGCTGCTCTTCAGGGATACCCAGGTCGTACAGGTCACCACCAATAAGCATTGCAGCCCAGCGCTTGATGTTGGGATCTTCGGGCAGAAAGCGCATGCCATCACTGGCATTGTGCCCGGAATGTCGCTCAATCAGGCGGCGCACTAGCTCTAGGTCTTCGTCAGTTTTTACCCAGTCAGCTACGCCAGTCCTTTCCAGTTGTTCTTTGAGAAAGGCGCTATCGCGGGCCAAGGTTTTTACATTTCGTTCCCTTGGGTCTAGCTTATTGAGATCGTGAACCGCTGTTGCAGCCAGGATGAGTGCTCGCTTATCATCCGGGACTTTAGCAAGCTTGCTGACGGTAAGAACAAACTGACAAGCTGAATCAAGGTGCTCTGCTAGGCTCCGTCCTTGACGACTTCCATACTGAGCATGTTCGCTATGTAGCTTATACAGATTGGGGCGTACTGTGGTGAAATATTCTTCATCTACAGTATGGGATTCCTGCTTGAGCAGGCGTCGTTGCTTAAACATAAAATCTGTCCTTAGCTTGCGCTCCCTATAGCCTGGTTATTTTCATTTCGTAACCAATCGATACTCAAACATCTGCTCAACTGCCCGTCGCTTCTCCACCTGCCATCCTTTTTTCTTAGCCCGATGCAGTGCAGCCGAAAACCGATGACCCACCTGCTCTACCATCTCTGACGTCGAGTGCCATTGGCCATCTCCCAACACCTGCGCTAGCTTCTCTATCCTCGTCATCTCCCTAACCCTCCTAAATTACTTCCTGTGCCACTACCTAAAATCCGACACATAAGACAAAGCGACACAGAAATTGTCTTTTCTATGTGGATTTACCTGCCGCAGCAAATAATTTTCAATCAGGTGGTAAATCGGCCCCCGCTAACCGCATACAAGCCACCAAACGATGGGCATACTCCAGACAAGCCAAAATATCCTCGTGCTCAAGTAATGGGTTGGCGTTTAACACCGCCTCATAGCTCTCCCCCACCGCTAGCATTGCCAAAATCTGTTCAACTGCCAGCGGTAAATTCCGAATAACTGGCCTGCCGTTGAGAATCTTAGGATTAACCGTGATGCGTTCCAGGAGTGCCCGCTCATGACGTGTCATTTAGCCTCACAAAGTATCCGTGTCTTATTGCATGGCTCCATATTGACCGCGATAATGAAATTGATCAATAGATAAACGGACAAAGTGTCCGTGCATTTAGGCGCGATTGCCCATGACTCGTAAAAACCGCTCCATCACCCTATCCATCGATGAAGCTGAAAAAGCCCAACTAGAAGGGCTTGCGCTGGAATTTGGCCAAACCTGGGGTGACAATCCCAACGTGTCAAAACTGATGAAGGCGATCGCCCGTGGTCAACTCCGCCTGGCCGCCAACCACGACTGGAGCCGCGATCGCATTGACACCCTCAACCGCGCCCTCAACCTGCTTAAAGACGAAGGCTATCTCAATGAAGCCCTTTCTCTGGCCAACCTGCTGCTAGAGCGCAGTGAGTTGAACCACCCCCTTCGACAAGAAATTCAAGCTTGGGTGGAGCAGCCTAGTGCCCCCTGGCGCATTGATATTGACCGCAGTATTCGCCAGCAGCGACCCTTTCGTCTCACCTACCAGGACGCTGCCGATCGTTTGTGGTACTTCACTGTGCGCCATGCCAAGATCGAGCGCCATGAAGACCGTCAATATCTTGACTGCTGGTGTGACGAAACAGAAGGTAATCAGGATGTAGATGCCTTACGCCATAATTGGTCGCTACGCCTAGACCGCATTCCCTCTGAAGCCGTAATTTCCTCTGCTGAGGGGCACTGGCAACCTGAACTTAGCCATATTGAAGTTGAATTCTTACTCTTGGGAGGTTTAGCCTTCGGCTATCGATCCAAAACAAAGGCCGATCTAGTCAATGAATGGCAGCCCGACGTACAGCAGCGGCGGGTAGTGCGTCGAGTTAGCAACACCTTCTGGTTTTTCCGCGAGGTGCGCCGTTATGGGGCCGATTGTCTGATTTCGAGTCCACTCTCCATCCGTGAAAAATTTGTGCAGGAACTAAGACGGTTGGTTGAGCACTATCAACCTTGATAGAGGCCCGCTGGTCATGGCTGAAACAACCTCAACCCCCATCCTCCAAATGCCCCACATCATTCAACCCCATCACTTCAAACTCCTCAGCCCCCACCCCAAACACTGACACCGAAGCATTAGCCAGGTCATAGCGAAGGCTGGACTCCCTAGACTCATTCAGCAGCAGGGGTATCAAGGCCCGCAGCAGCCCTCCATGGGCCACCACCGCTATAGACTCAGACAGCCCTTGCCAAGCCTTAACACAGCCCATCAACCGCTGATCCATCTGCTGCCACGACTCGCCCCCAGGGGCACAAAGGTATACCGTTCCTCCAGCGACATGGGCTTCAGCCGTTCGTGAATCTGCTGCCATGGCTCACCCGACCATTTGCCCCAGTTCCGCTCTCGCAGCGCCCCAGAGCATTGCAGGGGCACCACTAGGGCATCAGCGACAATCTGGGCTGTCTCTAACGCTCGTTGTTCGGGAGAGGCCAGGATAGATCGCACTCCATACCCCCGGCATACCTCCACCAGGCGCAAAGCCTGCCAGCGGCCAGTCTCATCGGGTCCTGTGGTGTCCTGCTGCCTGTGAACCTAGCCCTTAACATTGAGAGGGGTCGTGGCGAATGAGCAGAAGCTTTGGCAGGATAGGTATGTTCGATGGTTCCATGGCCCAGGTGAAATTACGCTATGCCTGACGACATTCTGCCCTTTCTAGCTGGTGTCTCTATCTTTGCGCTGTACCTATTCTGGTCAGCGGCAACAGAGATGGGTGCCCGCTGGCCCTGGCGGAAGTGACTAGAGATTTTGCCATGCTTTCTCTGCCCTTATAAGCCTCAGAACCCCATGGCTGACCAGCTATGGCACATTGCTATAGGCGATCGCCTCAACCGCCCCATCCATCCAGCAAACACCGCCGTGCGATCGCACTGGTCAGCAGCATAGACCCACTGCCGAGAGTGCGATCGCACTTCACCAAGACGCTGACAGCAAAAGCCCCCAGCGATCATGCCAGGAGCTGAAGTGAAATTCCGCTGGGGCTAGAGTAGCAGGCTCCCCCTTGCTTTTGGCGATGGTTCGCGGAAGCGCTGTAAGACTGGGGATTGAGGGTTTACCAAAGGCAAAGAGCCCTATGGCCTAGACCATCGCTAACTGGGCATGTTCAATGCGGGTGCCCAAAACCGTCAAGAACTCAGCTAACCACCGAGGATGAGCAGGCCAGGCGGGAGCGGTCACCAGGTTGCCATCCACCACAGCTTCAGTCACCGGCACCTCAACAAACTGTCCACCCGCAGCATTCACCTCTGGGCCACAGGCGGGATAAGCCGAGCAGCGTTTGCCATTGATCACACCAGCGGCGGCGAGGAGTTGGGCACCATGGCAAATTGCCGCAATCGGCTTATTGGCCTTGGCAAAGTGCTGGACGGCAGCGATCACATCCTGGTTGAGGCGAATGTACTCTGGGGCGCGACCACCAGGAATGACCAGAGCATCGTAGTCAGCGGGGTTGATGTCAGCAAACGTGGCATTCAGAGTAAAGTTGTGACCTGGCTTTTCAGAGTAAGTTTGGTCGCCCTCGAAGTCGTGGACGGCGGTACGCACAAACTCCCCAGACTTCTTGTTTGGGCATACGGCATGAACGGTATGGCCCACCATCTGTAGCGTCTGGAAGGGCACCATCACCTCATAATCTTCTACAAAGTCACCAACCAGCATCAGGATCTTAGCTGCCATAGTCTGTTCTCCTTGAATGGGTTCATAGTGAACATATCTATGACGTTAGGCCAGCCGTAATTTCCTTTGGGCGGTGGCAATAAAGTGTAATCTCTGACTTGCTCTAAAGTCTGAACATCCAACTACCAGAAGAGACTGCTATGACCGTTCCTCTCCAAGTTTTAGTCACTGGCGCGACCGGGCGCATGGGGTCTATCGTCGTTCAGAAGCTTCAGCAGCGGCCTGAGCAGTTTGTAGTTAGGGGGTTTGCCCGATCTGAGGCAAAGGTGAATGAACTCTTCGACAGCACCGAAGGCTTTTACGTGGGCGACATCAGCGACCCAGATCGACTCAAAGTGGCTCTAGAAGGCTGTGATGTCCTGGTGATTCTGACTAGTGCAATACCCCAGATGAAGGCTCCACCAGAGTCAGGGCAGCGGCCAGAGTTTTTCTACCCTGAGGGCGGCACCCCAGAACAGGTTGATTACCAGGGCCAAATTAACCAAATCGACGCGGCTAAGGCGGCTGGAGTAAAGCACATCGTTCTCGTCGGCTCTATGGGCGGCACTAACGAGCAACATCCCCTCAACCGCATGGCCAACGGCAACATCTTGATCTGGAAACGCAAAGCAGAAGCCTATCTAATCGACTCCGGCATCAACTACACCATCATTCGAGCCGGAGGGCTACAGGATCAGCCGGGGGGCCAGCGAGAGCTATTGGTGGGTAAAGACGACACAATGCTGGTCAATCCTCCCGAGGGCATTCCTACCTCGATTCCCCGTGCCGATGTGGCGGAAGTGGTGGTACAAGCTCTGAGATCGCCCGCTGCCCTCAACAAAGCCTTTGATGTGATTTCTAAGCCAGAGGGTACACCTGGGGCGGTAGTCACTCAGGACTTTCAAGCGTTGTTTGAGCAGACGACACCAGGGCTATAGCCAGCCTCAAGTACTGCCCCTGCTGAGCTATCGCTTAGATAGAGTTGTTCTAAGCGCGGGTGTCCCAGGATGTTAGGGGGTAACTTGCATCTCTCATTAAAAGTTAAGGCGGAAAGCTAAACATCTGCACGGCATAGATCTCAGTCCCCAAAGGATTGGCCACAATGCCATAGCCAAAGGTGGTGTAGTCCGGGGTTAGCAGGTTCTCACGGTGGCCAGGGCTATACATCCACCCCTTCTGATATTCCTCTATCAGGCCAAGGGAAAGAGCCCTAGGCATTCCCTCCTTCTGCTGCATGATGTTTTCCCCGGCCCCAACTTTGCTACCCATGGCCATAAATCGGTCTGAGGGATTTTGGCCATCGGGGTTGACGTGATTGTAGAACTGGCGCTTCAGCATGTCTTCGGCGTGGCGCTGGGCCACCTGAGAGAGCAGCGGGTCTTCGACCAGGGGTGGTAGACCATTCAACTGGCGATCGCGGTTCACCAGCGCCAGCGCCAGCGCTCTGAGTTCAGGCAGCGGCTGATTCCCCAGGCGGAAATTCCACTGAGTCTGAGGTTGACCGATCGCCCAGCCGGGGCCGCCCGCGCCATTGTTCTGAAAGAAAAGCTGGTGAAGCTGTACCAGAGCATAGCTGCCAAACATCAAGGCAGAGAGAACCACTGCCCAGTGAGGAGATGGGCTAATTCAACCTAATTAATAAGTAAGACAGTTGTGACTATGTTGATATCCACATAGGAATGTATAGCTTCCTGAAATAGACTTCCTTTTCATAGTTTTTGTTGATAGTTTAGACCTGTCATCCTTTCAGATCAAAGTGGGTAAAAGCATGAGGCAAGCTTCCTTTAGATTGATGTCTCCCCTGATAATTAGTTTGCTCGTTCTCATGGCGAGTTGCAAAAGCGAGGAACAAAGCAGCGTCCCAGATCCTCAACCAAGCCCTACTCCAACTTCCGAACCCAGTCCTAAAGCAACTCCTCCAACAATAGCTGGATTAGAAAACGATGAATCAGACTCCTGTAGTGTTGATCCAAGCTGCTCATATGAGAATGCTGAGACTACAGAAGCTGAAGCAAAACAGGCTTACGAACAATTAATGGCTGTAGTGGCTTCAGTAGCCCCTCTAGACGGAAATAAGGCTTGGACAAGCCTGATCGAGGATGATCATGAGGCATGGATGACTTACCGCGATAGTTATTGCAACTTGGAGAGGAGGTTAGCTCAACATGATGGCTTACAGGGTGCCACGCCAAATCTGATTCATGCAGATTGTAGAACTGACTTCAACCGAGACCGTACTACCAAGCTTTTGTATATGCTGCGAGGGTTTAGCAGTGACAATCCTCCTCAAAGCACTTCTCCTAATACTTCCCAAGACACCTCCCCAAGTCTTATTAAGGACTCTTCTTTTCTGCCAAGAAAATTGCAAGACTTTACGGAAGATGGGGACTATCTTCTAAGCCCTGAAGAGCCTCCTTTTGATGGAGGAAAATACATTCTTGTATTACGCAGGCGAGGCAAAGTCGCAATAGGGTTTGAGGGATATGTCAACAGTGATGGAGCTTGTTTTAGAAAAGTATTGAAATCAGCTAATGAGGTTGAAACGACTATTTTTGATGATGAGGGTAATCAGTTTAAAGTTGACAATGGAGATCTGAGCATTTCTCCACTCAAACACTACAATGTTGAACAACTTGAGAATGCTGGAACGCTTTTAGATGACTGCGATGAAAAATTCAATATGCCTTGAGGTGAAATTACTTCAGTAACAAAACCTCCAAGACCAGCGGCAGTCTCAGAGGTTTCAGATTCAGGGTGCAGATCGCCTATGGATAGCGATCCGCTCTTGTCCGCTGTGGGCCTATAGTGCCCAGGCTGAAGGGGGCGATCGCAGGAAAAGGCTACCTGGCCACCACCAGCTCATCCCACTGGGTTGTAAACCGCTGCGACGCCCCCCTGCTGCTTGGCCTGGTGGTTAGCGATCTTGGCCAGGGTTTTGGTGGTGGCCACCCCGACCGATACTGGTTGGTGAGCCTTTATCACTCAGCCGCAAAGCACTGTGGGGTCACAGATTGCCTATGCCGCGACTGATGCCGCCTGGTTAGTCTCATGCGCTAGTCCGGTGCCAGCGTTTCGAGGGATGACCAACACCGAGCAGGGAGCATGGTGCAGCACATAGCTGCTAACACTGCCGAGGAGCAGATCGTTCAGTGCCGCCCCCTCACCCTGACGGCCCAGGATAACCAGGTCAGCTCTAGCTTCCAAGGCAATCTCACAAATGGTTGGCC
This sequence comes from Pseudanabaena sp. PCC 9330, assembly GCF_055795045.1. NCBI lineage: Bacteria > Bacillati > Cyanobacteriota > Cyanophyceae > Pseudanabaenales > Pseudanabaenaceae > Pseudanabaena > Pseudanabaena sp. PCC 9330. The sequence continues at coordinate 55,372 of NZ_JAYFES010000110.1, read as the reverse complement.
CTGGCCTTCCCTCCCTTTGGATAATCTCAGTGGCAATACCTTGGGCAACAGCTTCATCACCTCGGGAACGTAGCAACGTCAAGCCTCTCTCTTCGTAGGTTGTCCACAGGTCGTTATAGATTTGGAGGACGCTACGGCTTGAGCCCTTAGGATAAAAGTCTTTCCCAATCAAGATAGGCCGATGGGGAGCTTCTTCATCCTCCTGCGACAGAATGTGCAGCAGGGTCACACTAGCTCCAGTCGCTTTAGCCAGGGAAAGGCCAATCTCAAAAGCCTGATGGCTGATGTTAGAGCGGTCGATGGCAACTAAGATTTTCTGAAACATACTGGACACCTCTCATTCGATGGGATGTCTAGCCGGAAGCTGAGATTGTGGCAGTGGTATTTCCCAGGGAGGCTGCGATCGCACAGCACAAGGCACCTTTAGGCATAAAGGTAATACGGCGCACCCTATATCTCCATTCTCTATCTCGACTCAAACACAGGTGAAAGTCGATGCATTAACGTAACATTGGCCGGATTTCTCTGCTGGAAGCCAAAGCCCAAGGCTTCTTCACTCGTAGAGGCGGCAGCGGCTAAAGTCGATCTGTGGCCCTGTAGTGCAGTACACCAGGCTACAGCCAGCGTCGAGGGCATTCTGGCTGGTGGGGTAGGTTTCGCCATCGGTCAGGGCCGCGAGTTCGGGGATGATTACCCAGCAGCAAAAGCCCGTGGAGCAGGGAAGGTGATAGGTTCAGTCATAGTTTCTTCTGGCTAGATAGTCCACCTTTTCGGGGACGAGTAGATCTCCATCTGGCTCCTGCCTAAAGAAAACCCCTACTGTGGCTACCCAATAGCGTTCAGCGGGGGCTTTTTTGATGCATCTAATGGGGTTAGGTTGCCCAGGGAAGGGGATCGCTAGGCAGAAAGCTTTTGAGCCATTCGTCGTAAAGCCGTTGAGGGGCTGATGGTGGCCACCTCCGCCAGGGACACCCAGGCCAGGTCGTTAGATTCCTCAGACACTACAAAGCCCATTGTTCTGGCTATCAGCAGGTAGCGGCGATCGCCTGGGCGCAGTGCTGTGGATCAATCATCGTCTCAGATTACTTCTATCGCTTATCCGTACCACTGTCGAAATTGCCCTAGGCATACCCATACAGAGCAACCAAGGCTTCATCAACTATGAAGTATTAAATTTTCGAGGATGATCGTATCAAGATTCGTCGAAGAGTGCTGAGTCTGCGAGGTTTATTTTGTAGAGTGAACAGATAACTTGATGATGCTTTGATTTGAGGACTAAACCTTGGGTACCGAAAATTCCGAGTATAAGGCTGGCCTCCGCAAGCGAGTAAAACTGACAAATCCTGAACAGCTCTACAACGTTCAGGATGAAGACGGCTCCCAGATTCCCTATGACTTGGCCAATGGGCGGCAGTTGTTCAACCATTACCGCCACCGGATGACGAACTATGATGAGGTGCTTGATGACATTCGAGCTGAGCAACAGGGGACTATCTTTGGAAGACAGGAAAAGCAGGTGACGGTAGCGGCGGCAGAGCACATCCTTGAGGAGTACCGCAACGAGCACGTCAAAGTCATTCAGGATAGCCAGAGGAAGGGCAAAGTTCTGAAGGCTCTGTTTGAGAAGGTGGGCGTGAGTACGGCATCAGCCTTATCCCAGCTACTCGATTCTTGGTCGGAGAAGATTAAGGAAATTGGCCATCTGGAGAGTAGCCAGCGTTCCCTACAAACCTGGAATGATACCTACCGAGTGCAGCGGGAGTTGGTGAAAGTACTTCTGGAACAGGAAGATGTTGCAGAAGACGTTCGCGCCAAGGTAGATCAAATTTATGGGACACGCTCAAGCAAGAAAGCTGTTGCTTTAGGTGCTAATCTCTTTAACCTAGAAGAGTCGGAAATTTTGAAGCTGGTTAAGACTGTTGTCCGTTACACCAAGTTCTAAGGGGGCCATTATGAAGATGGCTGAAATCAAGCAGGAAGTCTACAAACTGACTGGCACAGAGACAACTCAAGAGCTGAGGAAAGGGCACCCTAAACTCACGGAAGGGTTAGATCTTCGGTACAAAGGTCACTGGCTGTCTATTTTGGAGCAAGTTCGTGTCCTTAAGAAAACCCCTGATATTAGCTTAGATGAGTTAGAACAGTCAGAGCAAATGCTGAAGACATCCTTATTCAAGGTTGGTGCTATGGCCGGACTGTCTCAGGATGACTTAGAGATTGACTGGCAGCGAATCCAGCTAGAAGCCTTAGTGGCAGATATTCACATTGAAGAGTTATAGCGTCTCAGGACTCCTACGCCAGTAAAAGCCCTGCCTTTAGGTAACCCATAGTCTCCTAAAAATCAGCTCGAGCGATTACTCCGCCGATAGTCCCATGGCATCACAGGATTGCTCTGGCTCCAAAAGTTCAACCGCTGCTGTCGGGCCTGAGCCTCGGCGGCGAGTAGAGCATCCTGGGTCTCTGGACAGCTTCTCAGGAACTGCGTGTAGACCACTGCATGGCCCTCGCTGACCATCTGGAGGTTCATGTTCTGGCCACTGACATAGATCTCAGCCACCATGCGCCCATAGCGGTCAGTATCGGCTTCGTGGAACTGGATAGTGGAGCCTCGGGGGGTGAGCTGACGCAGGCGTTCAGTGGCCGCTGGCCCCCAGGGGGTTTGGGATGTCTCTGGGGCGTCGATGCAGGCTAGCCGTACCGTGACGTTCTGGCCCTGGTAGTCCATCCGTAGCGTGTCGCCGTCGCCCACGGAGACAACGGTGGCGGTAGGTAGATTAGAACTGGCGATCGCTGGGGCGGGGTCTGTCACCTGGGCCTGTTGCTGGAGATCTACGGCTGCCCCTGAGCAACTGGCGATCGCCCCTACTAAACCCATTGCCAAGACCGCCTGGTAACAACTGCGCATAAGTCCAACCTGATTGAATCTATTTCAGAGTACCCAAGGCAGGCGGATCAGCCAGAAGACGCTCAGGCCGACGAGTAAACCTTTGTGGCCTAGTGAAGTTTGTTCTGGGGATAAAGCAGGATAGTAGGGCTAAGGCAGTGAATTGGAGAGCGTTTGCCATGATTTGGAACCGAGTCAGCCAAACTCTTCAGCAGTTCGTTCTGATCATCGGCCTGGGGTTACTACTGAGCCAGGGGTGGATGAGCCAGCCAGCGATCGCCTTTGGCGGGTCTCTGACCATCGCAGCCTCCGCCCTTGATGCTTCCGCTAGCCTTGAAACGACTGTTGACGCATTTCTCCAGAACATTCCCCGTGGCTTCTATGGGGTGCGGGACGTGGCCAAGATTCAGGCGAAGGTCACAGAGGGCAAGACGCTGTTTATCGACGTGAGAGAGCCATCAGAATTTGTGGGTGGCCACATTCCAGAGGCGATCAACATTCCTCTGCGGGAGTTGGCCCAGCACCTCGACCAAGTACCCCACGACCAGCCGGTGATGCTTTACTGCTCGACGGGCTACCGCACAGGCATAGGGATGATGGCACTGCGGCTGTTGGGCTATGACAATGTAGAAGGCTTTCCGCCCAGCTATGAGGGCTGGAAACAGACCCAGTAGAGATAGAAATAGCCCATGACCATCTCCTTTGACCGAGCCGCCGACTTCTACGACAACACCCGCACCCTGACCCCAGAGGTGTCTGAACGGCTCACGGTAGAGATTCTAAGGCTGGGGCGGGCTACCCCTGACACTACCTTCTTTGAGCCGGGTATCGGCACCGGGCGGGTGGCTCTGCCCATAGTCGAGCAGGGTTACGCCTACACCGGGGTGGATGTGTCTGAGGCCATGATGGATAAGCTCAGGCGGAAGTTGGAGGGGAAGGCACACCGGCTGACGTTGATCAATGCTGACGCGACGGCACTACCGCTGGAGGACGACAGCTTTGATGTGGCCATTGCCCCTCACATCCTCCATCTGATCGCTGACTGGCAGGCGGCTATGGATGAGCTGCGCCGGGTGCTGAAGCCCTCGGGGGTGTTCATCTATTTCCACCACCCCACGAACAAGAACGCTACCCGCGATGCCATTGGACGGCAGTGGAGAGAGATTCTAGCGGGCTATGGCTATGACTCTGGCTTTACTGGCGGGGTCACAGAGGATATAGTGGGCCGCTTGCAGGCGCAGGGGGCTACGCTGGAGACTGTGGTGGTTGCTGACCTGTCCCGTGAGAGTACAGTGGACAGTCTTATGGGAGCGTACCGGGGCCGGATCTACAGCAATATGTGGCGGGTGCCGGATGACATCTACCCCAGGGCGTTGGCTGACCTTGAAGACTGGGCTGATCAGGCGTTTCCTGACCCTGATGTACTGATGACATCTCAGGACAACATCAGCCTAACGGCGGCTTATAACTGGGCAGGCTGGGGCCATCTTCTGAGCCCGTAATATGACCATCTACCTGAGTGCAATTGCTACACGTTCCAGACTATCTAGGACTGTTCTCTGCATCCCCAATGCGTCATCCTGTTTTACCTCTCACCCTCAGTAGCCCGAATCTCTAGGCAGCTCCTAATTCCTTAGTTTATGTCTCAGAGAAGCTTTCAAGTATCAATGATTCTCTTGATCTTCGGCTTGTCTACTGACCTAAGCGCACATAGAGGTGAGTGCTCCTCTAAAGAATCAAAGGTTTAGGAGCACTCACTAACTTAGCGGGTCTAAGCCATCAACGTATCGCAGTATAGCGACGGACGCTGGGTGTGATAATCAGTTGCAGATTCAAACGCGGCTGCGATTTGAAGGATGAGCGCCTCCTCATAGTGGTTGCCAATAATCTGCATACCAATCGGCAATCCCTCTGAGCTAAAGCCACAAGGAACTACAGCTGATGGCAGAGCGGTAAAGCTAAAGGGTAAAGTGAACTGTCGCCCTCGATTAAAAACATCAGCTCCTGCTGTTAGCGGAGGAGCAACCATCGGCAACGCTGGAGTGATCAGCGCATCAACCTCACTAAAGACAGATTTGAGTTCAGCAACCTGTTGAGGCCGATCCCGTAGCGCTGCTTCATAAATATCTGATGAGATTTGGGAACCTGTTGCAATGTTGTTCTGCACAGTGGAGCCAAATAGTGCTTTATTTGGCTCTGCGTTAAATTCATCTCCCAAGATTTGGTTGAACTCATAAAGCAGAATGTTAAACAGATCCGAATATTCCAGGGGACCACTACTTAACAATGGAATATCAATTTCTACAATCTCTGCTCCAAGCGAAGCATATTGCTCTGCTGCTGCTCGAACAGCGGCGACGACCTCAGCATCAACATCCCGAAAGCTGTAATTGTTTATGATACCTAGACGAAGACCCTGCACCCCCTGATCTAATCCATCAGTATAGCTGCCTCGTATTTGGCTAAGGGATGAGTTGAGATCGCGTGGATCATAACCCGCCATTGCGTCCAATAATATCGCTACATCTGTGACTGTACGCGCTAGTGGCCCTGCCACATCTAAACTGTAGGCTCTTGGGTAAACGCCAGCCAAACTAACTAAGCCATAGGTGGGCCGTATTCCTGAAATACCACACCATGCTGCTGGAATACGAATAGAACCACCTGTATCTGTTCCTGTCCCTCCCAAGCACAGACCGGCTGCAATTGCGGCCCCAGTACCGCTAGAAGATCCGCCAGGAGAGTACTCCAACTTCCAGGGATTATGAACATTACCGTAGTGTGAGTTAGTGCCTGAAACTCCAGCTGCAAACTCATTAAGGTTGGTTTTCCCAAGCATCACAGTGCCTGCTGTCTTCAGAGCTGAAACGGTACTAGCATCTGTTTCAGGTATCCGGCCTTTGAAAAATTCTGAGCCAACTGTTGTTAGCGTACCCGCTGTGTCATAAATATCTTTTTGAACAATGGGGATGCCATGCAACATTCCTCGATCCTGGCCTCGCTCTAATTCAGCATCCAAGGCTGCGGCTACCTCCAATGCTTCAGTTTCATTAATAGTAATGAAAGCATTTAGCTGAGATTCTAAGGACTTAATACACGCTAGATAATGGCGAGTTAGCTTAACGGATGTAAGGGATCCATCTCGCAAGCCTTGGGCAGCTTCCAAAATACTACTAGGAGCCATCGCCATTGAAATTTCTTGAGCGATTGCTTGCCGCTTCATCAACAAGTTGCTACCAATAATACTAGCTGTAGTTGCTGCAAAGCCAGTAGCAGCACTGCCTCGCATGAATTGACGTCGCGAAATTCCATATCTCTTCATATGCTGCTTATCGTTCACCAATCCACTCCTCTTACTCATTGCTGCAGAATTATTCTGCAATGTCATTCAGGCGACTGATTCTGGCACAACATCAGAATAGGAAAAGTGACTAATGAGACAGCATGGCGTCCTTAATCGTGTTGAATCGGACTTTGAATATGCGAGCTATGCCATTAAGCTGAAAAGTCTTTGAACTCATAGTTGTGGAGAAATGACAGGCCGTTCGCAAAGCATTCAAGGGCTTTGCGAATCATTTTCTGCTAAAGCAATCTACTGCTTTTTCGAGGGCTTTGTAAGCAGGCTTTAAAGTCAAATTACTACGTTGAATATTAGTGTGTTTGCTACCAATTAGATGCGGTGCCTAGCCGCAGGCCAAGCTGCCATCGAGCAAAGGTTCACCGCATCGCTATTGCCTAATGCTTCGGCTACTCTAGCTTGTCCCCCAGCCAACAAGTGCAACTCATCCTGTGCCCTGGTCATAGCGACATAGAGTTGTCTTCTCGCCAGCGATCGCATTTCCAAATCCTCAGCAAAGCAGTCTTCAAACTGCTCGACCCACAGCAGCAGCACCGCCTTAAACTCAAGGCCCAGGGACGATAGCGTGGTAATGACTCTTACCCCCGGTTGGCGGGCGCTGTAGCTGACTTTGGTTTTCTGGCTCTCTGTGACCCAGTAGACGGGTAGGCCCAGGTCTTGCAGGCGCTGGAGCATGGAGTTGAACAGAGCATCATCCTTCTTGGGCTTGTAGCGGTAGAGGATGGCAATCTCTGAGGGGCTGTAGCCCAGCATCACCAGGCGTTGCACCTGCTCGATAGCGACATCTACAGCTCTGGTCTTAGTGCCCGCCTGGTAGAGGGTTGGCTTTGGCCCCTGGCGCAGAGCAACTTCGGGCATCACGGTGGGAAAGGTAGCATCGTCGGTGAGGTCTTGGTCAGTATTTCGCACCACTGTCCAGGCAGCTTCTAAAATCTCGCGGGTGTTGCGGTAGTTCTGGGCCAGCTTCATCGTGCGGCCCTGGGCCTTGATGCCCACCGATTTCCAGGTGAACTTAGACCGTTTGTAGAGGCTCTGGTTGCCGTCTGAGACAACTACCAAGTCGCCGTTCTCTGGGTCTTTCAAGCCAGCGACACAGCACTCAAACCATTCGCGGGTAAAGGTGTGGGCCTCATCCACCAGAATGGAGTCCCATCGCTCGGCTTCGGGCATCTGCTGGAGTTTGGCTAGAACCTTTTGACCGATGTGGGCGTTGCACTCTTCCTCAGTCTTGAAGCTGTTGTAGCTGGGGAGCCACTTGATCAGGCTCTTGGCCCAGTCGTGGAAGTGCATAACCTCGATGCGGTCTTGGTACTGGGGGTTCATGGAGTCGCCATGTAGGAGCGATCGCAGGTGGGCGGCAAGAGTGATGTTGAAGCAAAGGATCAGGATGCGTTGGTCAAGCAGGCGGTTGGCCAAGACTTTGGCGCGGGCCAGCAGGATCAAGGTTTTGCCAGAGCCAGCTACCCCAGAGATCAGGCGGTGGCCATCCTTCATATTGCGAGCGGTGCGTTCCTGGTCGATGTCGAGGGGGACAATCACAGTGCTGCCTTCGGGCAGGGGGGCTTTAGTGGTCACACTCTCAGGCTTAGCAGGCTTCTCTTTGATGACGGTTTCATGATGCAGACAGCCCTTGATCGTGTTCACCTGGTCTACCGTCAGCACCGGGAAGTCAAAGTAGACCTTGAACATATCCCGCAGGCGCTGGATCAGCATCTCGGGGCTGTAGCTCTCCCACTCCAGCAACTCATCTCGATAGGCGACCTGGGGCTGTTGGAGGAAGTTGTAGAGGTGTTCTGTGTGGGCCTGGGGTTCGGTGATGTTACTCATCACAGCGGCGGTGCCCACGGGGAAGACTAGCTTGCCCTGGTAGTTGCCCTCGGGCTGGCGCAGGATAGAGAACCCCTTGAAGCGCTCTGCCGCCTCACAGAAGTAGCCGTGGGCTTGGCGTAGGGGGGATTGGTGGCTCTCGATGCCCTGCTTGCCCTTGACCTTGAAGAACTGCTCTCCTGCCTCAACAATATTGCCAGCGAACCACCCCTTCACCTCGATGATCAACAGGCCAAAGGTGGGACTCAGGATGGTGAAGTCAGGATAGAGGTTGCCCTGAAGCCGGGGCTCATACCAAACAATGAAATCCTTTGGCAGCTTGGCTTTGAGGATGTGGAAGAGGCGCTGCTCACCCTGGCTGACAGTGGAGGGGATGGTTTCGGGGATCGTGAGAGCCATAGATGCTGAGATGGGCCACTATGCTTAGTTATCCCCAGAACAGAGGCAAAGCCTAGCAGACACATCGTAAGCACACCAAAAAGCCTACTTAGTTAAACCTCAGGTAAGGGCAATCGTAACCAGATGGGAAGATGATCACTCACCTCATGTTCAAATTTCCTAAAGAAGGCTTTCTTTTCCTCGTTAGTTAAGCTCTCGATAGGCGGTAGCCCAAGAGCCTCACGAAACAGTTCTACAAAATTTACGACACCATAATCTGGCCCTTGGGGTGGCTCAGGCCCCATCTCCGGGTTCTTGGCATAGGAGGGCAGGCGCGAATCTTGACTAAACAAACCAATTTGGTCAAATGTTTCACTCAAACGCGCATTAGTACGAAATGGTTCAGTTGAGCCTTTGTGAACATCCAAAAACGGAAAATTGACGTTAGTACTGCTACCAGTAGCCTGCATTCTTTGATTAAAGGTCTTGATGTGTTTCTCGATACGCGGTCTATCCTTTTCTGGGTTGCCAAAACACAAGTTAAGGTCACCCATCAAGATATAGTTAGAAAAATAGGTATTTTCTTGCTCCTCCACTCGACCCAGAATCCACTCCATTAATGCATCAAATTCCTGGCGGCGATCTTCAACAGACTCACCAAAGTAAAGATGAGCATTCACCGCCATGATTTGATAGGGTTTTGTCTCAGGATGTCCGACTATTTCAAAGCTGGCACAGAAGGGCTGACGAATAAAATTCAGAAAGACTGGAATCTGAACCTTTGGTGCTTTTGGCTCAGGCCCAACAGGATCGTCTCGCCAAATGTCACGGGCCTGGAGATAATGAACATAAGGCGTAGCTGTTTCTACCAGCACTTTGTAGTTGTCAACAATAGTTTTTAGTACCTTAGTACGGTCATAGGAAATATCAGAGACAATGTTGCCTAGACGAATCAAATTTCGATTATAAATAAACCCTAAACGTTCACCCAGTCCTTGTTCACCAGGAAATTGCCCCGTCTTATCGGAAACAATAGCGCTATACTCAGGCCCCATCAAGCTTACCAACTTCTCAAAGCCCTCTAGATCGTCCATGATTTCCTGGACGGATAGCAAATCGAAGTATTTACAAATATGAGCGAGAAAGTCCCAGGTATTTGTACTTCGACTATTTGCTTTACCTAATTTTCGAATATTGAAAGAACCCAATACAGCTGATCCATAGGTGCGGCGAGGAATGCCGTATTTAGTGGAGTCACTTGCTAAGAGAGCATTGATCTTTGCCCACTCGCCAGCAGTTAAATCAGCCATTGGTTAGACCTTCAGAATAGCTCTACGCTTTAAGAATAATGGCTTCAGCATACTTAGGATTTGAGCTAATCGTTCTTAACCAATATTTATTGATTAAGCTTCCATAGCTTTCCTCCAGCCGTCACCTCGGCTGCCACCATCTTTCCTTCTAAAGACTTCAGTATTGCGCGGGTCGATTCCTGATGCAGCTTAGCTAGGTTGGCGATCGCCCCTACTGACTGCCCTTCCAACTCACTACAGCAGTTCAGCACTTTCAGGGCCATACGCTGGGGCTCATCCAGATGGGGCGCGATCAAGTCCTGCTGTGTGCGCGGCAGCTTGCGGAAGTAGGTGAGGAAGTCAGCGGCGCTGGCGATCGCACTCAAAGTACCGGAATACATCTAGATCCACCGAATCGGGTTGCTCTCTAATTTGCCCAGAATCGGGCGAAAACTGGCTAAACCCTAACCGGGTGACTACCCCCCACCTAACCGGGTGAAAACAGGTGTCTCAGGTGAGACAGAGTAGACCAACCCTAACAGGGTGATGGGGCCAAACCTAACCGGGTTGATTTTGTGAACAATGGTTTCTGGGGGCTTGACCAGATTCGGGTGAGTCAGATCCGAAAATGTGCGGAGAGAGATGTAGGAATAATTCTCAATAAGGAAAGCTGAAAAGCCCATTTCACGAGAAAATGCGGGTTTGAGGCCCCAAAACTGTCGGATTTTTGCCTATTTTACGGACAGTTTGTAGAATGGTACTCATGTACACCCCAGTTCGAGCAAAAAATGAGGTCTACCGGAGTCGAGAGCATCTGACTCTGGAAGAAGTGACGCGACTGATCGAGGCGGCGGGTGAACGAGGGCGTCATCGCCTGCGCGATCGCACTCTACTCCTATTAATGTTTCGCCACGGGCTACGAGCTGGGGAAGCGGTCATCTTGCGATGGGATGCGATCATGTTCGACGCTGGGGCGATCAGTATTAAGCGGCTGAAGCGGGGCGAAAGTGGAGTCCATCGGCTGCAAGACGATGAACTCAAAGCGCTGGGGGAATTGAGAGAGAGATACCCGGAGAGCTCCTATTTGTTTACGAGTGAGCGGGGGGCAAAGCTGAGCACGGATGCGATCGCCAAGATTGTGGAGCGGGCCGAGAAGTTGGCCCAGCTGCCGTTGCCCGTCCATCCTCACATGCTGCGGCATAGCTGTGGCTACCACCTGGCCGAGCAGGGAATGCCGACCCGCGACATTCAGGCTTACCTGGGGCACAAGAACATTCAGCACACCGTGAGGTACACGGCAGCGAACCCCAGGCGGTTTGACCGGATTCAGTGGGGTAGCTAGAACCCGATCGGACTGCCTGCTTTAATTTTCTTTGGCCGAGTAATGATCGGCAATATTTTCTTTTTTGAAAAGGAGAATTAAGAGTACCCGAGCGGGTAATTTTCGAGAGTAAAGACGCTTGCCATAATTTGTTGTACGGGTGCCAAAAACTACGTTTCCCTTATTCAAGGGTAGGGAGTGTAAGATGGCAGGAATTATTGGTCAGCCGAGATTAGAAATCGAAATCCTCGATGATACCTTCGCAGAAATGCGAGTTGAGATTGATGTAGATTGGAGCGTCAACCATCTAGATGAGTTCTATCGCATTTATATAGAGGTCTGGGGTGATGACAGCCCATTGCGAGATGACCGCCTTGCAGCTGCGGATTTTACAACACCCACCTTTTATCGGCTTAGCGGTGGATTATTTACTGTCACAGGTGTTCAGCGTATTCAAAGACGCCTATTAGATGAGGATAAGCCGTGGGGGGCAATTCCTAGCCTGCGAAGAAGACGAGATATCGATGAGATCTATGTGGTAGGTTTTCTAGAGGTCCAATCTGGACGGTCTGATGTCACTGGAACTCGAATTATCTGGACTCAGTATGGTGATAAGTCAGGCAAATCAAATGTAGTTAGGGAGCGTTTCTAAGTCTTTCTAAAATCGGGCTAGGTGGCGGGCTTCGGCTACCTTTTTCGCCAGACCCGCCACCCCTAAACTTTCTGAAAAGGTGCCCAAGTCACCTGTGGCAAACCGCAACCCTGTGTTCTTTGTCCACATCAATCGGGGTTGCTAGATTTTCTACAGTGGACCAAACGGCTCCACGTCAGAGAGGTTGAAAATCTCGACCGCATCTGCCTGCCGGAACATGCGTTTTCCTAGGCGAGGAAAATCAGCAATTTCAATGTCTAGGTTTTCACCTCCCATTAGATAAACCAGATCCTCATCACTGGGGTTGCGGAGATGATGTGCAACAGAAGGCGTAGGAAACGCCATGAAGTCACCTGGATGGACTTCAAACTCTTGCTCATTGATTTCAGCAACCCCGTGGCCAGATAAAATATAAATCCATTCCTCTTCTCGGTGGTGGCTGTGATAAATAAATGATTCTTTTTTAGGAGGAATCTTGGCTAAGTTGACCCCAACTCGTGTTAAGCCAACTGCACGTCCTAAGTAGGCACCGATAATTTCAGATTGAGGATTCCACGGATGGGAGAATGATTGCAAATTAGCTTCAATCTGATGGGCACGTAAGAGAAAAGGTTGTGGTTCAGTCATTCTGTAATTTTCCTATTACAGCACTGCAAGCAGGTGTCGGATCCGACAAATTTATGCTCATGCCAGAACTGACAGTATCCTAACACCCGTGTTTGGTGGCGTAGGAAACTCCTGCCCCCCTCGAAGGCTTGCGGCCATTGTGTCAGGCAACCAGGCTAGAACCTGGCGAGATTTCGGGCCTCAGCTACTTCCTCAACCAGACCCGCAACTGCCACAGACAAACTTTCTGAGAAAGCACCCGCCTCAACCGTGGCAAACCGCAAAGCCACATCCTCGCGCAGCACCTCCATCAAGGGCTTTGAAGCCCCATAGCTCAGGTAAGTTCGCTCCAGGTGTGGGGTGGCCACCGCCAACCGCTCAGCCGTGGGCAAGCGATCGCGCTTCTTGTGGGAGTTAAAGTCTGGGTCAGCGGGCACCAGGTTCCACAGCTCATTGGTGGGGTAGACCGCGATGGGCAGGATGTGGTCGAGGTCGTAGGCGGTGCCCTGATTGATGGGCTTCTCAGTCCAGGGGCAGGTAAAGGTGGTGCCCTCCATAATCAGGAGATCGATCTGGTTGCGTTCCCAGGTCAGCGGGCGGCGGTTGTCAGGGCGAGAAGTCAGCAGGCCGTAGATGTAGCCCCGGTGGTGGTCGCTCACTCTGCCGGTGAACAGACACCATTCATGGATACAGAGGGCTTCTACCCAGAGCGACATCTGGCGAAACGTGGCCCAGAGGTCGAGGGAAATCACCAGGCAACGGTCTTTTGCCCTTGTCCCTGGTACAGCAACAGTCCGGCTGGCGACCTGGTTATAGGCTTGGGGTTTCTCGAAGATGCTCCAGTTGCCGGGGCCAGCGTAGCGAATGGGCATCTCGATGGTTTTGGCGATCGCCCCAATGGCAGCCTGGTAAGCATCAATGAGTGGCTGGGGGTAGCGCTGGTGTTTGCGGGGCGATCGCAGCTCGTTGATCAGGAAGAAGCCATCGGCGGGGTTTTTCATGCCCCCAATCACCTGCTCCCACTGCTGCCTCAGTTCGGTCAGGGCTAGTCTGAAGGCCATGTCGTTGATGGTCTGCCCTTGGCGGTTGGCCCGTTGCCCCTGCTGGATGGGGTCGTTGGGGTCTACGAAAGGCCAGTAGTAGGCGATCCAGAACTCGGCCAGCAGTTTGAGGGGCACCGCCACATCGCTCTGGTAGGTTCTCAGATCGGGGTAGGTCAGCACCACATCGTTGATGGCCCGCAGCAGCGCAATCTTGTAGCTCGTTACTTTCGTATCGTGCTTGAGAATGGTGCTGATGACTTTATCTGAGGCAGTAGAGATCATCGTATCAGCAAGCTAGAACCACCTCTTTTTCTTGCTAGGAAATTTGGCAATAGTATCACTTAAAAGTTCTGCGCCAGATTGCAACAGAGTGAATGGCGTCGCTGCTGTTGCCGCTGTAACTGCTGACACTTGCTTGAGGAAATCAACAGAAAATATATTATTATCCTTTGCCAAATCAGCGAAGGCTTCAGATGCATGGGTATATCTATCTAGAATAGATGAACATGCAAGTTGCTCAATGACTTGTTGAAGCTGCTGAGTAATGGGATTTGATTCGAGATACGATTGATACTCCCACCCCGTCCCCTGGATATTCATTAAGTCGATAGGACTAATTCCAGTAGCTGCTTCTAGGCAAACCACGCCAAGACTATATAAATCACTTGTACATGAAGCTTTTCCCTGAACTTGATCTGGAGCGGAATAGCTAGGATCACCTAAGAGATATTCTCCGATAGAGGGAATATCTTCTCGCAAATACTCAGCTACCATCTGTGGAAGCCCGAGGTTGGTAAATATAAATTTTCCAGAGTCTTGTGAGTAGATAATATTTTCAGGCTTAATATCTCGATGCAAAAGTGTCTTGTGATGAAGCTCCTGCAATGCTGGCAGCAGATTTAATAGCAGCTCTCTGATTTGCTTTTCAGATAATTGGCCTTGAGTCTTAATGATTTGTTCAAGAGTTTGACCGACAACCAATTCTTCGATTAGATAAAGTCCGTTGCTGACAGCAGAGTAATCTAATGGGGTATGAATACCTTCGATATCAGCTAGCTCATGCAACTTAAACGCAGCTTCTGAGAAAAGGCTGTTTATTATTTGCCGTTTTTGTCGATTTCGAAGGATTTCAACTGGCAAATGAATTTGCTTAATGAAAACTGGCTTATTGTGTTGTAAATCAACTCCTGAAAAGGAGCGGACAAAGGTACCATTTGAAATTAAAGAATTAGCTTTATACCGATCTTTGAGCAGTAGCCCAGTACCGCAGGCACCACAGACTTTTTTATTGTCTGCGTTCTCTGGACCAGGGCAAGTGGGATGAAAACAGTAGCTCATGCTGGAGTGGCGAATGGGTAACAAAGAGAATTTAACCCTCTCTAGGGTAGGGTTCCTAGTTCTCTAGATGTCCTATAGAACTGTCTCGTAAGACAGTCTTGTTGATTCACGGCCTAACACTTGCCAAACCTTCACAGTTGGAATCTCCCCCCAATGGGTTGTGTAGCGCTGGGAGAAGTATGACCTGATGCTAGCGTTCAACTACCATTGCGGCCCCGCCACCCCGTCGGTTGGGTTCTGCCGCTGCCAGGATAGAACCGTCAGACTGGACAACCAACCCGACCGCTGCTCCGATCTCAGGTACATGGGCCAAGGAATGACCAAGGGCCGCTAACTCTTTGCCCAGTGCGGTCTGTTCGAGCTGGCTGTCTACTTGGGTCATGCCAGTGTTGCGCTGAGAAATACGGGGGGCGGCGATCGCATCGGGGAGAGATAGGCCGAAGTCGATCAGGTTGATGGCAATGCCAGCCACGGTTGTAATGATGGTGGGGCCACCCGGAGAGCCAAAGGCCAGCATCGTGCCATCGGGGCTGCGGGCGATGGTTGGGGTCATGCTGCTGCGGGGTCGTTTGTAGGGCTCAGGCGCATTGGGATGGGGGCTGATGGGGTCAAAGTCTGTCAGCTCATTGTTGAGGATGAA
Organism: Pseudanabaena sp. PCC 9330; assembly: GCF_055795045.1. Lineage (NCBI taxonomy): Bacteria > Bacillati > Cyanobacteriota > Cyanophyceae > Pseudanabaenales > Pseudanabaenaceae > Pseudanabaena > Pseudanabaena sp. PCC 9330. The sequence continues at coordinate 40,036 of NZ_JAYFES010000110.1, read as the reverse complement.
GCCATAGCCTGGAACAACGATGCCAGAGCCGCCAACAGATTCGATTGTGCAGGTGTAGGAGACGAGGTTGCCCCAGCGATCAGTGACCACCAGGTGAGTGGTGGATAGGCCCGATTGTTCTTGTACCTGAGCCACTGTCGGTAGGCCGGTCAGACTGGGGCTGGGGTCTGTCTGAAAGGGCAGCGGGTCGCCTGGGGCGGCGCGGAAGTCCGGATTGTCGGGTGCGCGATCACCCACCATTGCCCGCCTAGTTTGAATAAAATCCTCGTTCTGAAGACCAACCAAGGGCACATCGACAAACTCTGGATCGCCCAGGTAGGCATTGCGGTCGGCAAAGGCCAGTCGCTCTGCTTCGATGACGGTGTGCCAAGCTTTCATGCGATTGCCCTGGGCTAAGTCAAACCCCTCTAGAATGCTGAGAATTTCCCCGGTGGTGATGCCGCCGCTGCTGGGCAGGCCCATGCCATAAAGCGTATAGCCTCGATATTGAGTGATTGTGGGGGGCCGCACACGCACAGCGTAGTGGTCGAGGTCAGTTAGGGTCATGGCTCCAGGGACAACCTGAAAGGGGGGAGTCGCTACTATCGGCGGCTGTTGAACTGTTTGAGCGATTGCCTCAGCAATCTCACCCCGATAAAAGGCGTTCACCCCCTGCTCAGCCAGGAGTCGGTAGGTTTTGGCCAGCTCAAGATTTTTGAACCGGGTGCCCACCGTTGGGGGTTGGCCATTGGGTAAAAACAGCGCTTGGGTAGAGGTGAATGCGGCAAAGCGGGCCTGGTTTTGCTCAACCTGCTGAGCAAAGGTGTTATCGACCACAAAGCCATTCTCTGCCAGCGTGATGGCGGGCTGGAGGGCTTTGGCTAGCGAGAGGGTGCCATAGCGGCTGAGGGCTTCGGCCCACTCTAGGGGGGTGCCAGGTACTCCAACGGCTATTCCCGAGGAAATGCGATTGGGGAAGAAGGGCAGCAGATCGCCAGGGTTCTGGGGATCTTGGAAAAGGTCTACGGTAGTGGCTGCTGGGGCTTGCTCCCGGCCATCGAGGGTGATCACGCGATCGCTGTCTTTGAGGTAGATGACCATGAACCCACCCCCGCCAATGCCAGCAGAGAAGGGATCGGTAACGCCCACGGCAGCGGCAGCGGCGACCGCAGCATCAATGGCATTACCGCCCCGGCGCAGCACCTCTAGACCAATCCGGGTAGCATCGGCATCGACAGTAGCTACAGCGCCCCCTCGTCCGGTAGCGACTGCCAGAGTGCTTTGGGACAATCCAGCCCTGCCAAGCCAGAAAAACAGGCAAAGGCCCACACAGAGCGCTGATGCAAGGATGCGTCGAATCAAACTGCTTACACCAACTCTCAACAGTGTGATCTTGGAGTGTCCTACTGACTGATAGGACTGCTCAGTGGATTATCGTCGATTAAACTCCACCTGGCCTACATAGCCAAAGTCTCCATACTGCTCATCGCCACTGAACAAGCTGACTTCGTAGGTGCCCGACGTAGGTAGTGAGCAGGTAATCTGCGGGCCTTGGGTAGCGCCATCGGTACAGCGTTCAGCCTGGGTAGAGCCTTTGAGCGAATAGCTAGAGAGAAGCCAGCGCTGATTGGGGTTTTGAAGTTGGATCACCGCTGTTTGGTTAGTGTCCGTCTGCGATCGCATGGGGGCAACCAGCTTCATCCCCTCAGCAAAGAACTGGGCTCTCATCATCGGCTGGCGCAAGAACTCACCTCGGCTGATGGGCTGGGGCCGCAGCTGCCATGCTTCGTCCTGAGGGAAATGGCTGATACCCATCACCTCTGGAGGTGGGAACAGGTAGTCGGTTTTGTAAGCCTTGGTGAAACCCTTCTCCCGGCTCACATAGCCACTGTTCCAAGTGGGGTCGATCAGGTGCCACTGACCGTTGATCTTCGCGGCATTCCAAGCGTGGCTCTGACCTTCAAGATCGCTAGTGGAGTTGCGGGAGTCGCCAGTGACGTAGACAATCTCTTCACCAATGGCCTGCCCCAGGGCTTCAAGCAGCTTGGCATAGCCCGCGCAGACGGCCACCCGGCGCTGGAAGACAGTTTCGGCATCTTGGGGCGGGTAGATACCTGCAAAGTAGTTGGGGGCATCGTAGGCAATGCGGTCGGCCACATAGTCATGAAGCGCTTTGACCCGCAGCAGGGGGTCTTTCTCTCGGCTGGCGATGTATTGGGCCACCGCCTCAATGCTGGTTTCGGCGTTAGCGGGCATGTTGACCACAGCGGGATGCAGCTCGGCTCCTATCCAGGGCCACCCCTTACCCTGTCCAGTCTGTCCTATGGGTCTGGGTTGGAGAGAGGGCTGAGGCCGCACCTGTGTGGTGTCTGCGTACTCGTCGAAGGGATTTTTGTGGAACCGCAGGTATAGCCCTTCCAGACTCCTAGCGGCGGTGAACAGTCCTTTGCGGGTTAGTTCTGCTTGGGGGCTATACACGCCGTCGAGGAACCAATCGCCACGGGTAGACAGGGCGAGGAATGAGGTTTGGGGCCGTAGGGCCAGCAGCAGGAAGAGAAAGGCCAGGTTGAGCACCAATGTCCTCAACACCACGCGATCGCCCCAGGTGAGAATCCCAGGCTCTTTGCGCCGCTTGCGGCCCCGCATGTCCCACAGGATGGGCACCAGGGGAAACAGCAGAATCCCTGAGAAGACCGTCAGCAGCTTGGGGCCATTGATATAGGCCACCAGCGAGGAAGCCAGCCATACGCCTAACACCGGGGACAAAAAGACTGCCAAGTAGAACAGGGTTCTGGTGATCAGGGATGGCAGCTTGAGGAACAAGAACCGCATGGCTTTTGGAGAGAGACTACCGAGACGAGGTTTCAGTCTAGGTTGCCCGGATTTAAGGGGTGTCTCATCGGACAGTCTCGCAGGACAGTCTTGTTGATTGCTTATGAGTCGTTTGCCAAGCCTTTACAGTGGGCAGTTCTCCCCAGTGGGTTGTATACCTCTGTGAGAAATAGTCTGAGCGCATGGCCCAGGTGGGCTTTAGGCCCAGTGCCCCAAACTTGACCACATCGGGGCTGAGCTTGCGGTTAAGGTTATCCATTGCTGCCATCAGGCGATCGCGCTTCTCTGTGTCCACCGGGGCGGCAAACAAACTTCCTTGCACCTCTCCCACGGGGGTTAGCTCGGTGGCGATGACCTTGGCCTTCAGGTACTCATAGCCGGGGGTAAAGGCCGCTTCTGCTAGCTTCATGGCCTCATGGATAAGCACTGCGGTGTCGTTGGTGGGCGGGTCGAGGGCCACAGAGCGGGCCGCTCCATACTGGTTCTCGGGGCGGTAGTAGCTGGTACGAATGGAGACAGTGAAGTGCCCCGCCACCAGGCCATCGGCCCTCAGCTTTTCAGCGCAGCGGGTGGTATAGGTGGCCACGGCTTCTTTGATGTCGGATAGTTCTGTCACCAGGTGGCCGAAGGAACGAGAGACAATCCGCATGGTGACGGGGGCGGCCACGGGTTCCATAGGGAAGCAGGCGGTGCCGCGCAATTCCAATACGGTTCTCAGGCCCAGCACCCCAAACTTCTTCTTGATCACCCGCTCATCGGCCTGTTTGAGCTGAAGCACCGTTTTGATGCCCATGCTGTTGAGCTTGGCTTTGAGGTTCTTGCCAATGCCCCACACCTCCCCCACATCGAGGCCAGCCAGCACAACGTCTGGGTCGGCCAGGGTTTCAAAGTTGAGGACTCCGTTGAGGTTGGGGTAGCGCTTGGCCTCGTGGGCCGCTAGCTTGGCCAGGGTCTTGGTTTTAGCGATGCCCACCGATACGGGAATGCCCGTCCACTGCCTGACGGTGGAGCGAATCTTTTGGCCGTAGTCGCCCATGTCGGCTTTGGTGAACCCATGCAGACCTAGGAAGGCTTCGTCGATGGAATACTGCTCGACCTCCGGGCTGAAGTGCTGGAGGGTCTGTATGACCCGGCATGACATGTCTTTGTAGAGCACGGGGTTGGATGAGAAGGCGTGGATCTGGCCCCGGCTCACCAGGTTTTGGATTGAGTACAGGGTTGCCTGCATGGCCACCAGGGGTTTGGCTTCGGGCGATCGCGCGACGACGCAGCCATCGTTGTTAGAGAGCACCACCACGGGCTTACCCTCCAGGTCTGGCCGAAAGACCTTCTCGCAGGAGGCAAAAAAGGAGTTGCAATCTACCAGGGCGAACATGGCCAGATCCTACGGAGGACAGGGATTTACAGCATTAGCGGTAGTGAGAGATAGATGCGATAGTATCTCTATACTATCTGCTGCTGTGGTCAGTGTCCTACAGTCCTACGAGACTGTCCTGTTTTCCTGAGGCCAAGAGTAAAGCTGCTGCCTTTAGGGACAGCCGGTTAACGCTTGTTCTCAAAAAAATCCCACTGGCACGGCACCAGTGGGAAATCAACCGTGATGGAAGAGAAAAGCCCCTGAAAATTTGGGGGCTTTGGTATGCATCTACCGCGTAAAACATACTCAGCCCAGGGCCATCGTCAAGGCAAACAAAACCCCCACTGGCCAGCGCCACCAATGGGGGTTGTATTCAAGCTGCATCTACGCTCTAGAATCTTCTCAGGAACTCCGCTGTAAGCCTATTGGTGCCCGTAGTCTAGGAGGGAGTTGGGGGAGGTGGCTAGGTTGCGCCGTTTGGCGTATACCTCGGGTCTGATGTGATCTCAGGCAGCAGTAGAGTCAGGTTTGCTCACACTTACCCGCCAGAACTGTCACCGGCCCATCAATACCCCCGTCACCTCGCGAATTGGGTGTTCAGGCGACGATAGGTTCATTGAGACAAACCCCCGTCACTCGGAGCCCCCAGCTATGCAACTCACCTATCGCGGCCAATCCTACGAAACTTCTCCTCTCGCTGTTAATGCAATCGCAACTGGCGAAACCGCAACCTTCATGGGCCGTCCCTACTTTCGTAAGCAGTTCACCGTTGCCCAGCGTCAGCAGCCCTCAGAATTGACCTATCGCGGCGTTCACTACACCCGCTAGGCCATAGATTTCCTCTCAACAGACAACGACCTCTCCTACCCCGCTGTTGCCAGCGGGGTTTTTTATGGCTCAGACTTTGCGGATTAGGTGAGTGACCGCACCCCAGATTTCCATATCTAGCGTTTGCCCTGGTGTCCAGCCCACAGCAGGCACGAGCTTGCCGTGGTGCTTTTGGACTTTGAGGACTTGGAGAACGCCTGCGATCGCCGCCACTACCAGAGAGCCATCCTGGGCAGCCACAGAGCGATCGACCACCAGCAGATCTCCAGGTTGCACCTCCTGGCCAGTCGCCATATCTGCCTCGACTCGCATGAAGAAGGTGGCAGCGGGGTTGTGGATCAGGTGGTGGTTGAGGTCTAGGCTTTGCTCGATGGCATCGCCGGGGACGGGAAAGGCCATAGTTAAAGGGGTGGTTAGGTTGTCCTGTAGGACTGTCCTGTGTTTACGTAGGATAGTTGGCCAGACAGCTAAAATATTATGGCTTCATCTCAAAACGCTGGGCAGATTTTCAACACCTTCCACCATCTCTTGAAGGAGTTGGAACCCTTTGTGGACGTGAAGGAAATGCGCTTAGCCTTCGATAAAGACGGCAATGCTTTCCTAATTGCTCCAGACTTCTCAGAACCGCTTGAGGCCGACCCGAAACTCCATCGTCTGGTGCGAGAAGAGATGCGCCAGGTTATCGCTAAGCATCGGTCCATTCAGGCAGAGTAATCTACCGTCTGTAGGACTGTCTTACGCTACTGCTGTCATCTCGTTAATAAACGCCCTACAAGGAGAAGGTAGGCGACCCCAAGCAGCGGCGTAGAGATGGTTACTACACGGGCTGGTGGTAGATGTCTTGTATGGCTTTCCCTGCGGGGCTAAAGTTTTCAGCCCACGTTCTCAGGGGGTAGCGGAAGCAGTTGGCAGCGTAGAGCATAACCTCAATGCTGATGAGGCCGAAGGCGATCACTGTCCATACTCTGAGCTGATTTGTCAGGCCGCAATACAGCAGGAACCGGATGACTCCGAACATCACCACAAAGACAATGGTGTGGAATAGCTTGACCCAGGTTATCAATATGGCCTCTCCCTTCGAGTCTGTCTTGTTCCATGCTATCTATCGCAGACTGGGGCAAGGGAGTACTAGCATTCTTACCTGAAAAGGCGACAAGCCTCTATTCTCGTCCTTTGTCAGCCCAAAAATTCCTTTGTATAAGAAGGGTTCAATGCTTTCCTGTAAACGAACCAATTGCCTAGTGGGCGTTAAACGGCAATCCGATGGGTGTGGTAGTCGCGATCTCTCTTCTTCATCTAAAACAAGTTTTTATTGGGAAATACATCATTCATTACATTCCTTTGGCAAACAAGTTTTAATAGCCTTATGAGAATAACCTTGCATCTACCAGTATCTATAACCTGATGTAAGGAGCGTTATTGTGTTGAATATCAGAACAGTGGGAGTGGTAAAGACTGGAGCCGCAGCGATCACATTAAGTTTGCTTGGCTGTGCTCCAGCTTCAGCAGCAGTAATTACCGAAAGTTTTCAAGTTGATATAACGGGTGGTACGCTTCTAGAACAATCCTTTTATGGCACCATTCAGTACGATGATACTTTTTTGTTTCCATTTGGTGAGCTTTTCACTTTGCCTCTCATTGTTCTATCTCCCGACAATGGCCTAAAGAGTCTTTCATTTGATTTTCTCGGCAAAACATTCACTGAAAAGGACGACATTGGGTTTTTATTTCCTTCAGGTGGGACGCCTCAAGCGATCTTCACTAATGGCTCTCTCACTGGATTAAATTATTTTGTAAATTTATTATCCACTTCTATCCCTGACCCAGTCCAATCGTTTGGCATACAAGGAACAACCTTTGAGTACGGAACAAACGACGGAATCTTTTTAGGAACTGTGACGTTTGGAGCCCAGCCGCCAGAGCCAATTCCCACTCCTGCCCTTCTGCCGGGTCTAATTGGTATGGGGATTGCGGCAATTCGTAAGCATCAGCAAAAGAATATGGAATCTGCAGAACAATGTCACTGAAGTGAAGCTCTGTCTCAGACTCTCCTAGAACCTTGAGAACAGCCTTAAATGCTGGTCTGTTGAATCGAGCTGTACTGGTTCAATGGAACGGATAGCGCAAGGGGCAGGAGTACTCATGCCCCTTGCGCTATCCACTGGTGGCCCTAAATCCTATTTTGCTTTGAGACTGGCTGAAGCCCGTTATTATGCCTGATCTGATTCTCTAGAATCTAAGCCTTGAGATGCCAGTCGCCATCTCAAGAGGCTGCTTAAAAAATGTGTTAGGTAATCAGGGTCTCTGCTCTCGCCCGTTACAATTTAGGAGCTTTTTTGCATGAGAGGGTTTTAGCCAATCTCCTCTCAACAGATCAAGGCTCATAGCAGCTTATAGCGAGTACAGCTGACAATTTCGACCACCGCATCACAGCCATAGCGGCCATGGTAGGGGTCTTTGAGCTTCACCAGGTCTCCGCAGGTTAAGTCTTTGGGTTTAGAAGGCATAGGGCGATCTCCTCCTTCGTCATGATTACTGGGAAACCTGGGTGGCCTGGATCGATAGCTGGGCTATGTCCTCAATGCGTCTAGAGGCATTCAGAATCTCGACCCCAACGATGTTGCCATCCTTGTCGTAGTCAAGAATGACTCCTGGTTTATCCTCATCGCTTTCATCAATAGGGGCATCTGACCAACGGATTCTTAGAACGTCTACCTCAGAGTCATATTTGGCTTGCATGGCTATCTCCAGTACTTGTTGAGCTTGCTGGTTCTATAAACGGTAACAACTCTAGCGGGGGCAACAGAGGTGTTGATAAAGACCCGCAGTAGGTAGGTTTTGCCCTGTGTCCCCTCGAATCTGCTCTGGTAAATCATGAGTCCATCTTCCTCGAACTGCTGCTCTGGATCGGCCAAGACCATCTCAACTAACTGGAGCGGGATCTTGCGATCGCTCATTTCTTCAACAGCATGACGTGTCAGCTGATAGTCCATAACTACAGCTTCTCCACTTTCCATGCCGACTGTGCGCCATTCTTCCCAGCCCTGGTGAAGCGGAAGCCGTAACGCTCAAAGGTTGGCCCAGAGAGCGAGGAGAGGCCAAGGATTTCAGCAAGTTCACTGGTGCTGGGTCGCCAGTCGTTGTCTGCGATCGCCTGAAGTTGTTCAAAGTGAGAGAGCGGGTTAGCTGGGGGTGCAGCTGCGGGCTGCTGGTGAGCAATCATCGCCATCAAGGCCTGCATCATCTCCAACTGTCCGGCTGTCCCGTGGGACTGTTCTACAACCCCTTGGGGAATGTGAACCATGCCCTGCTGGTGAGGACGGTCGCCCAGGATGAGCAGCACCGCCGAATCGAGGGAGTAGTCCTGCTGTAGCAGCTGGTGGAGTTGGTCGAGTAGATCCAGGTGGTCTTTATTGACGTAGGCTTTCTGCTTGCGTTTGATGGTTTCGATGCCCAGGGCTTTGATGCGGTTGTAGACCTGGGAGCGGGCCACCCCATAGCGGTCGGGCAGGCTTTGAACCGGCAGTTCATCGACGAGAACGCTTTCAAACTGAGACATGGTGGTTGTCCACTGGACTGTCTCGACACCATAGCCACAGCAGCAGGTTTTGTGAACTCCAGAACAGTTCAGTGGACTAGCTGAAATCCTTGAGGTCAGGCGACTACAGGCTGTGACGCTTGTTGGGGAATCTGGTCCCCGCCTGTCCTAGTTAATCTAGGGCGGATGTAGGGGTTTGTTAACCCCAGAACACCTCTGATGCAGTACAATTGCACTATAGAAACACGCCCACACCAGCCCTCTGAACTAAGTTCTGGGGCTTTTTTGTGAGCCATGGCTCAAAAATCCTGGGTTTGGTGATCCCAGCTACGCGGTGGAATTGTGGCAGTCCTTATAGTTCTCGGTGGTGTGATCGAGTCTACAAGTTATGAGTCGTTTCATTTTGGCGTTTGCTTCAAGTCTGGGTCTGTGGGCTACATTTGCCACCGGAGGTAATGCCCAAGAAGAGTTCCCGGTTTCTCCCAATGGCGTTAGAACGCTCGCGCCAGAGAGGGCCATCACCCCAACTGGCACCTGGAACCTGGGCACTCGGGCTGGGGATTTTGTCTTTGTCGCTGGGATGCGCGGCATTGACCCAGCCACCAATACGCTGGTGCCCGACGAGGAAGGGCGCATTAGACAAGCCTTTCTGAATATGCAGCTGATTGCGGAGTCTGAGGGGGCCAGCCTACAAGATGCTGTGCGAATCGTGGTCTATGTGACGGATATGTACCGCTACCGTCCCATTGCCAACAAAATTCAGGCTGAGCTCTGGGGAGATGGCCCCTACCCACCCCGCACCATCATCGAAGTGGATCGACTGAACCAGGATGACATCTTTGAGGTGGAGGGGACGTTCTACGCCCCGGTGAACTAGCCAATTGCCCACATCCCTTAAATCTCCCTACCCGCCCCCAGGAACGTTTCTGGGGGTTTTATTTTGCTTCGAGGCTTTCCACTCCTGAACCGCTTTTTCAATGGCTTTCGCAGCGATGTAAGCCATCGAGCGATCCTCCTCCTGAGCCATGGTGGCTAGGTCTTCTTTTAGTTCTGGCTCTAGGTAGACCGAGAGCGCTTCTTTGGTGGTGGGCATAGGGGCTGTTCTGGGGATAGCCATCATCCTAAATCCTTGAAAGTAAAGTCAGGGAATGAAAAGTACATTACTGTACTTTACTGTTTCAGTACAGCCGTGCTATCGAACAGAGAAGGCGCACACCTGGCGCACAGTTTTTGCGCAGTCAGCCGCACGGGGAACAAACACCCCAAGCGCAGGGCCGATGCAGCAACCCGCACAGGTGAAAATGCTTTGATTTCAAGGGTTTTATCACTTTCCCAAAGGAGAATGCACGGATGGAAAACGCACCCAAGTACGCACCACTGCACATTGAGGAGGTAACAGATACTGTGCAACCGCACACCCCTGCACAGGGCGATCGCACACCAGGGCGCACAGGCAGCAACCTCTACAGCGCTAAACAGATTGCCGAGCGCTACTCCGATATTGGTGTGAAGGAGGTCACTATCAGAACTCGCTGGTACGTGTGGTTAGAGCGGGTAGCCCCAGAACCGCTATTGAAGAAGGGGCATTTGTATACCGACCTGGCAGCAGAACTCTTTGACGACTTTGCTCAGAAAGTGAAGCGTGAGGGCATGGACTCCAAAGCCTGGGTGGAGGATGCCAAGGCGCGGTTTTCCCATGAGTGGGGCAATGCTGGGGTAATCGACGGGGAGTTCATGCCCGATGAGGTGGGCAATGCCCTGGCGCTACTCCAGATCCAGGGCAGCAGTCTTCAGACTCAGCTTGCCGCAGAGATGGCTGACATCGAAGCCTTTGTGGAGCAGCTGGGCGAGGTCGAGGACGACTTCACCCAAGCCGAACTCGATATGTTCCGCGCCAAGGGGGCCATGCGTGGGGTGCGGCGCTTTAAGGTCGAAACCCAGGCCGAGTTGGGCACTTACAACCTGCTGAAGAAAAAGCGGATACAGGACACGGGTGAAGCCTAGAACCACCACAGACAAAGCATTTTCAACTTAGTGAGACAAGAACGATGAAATTTTTTGGTTGGCTCAAGCCTGAAGAAGAACCTGAAGACCAAAGCCTGGTTGAGATCAGCAACGATGCCGGTGATCACTGGGTTGCTAATATCCCAACCGCTGACGTTGATAAGACGACTAAAGCTCTGCGCGATGCGGGAGTGAATCGAGATAATGATGAGCAGTTGCTCAACACCTACCAGCCCAGCCGGATCGTGGACAGTCGGGATCCCAAGCAACATCGCTATCGCTCTGCGCCAGTGGTAGATCAGAGCGAAGACCTGGAGGACTCCCACGACCAGGAGGACGATACCAGTGACGAGGAGCGCTCTGAACAACCCGCTTCGCGTTTCCCGTGGTGGTAGTGGTCGATAAGAGTAGAATGTGGGAGTATTTCTGTACTCCCCTCCCGTCTTTACCTTGGAGGTCGCTATGACCTATTCACGCTTAAATCACCTAGAGAACCTGGCCGTCGAGTACGAGCATGACGATGCCTACGATTGCCTGGAAATTGAGCAGGGGGTGCTGGATGACATTGCCAGAACAAAGCTGATTCTCTGCGGTGACACTCAGGCAGGGGTGCTAGAAGACTGCTCCTACATCTCCGTTGATCCTGAGTACAAGGGGAGCCTATCGCTAGGGCAACGGCGGCTCTATGAGGTTCTGCTGTCCTTCCAGGAGGGAGCTATCTACACCGTCACCACCGTAGGCAAGCTGGCCCAGACAATGGGCTTAGAACATCCGATGGCCTGCGGGAAACGCCTGGAGAACTTGCAGTCCTTAGGGGCGATCGCTGGGCTGAAAATGATGTAGTCCTGGCAATTTAGCGTTCTGACCAGGTTGACCCCCGGATACGGGGGTTTTGTTTAGGAGCAGCATTATGAACCATTGGAAGGGTGCAGCAGCACTCACAGTTTCTGCTGCCCTGGTGATGGGGCCAGCAGTTTAGGTTAGGGCTAACCCGGCAGCGCCCCCGGCAGTGGTGGCCGTTGGGTTTGTACGTTCAGAGGTTGAGGTGAACTATGACGCATCTAATCAAGACTGTGATGGTCTATCCTCCTGGCCATATCCCCAGCGGCTGGGAAGCTCCAGAGGGCTATGTGCCAGAGGGCAGCATTGAGGACTACGACCTGGCCTTTGGTGAGGATGCCCCAGCGGTGGGCCAGCAGTTTGAAGCCTATGGCCATGGGTGGGCGATCGCGCGGGTACAGTCCTACGAACCTTTAGAGCCTGAGACAACTCTAGAGAGCTTCCACCTGGCGATCGGGCTCAGTGCCCAGCCGTGAGCCCTGGCACGATGGCAGCGGCCCTCTAATGGTGGTTCATGCTGCTGTTGGTGGAGAACTGATTGCGAACGAGTTTGGTGAGCCCCATTGGGAGCTGGTCGAGCGGGAGGAATGGATTGCGCCTGCTGAGGGCATGGCGATCGAGCGGTTGCAGCATTTTGAGGCGGAAGGAGAGCAATCGCCGGGGAACTATGGCCGGGTGGTAGTGGCCTGGTCTGTGAACACCGTCCTCAATCAGGTTGCATGAGCAAAATTGAAGTATTGGCTAGTAAGTTAACCCAAAGAATAGGCTCGTTTTTCCTATGCACTCTATCTTCAACTTCTATTTCAGAGGCTAGTTTCGGCAAAGCGTGATCAGGAATTAAGTTAAATTACTTAAAGAAGCTTTGCAGGCTGTATTGGAACCAAGCTCTTCAAGTTTTAGAGTGGTTTAATTAGGTATAAGCAACTAGTGGGACAGGGCATTGGCCACACCATAGAATCCCTTCAAGTATGAAGGGATAGTTGTTGTACTTAAAAGGGTGATTTCCATGGAAGCCACAGTAAAGAATGCTCCCGAGATTGTCGCCGCACTTGAAAATCTTGGTCGCGCAATAGAAGACTACAACAATTCATCTGATGGAGATAAGTTTTCGGTAGTCGTGACCGTCAAAACATTTTCTGAGAATTTTAGAACATTGACGCCTCCTATTCGGACCACTGCATGGGCAGGTGGACTTTATGGCGATTCAGCTAATCTAGGTGATTTGATGGATTGTGCCACCGATTCGGGCTTCAATGGCCCAGAAATTTTGGTCTGCCCTGCGGGAACCAATCCAGTTAAAATGGTTGGTAGTAACGGCAGAAGTTATATTGTCTGTGAGTAAGAGTTTGCCCCAGGCATTTAATTAAAGATCTGTTGGGAGGTGTATTGATTTGGCTGTAAAAGATGTTGAATCTGCTTCTCAAAAGGTCAAGGAATCAATTTTTAGAGGCTTCTTAGTTAACGCTCTGATTGACAAGTATGAATCAACAATAGAGCTTCTAAGTAAATTCGTTTGGCCTTTTTCAGTTGTCTTTCTCTCGATTTTCTTTTATTCAGATATAAGCGGTCTGATTGATAATCTTGCGTCAAATTTGTCAAGGACAAGCAAGATTAATATCGCTGGAGTAGAGATTGAGGTTTATGCAGATAGCTTTATTAGAGGTTCTGACTTTGAAGCTATGAATTTGATCAATGAGCTTGGGCGCGAAGATCTACTAGCTGTTCTGGAGTTGGGAGAAAGTAGTCTTCAGCTCAAGCCCGATCAAATAACTCCAGAGTATCAGAACATGATAGATAGATTGCTTCAGCACAACTTGATTGAAGTTGATAAGGAGGGAGTTTCGCTCATCGATCCATCGGAAACTGTGGTTGAAATTCAGATGACTGAACTTGGCTTACGGGTTCATCGAGAACTTCAGAGCACCCTACTAGCCTTTATCAAAGGGCTACCGACTGACTGAAGAAAGTTGTGGATCCACCCCAAGCCGCCGCCTGAGCTGCCCCCGGTTTCATTTTTGACAAAGCCCCCGGCATCGCTGGGGGCTTTTGGTAGGGTAGCCATAGAGCGCCGCGACCAAACATCTTCTCTATCTGCGGGGGGTTGAATAGCCTCACGACAGGTGAGGAGTATGTAGAGATGCTGGGTATTAATTATCACTGCGGGTGCTGAGCGATGGCCAAACGAAAGCATAGGAAGACGTTTCCCTGTGGCCACACAGGCCACGGCAAAGAGTGTGTCCGCTGTCGGCAGGAGGCCCAGGAGGCCGCGAGACTGGCCCAGGAGGCGGCAGAACTATAGCAACGGCGGAACGAGTGGCTGGCCAGCTTTGAGCGGAATGTGGTGGACCTCAGAGGGCTACCTGTCCATGTGGTGAACAAGTCGCGGCATATCCTGGGAGAGCTGGAGAGGGCCAGACACTTTCAAAAGCTCAGCGGTAAGCGGATGCATTTTGATAAATCGGTGGTTCGCATTCCGGTGGGCCTCCGCTATCGGATGCTTTGCCGAGAAGAGAAAGGCTGTATCACTCCCCTAATGGTTCTCTCCCCCGAAGACTACAACGCCTACGCTAATAACAAGCGGCAGGTGAGTTGATAGCTGAATAGTTGATGTCGATAGAGTGCAAAATGCCCCAGATTCTGACGGCAGAATCCAGGGCATTTATTAATGTGATTCAAACGAAATTTTGAAGTGGAATATTCCGTTTACGACACTCAACCGCTGATCAGAGGGAATTCCTCACATTGGTAGTGCTATTTAGAGATGCTTCAATACAGCCTTTTGAGGTCGTTGACCCACTGGGTATCTGTCGCAGTGCTCTCTAAGCTTTAGGGGAGGAAATATCAACAGCTAAGTGGAGTACCGTTGATTTTGATAAGATAAATTCAGACGTTAACGAGATAAAAACCTCCTGTTTAACGGGACTGAACCTTTGACATCGAGGGAAGTTTTCTTCGCCTCTTGTTATTAGAATACTCCTGATAGAAAAGGATTTATCCAGTTGATACCAAAGTTTATCTTTCGGTTAACTACTACTCTCTTCGGCTATTGGACAAGCTGATGTATCAACTCTGTAGGGATCCGGGCAATCTACGAACATAGGTCTGTGGTGCAGAATGAAAGACACACAATCGATTACGCCTACTACGGTTCGGCCTCTGCGGGTATTGGGGGCGATCGCCGTTGGTGCTGTCCTGATCGGGGTTGCTTGCTTCCTTGTAGTCGAGGGTGGCTACCGCTATCAACTCTGGCGGGCTGGTGGTGTTTGGTGCGCAACGCTAGAGCCAGACGGTACGATCAATAGGTCTTTTGGGGCTGAGAACTGCGGGTACTGATGAAGCTTGACTGCTGCGATCTCTGTGAAAATTGCGCCCATAGCCCCTACCTGGTCTGTGCTGATCATCCTGGTGGCGTTGAGGGGGATAGGTGCTCAGACTTCAGATTGGCCACCAGGGCGGTGACTGTTCCCGATGATCCGTTGGCTTGGTACGACGACCAATGGCAGCCAGAGGGGGCCAGCTACTACGATGGTGAGCTGATTTTAGACCCAGTGCAACGGTTAGTTCGGGAGCAGCAGTTAGAGCTGCTGGATGTTCACCCGCTGTTTACTGGGCGGTGCCCCAACTGTGACATGCCTGTTCCCACAGCAACTGAGGGCCAGATCCACTGGGACTGTGGACATTGCGGTTGGGTAGATGATTCGGTATAGATGAATCGCGAATACGCCTACAAGTAAATATCCCCGCGACCCAAGCCAAATGGCTTACCCCTGTAGATCGCAACCAACGACACGGGCACCATAGGCCTTCAGGTTTTTTGTTTGTGTTCTGCTTTAGCTGCCTTGAGTTCTTTGCTCTTTGATTCGGCTGCTTGGTAAGCATTCACATAATCTTTTCCCCCTAGCATCACGTCACCGTAATACTCGTAGGGCGGAGCACCGTAAATCGGCAGCGGAGGATCCTCTGGGTAATCTTCCTGGGCCTCTGCAATAGAGGCTTTTAATGCCTTGATGCTCAAGCTTTGGGCAGGAAAGTAGTAGATTTCTTGCCGGGCATTATTTATATGCGGTAGCGTCGGGTCGATAATATCTTCACCCAGTTCAATCCAGGCGTGTTCGATAGGCTCATACTGCCCGTTATTCAAAACCACAAACCCTTGAACGTAGGTTGCTCCAGTCAGTGTCAGCACAGCTCGATGGGTGTTGTCAAAGGGAGCGCCTGCTTTGCTTTTGATTTGTTCAAAAATTTCGAGGGAAAGGGTTTCGTTCAGGGTCGGGGGCATTGGGCGTGGATTTTAGAGTCGCTACTGTAGATCGTAAGCATCTGCGCTGCGTATGTCTATTGCCGCTAGGCCGATGTCCAGGTCGTTCAATGAGTGCTAGCGCCAAAGGGCTCAGCTGTAGGGGTTTGGGGGTGCGATCGCACTTGGGATGCTAGGTAAGCCTGTTCAATCAATACATCTTTGGGTTTGTCGCTGACTGGCTATAAGCAGAATCCTCTCTGGGCGACCAACGCAGGGGACGCTATTGTACGCCTTAGAATCGGCGCAAGGGGTTCCCAAGCTGCGCCAGGCCGATGGAGAGGTGCTGCGCGGCTGTTCTTGGGCCTGCCTTGCCCTTGCGCCTACTCTCGGTAGCTGAATGCTCTATGCAGGCGTATAGAAAGCGCGTTGCGTTGGTGCTTTGTCATGCTTCCAGTTTCTTACGAGTTCGTTCAGGGTTTAGCTACTGAGTTCGGTGCGGTCGAGTGCTACTGGCGGGAGTCCGATAGGTCGTTTACCGGCTTCGTGGCTGAGGTGTGGTTCGCTGAGCTGCCGTCTGAGTTCTCCACTCGCTGGGCAGCGGTGGTGGGTTACTCCATCCTGGTGCGTGGGGTGTCCTCAGGGCCGGGGGCGTTTGCGGCTTCCATTCCCTGCACTGTTCCAGGTGGTCGGGTGTCTCTGGGGCCTGCTTCTCGTGGGTCACGGGTGCAGCTGCGGGGCTAGTTCTCAGGGGGGCTTCGGCTCCCCTTTTTTTGCATTGATTGAGGAAGGCGATCGCACTCTCTCCAGAACAACACCCTCGCTGGAGCAACACGGGCCGAGCTACCGCACCGCCCTTACTCGCCGCCAGCTTTTCTTCTAAGCCCCGCCCCATGCCCCGCCGAGGGGGCAGGCCATCCCACTTGCTCAACCTCTGCGATCGCCCCCAGCAAACACGCTCTAGGCCTGCACACCGCCTGCCCCCTCCGCGCCTGATTGGCCTATGGTGAGGTTATACCTCGACGAAATCCTATGGCTTCAATCCTTGCGTCCCTTTTAGCGATCGCGTTGTGGATCTTCCCAACTTCCTCAGCCTTTGCAATCGCAGCGCCTGCTCCTCAGTCTCTAGGGGCGATTCCTGTCTTATCAGGAATATTCGCAGGAAAGACACCTGAACTAGGGATTCAGGAGGGCAAGCTATTCCCCTGCCCATCAACGTCCAACTGTGTCGTGAGCCAGGGGGCTGACCAAGACCATGCAATTGCGCCGATTGCCTATACAGGCAGCAGAGAAGACGCTCGGGAGTTGCTAACTAAAGTGCTGGGAGTTGTGCCCCGGACTGAGATTGTAACGCAGCAGGAGAGTTACATCCGAGTGAAGTCCACCAGCCGACTTCTGGGGTTTATAGACGATACTGAATTTTACTTTCCAGAGAATGAGCCAGTCATCCACGTTCGAGCAGCAGCCCGATTGGGAGAATCCGATCTAGGCGTGAATAGACGACGGTTGGAGCAAATTCGCTTTGCATTGAATGACTTGGGTGTTTAGAAAGTCGTAGTCTGCGTTGGCAATGCCGATCTGAAAGAGCACCGCACTTTATCTCCCTCAGAACACACCCTCTCTGAAGGAACAAGGCCCGTGCTCTCGTACCGCCCTTACTCTTAGCCAATCTGCTCCATAAAGCCCCCACCCCAAGCTCAAGCAACCGTTCACGGCGTGCTATTCCACTGCGATCGCTAGGCCGGAATCCCGAGACAGTGCCCCACGTTAGGCGGCTTATGCTCTCCACAGCCAGCCGTCGGCATTATCCCTACAACAACCCGCGCCAGCCTCGCCTATTCCGGGCCTTTCCAGAGTGATCGGTAGGACTTCAATACCGTCTAAGGCCCTCCCTTGGTGCTGCGCTCCACTAGGGCACCAGGCTAGAGCTTGGGCTGGTGCCAAGGGAGTCGCTTAGGCCGCTGGCACTAGTAGCCCTCGCTCTGTATGAGGCGATCGCACCGGGGAAGAACGGCTGTAGTTTCGGCAGATTCAGCCATGTTTACACGTCAACAGCTCTCGCTTGTCTCCGGTGCCAAGGTTCCCCGCTCGTGGGCGTCTGTCCGGTTCTGGCGCTCCCTCGGGGCCGGGTGTTACTGTCTCTGGGGCATCCCAGTCAGCGGCAGCGCCCAGGCGATCGAGCGGCTTCAGGCCCAGGGTGCAGTTATCGAGCAGGCAGGCGAGTGCTCTACAGCGCCTGGCTACCGGTGGGTCACATTCCAGGCCAGCCCAGAGTTAGCAGCCAAGCTGGCTCTGTGGTTTCCGGCTCCCAGCGGTGCCACTCCTCTGCTGGTCACCGGCAAGGGCACTCTAGGCAAGCGTCGGGGTGCTCGCGTTCTGGTTCAGGCTGCGGTTTAGGTTTCTCCCGGCAGAGTCTACGGCCTCTGTCGGGTTTTTTTATGGTTCCAAATTTACTCCGGTAAGGAGTATAGGCCGTGACCCTCCGCAACCTGCGGGCCACCGCCTTGTTTTCCATAAGTAAACTCTCTATGGAGTGCGCCGCCAGGGGCAGCGCCTGGAAATTGGCTTGGAGTAGCCCAATCGTTTAGAAGTTGAGCAATCCGCCACATTCCTGGTGAAACCAGTCACGGGCGACAGTGAAATTACGATCGCTTTCCAGGTATATGCCTCCCATCAGCGCCTCGAACATCTCCCCAAGCATGTCACCCGCTAAGGCTTTGTCACCGATACCCTTGCCCAGCCTGCAAACGTTGAGATTGCTCAGCCCTACCTCCTTGGCGAAGGATACGGCCCCTCGTCTGCGCTCCTTAAAGGGCATCGCTTTTAATGTCAGCCTCCCCTGGTCTGCCTCTGAGAGGCGGTGGAAGAAGTAATCCGTGATAGCCGCATTCATGATGGCGTCACCAATGTGGGCCAGACGCTTAATCTCTCGCTGTAGTTTCTCCCTCTTAAGGGGTTCCTGACCGTAGCGCTCATTAATATAGCTGCCGTGGCAGACCGCTAACTTAATCAGCTCATGCCGCTGTAGAAGCGGCAGATTGAGCCGATTCTTTAGATACTCAACGTCAATATCGTCAATCATTTGAATTAAGCTCAGCCAGTAGAGACAGAAAGGAGCAAGCTTGAAAGCAAAGCTCACTTGGATTCCTGGCACACGAATTTATACAAAGAGAAGTTGACTGATTACGGATCGGCTTTCGTCATCGCATCTGGCAAACTCGCTCAAACTTCCCATCAGGCACTTTTCGTAGAACTAATCTCTCACCGAATACCGCACGCAGGGGGCTCTAGTGTAGCGGGGGGCGCAAGGCTGAAATTCACTACAGCAGCCCGATGGAACAAGGAGCTTCGCTTTTTTGTTGGGCTGCTTTGGCCTTGCCCTCCCCCGCTCTTAGCCCCGTTGTTGCGTGGGGTTTCTCCATCATGTACCAGTCTTACTACGACTTTGTTCAGCAAGTGGCTTACAACGACAATGTTGCTCTGTTTGGCCCATTACACGCCTGTCTCATGGCTTTTGAGATAGCTGACCATCTGGCCTTGGGGCAGCCGCTCAGGGCAGAGTACCAAGTGCTCTTGTCTAGCCGGGTTCGTCTCAGGCAGTAGTTTCTCGGGGGCTACGGCCCCTTTTTTTGCGTTCCTCCTATTCCTCATAGATCATCCTGTGGCCCATACCACCATCTATAACGATGTTCTGTCCAGTGATGAACCCTGCTTTATCCGACAGCAGGAAGTGGGCCATCTCGGCTATGTCCTGAACCTGGCCGACGCGCCCCACCGGGTGCTGTTCGTGGTCGATGGGGCTGAGGTTTGCTGCTTGGGGTGGATGTTTGTAAGCGCTCACGTCGATCCAGCCAGGGCTGATGCAGTTGACGCGGATGGCTGGGCCTAGGCTAACGGCAAGGGCATGGGTGAGAGCCACAATGCCTCCCTTAGAGGCTGCATAGGCTTCTGAGTGGGGCTCAGACTGAAGCGCTCGGGTAGAGGCAATGTTAACGATTCCCGCAGGGATCGCTTCGCGAATCGCGCCGTTAGTGGGCCGGAGGTGAGGCACGGCATACTTGGCCATTAAGAAGCAGCCAGTGAGATTAGTTTCAATCCAGCGGTTCCAGTCTGCCAGCGATAATTCCTCCACGGGGCCGCTATAGGGGTTAGCAATGCCAGCGTTGTTGACTAGGCCATTGATGTGGCCAAATTGGTCGATGGTGGCCTGGACATAGCGTTCTACGTCGCCCTCCTGGGAAACGTCACAGGGGACAAAGAGTAAAGAATCGTGGAACTGGGCCAGCATCTCCTGGGCGGCATGGCCTGCGGCTTCATTGATGTCGGCTATAGCGACTTGCCAGCCTTGATTGAGCAAATGCTTTGTGATGCCCAGGCCAATACCCTGCGCCCCTCCGGTAACTAGAGCAACGGGCTTCTGATCTCTTTGCTTCATAGGGTTCACGTCGATGGGTTGAGCACTTGATCAGCTTAGGGGGTAGATAGGAAAATCGCAGGAGGGCGATCGCATAGTCTGTACCTAGTTCTCATCAATTGGCCATGTCTCTCTATCTTCAAAACCTCAAAACCTTCTATGCGCAGCAGGCAGACTCGGCCCAGGCCAAGCCGATGAAGCAGTACATGAGGAATCAGTTTGACTTCTTGGGCATCAAATCTCCTGTTCAAAAAGTCCTCTTCAAGCAGTTCGTCGCCGAGCATGGTCTGCCTGACCTATCCCAGTTAGATGAGATTGTACGAGAACTCTGGAGGTGGCCTAAACGTGAGTATCAGTATCTGGCCCTCACCTTTCTGGGTAAATTTCAAAAGCACCTGACGCCTGACTGTTTGCCGTTGTTAGAGCACCTGATCACGACCAAGTCCTGGTGGGATACCGTGGACTCCATCGCGAGTCACAATGTGGGAAGACTGTTGAAGCAGTATCCGTCTAGTCGAGACAGTGTGATCAATCAGTGGCGTGTTCAGGATAATCTTTGGCTACGCCGAACCACGTTACTGTTCCAGCTTGGGTATAAAACAGAAACAGATGAGAGCCTGCTGTTTGCCCTGATAGAAGAGAACCAGGACTCCTCAGAGTTCTTTATCCAAAAGGCGATTGGGTGGGCATTGCGAGAATACTCTAAAACTGATCCTGGGGCGGTTCAATCCTTTGTCTCCAGAACAGCCTTGGCATCCCTCAGCAGGCGGGAAGCGTTGAAGTGGTTGAAAAACAAGGGAAAACTGTCATCCCTCTAAAGGTAGAGGATTTAACAGCGGGCTAGCATGATCTCGATTCATTTTGCTCTACTTCTCCACAAATCACCATTTCATAGAACCAGGCATCCTCTGTGTTGTTGGCCGTCTTGACTATAGAGATCGCGTCTTCCAGCGTAAATCGTGCCTACCCTACAACAACTCGCAAAGTGGTTAGGTTCGTAGACTGAATCGCAAAAAATTGGTTAGGGGTATATCTCACTAACTATTGACATCAGCTTTACGAGTTACTGAATCAATTGATAACTATAATGAGTGTAAGATAAACTTAATTGTCTCTACTCCTCCACTCAAATTGATAGTTAGAGTGAAAGGCCAAGGGAATCAAATGACCCTGGCGTAAGCTTTATGCCGGTCATCATGTTTTTTGATGTTTAACCCTACAGGTGGTTTGAATTATGGCGGTGAAAAGTAAGGAAGCTCTGACAGGCAAGGATCTTCTGGCCAAGGTCAAGGAGAATGATGGCCTCACTAAGCGGGAACTCGCCAAGGAATGTGGTTACTACACGGTGGGCAAAGAAGGGCAAACTCGTGTGAACCTGGCTGAATTTTATGATGCTCTACTGGCAGCAAAGGGCATTCAGCTTGAGCCTGAGAAGAGTACCGATGGTAGAGGCCGAGAAGCTTCGTATACCCTTACTGTTCATAAGAATGGTCAGATCGTGATTGGGGCAGCCTATACCCAAGAAATGGGCCTCAAGACTGGGGATGAGTTTCAGATTAAGCTGGGCTACAAGCATATTCACCTGAAGCAGATTGATGCCGATAGCACTGAAGATGCAGCGTGATAAGCGAGTGATGCGATCGCCGATTGAGTGAGCGGTCAAATTCAGCTTTTTTGCTGAGTCGATACTTGTTTTTACTGCCCACGGGCACTCTCTACATAGACATAGTTGATGCACTCTGAATTTGCCCTTGGCCTTTGTTGGCTAGGGGCATTTTTTTGCGCCCGGTTTTGATTGTCAAAGCGTTCAACTAGAGAAAGCCGTCTACAAGCTTCTGGCGTCAGAGGAAGATTCACCGTAGACCATGGCGATCGCTTCTGTCCTATGAGACTGTCTCGCTAAGGCATCCTCTCGACTGGCCCAGCCGTGACCTTGTTATTTCCTCCTGCAACCATCCTTGCTGGCCACCGCTGGCCCAGGGGAGCAGCGCCGCTTCCTCAGAGCCGTCAGCCGCGCCCTTGGACAGGCAAAACACTCTCGTTAGGCAATTTATGCCGTGCAGCCCAGGCCACCGCCGAAAAAGGCTATCACGGCAGCCCCATTGATCAAGGGCCGCTGCGCTCTCCACTTCGTTCCGCCCTTGACAACGGGGCCACACTGCCGAGAGTCCATAGTGGCCGGGTGGCTGGCCCCGCACGGCCCCGGTAGGGGTTCCTCTCGGGTTCTCCCCTCTGCCTCCGTCCGGTAGGGTGTGCCCCTCGTAGTGGTTCCGGTCGGCGGTGGTGGGGTGGCCCCACCCCGTGGCCTTTGGGGTGGGTGAGTTGCCGTTCCTCCCAGGCTTGCATCTGCTGCCGTTGCTCTGCTGCTGCTGCCCTTGCGCCCCTGGGCAGCTCTCACATTTACTCCGGTCGGTTTCCGCCTGGGTGGTGGCTGGCTTGGCTTGCCCTGCGCCGTCTTAGCTGGGGTTTCGCCCCCAGCGGGCACGTTTCCCGGTTTCCCCTTGTTTCTGGCTTGCGCTGTTGTTTCCCGGTTTCTGCCGTTTGTATAGCCCCTTCGCGTCTTACGGGCTGCTTTTGCCCCCTGCCTGTTCATATTATATCATTGCAGTGATATAATTGGGCGATATTATCTAGGTTATTTTGTGGCTCGTTCTGCTGTTGCTCTCCTGGCCGGGGTGTCTTGCCTGGGCTTCTCCGGTTCCCGCCGTCCCAGTGCGGCCTCACTATCGGCCTTGGGTTGGCTGGCTGGCCAGGTTACTCATGGGGTGTCTGTGGTCACAGGCTGCGCCCCCGGCATCGACCAGGCGGCGCGGCTTGCCTTTCCTGCGGCTCAGGTGTTCCAGGCTGCGGCCTTTGGGTCTGGTCGGGGTGCCTTTGCGGCTCGTTCTGTGGCCTGTGTGCGGGCTGTGGCTGCTGCTAGGGGGCTTTGGGTTGCCTTCCCTTCTGGCCCCTGTCCGGCTGGTCTGGTGCCCTCTGGCCGCTCTTCCCGCTGCTTCTGTGGCAAGGGTTCGGGCACCTGGGCTTCTCTGGCCTTTGCGGTGGGGTTGGGCCTGCCCTGCCTGGTGTTCCTGCCCCCTGGGGTGCTGCCTCCGGTGAGTTGGGGGTTGCGATCGCTTGAGGGCGGCTGGTTTCACATCGCACCGCCAGCAGTACAAGGGTCACTGCTTTAGTTCATTTGCTCTATCTCAGCATTTTTGCTGACTCAAATATATCATTGTGATGATATAGTAAGGCTATGAGTTCAAGCGTACTATATGCTCACAGCCTGTAACATCCTCTATTCCGCCGCCGCCGCCCGTCGCTTGCTGGGCCTCAAGTCGTCGGCCCCCGTCGAGATTAAAGATTTTCAGAAAGTCATTTGGGTGCATGTCAAAGGGCAGCGCCCCACCTTCATCAGCAAGGCCAAATTTAAGGCCCACTTTGCAGACTGGCGCAAGGCCCAGGCCCGCAGCCTGAAGGTGACAGAGCGCCTAGACATCACCAACCACTACACCGTTCGCAATCTGACCAAAGATACCGCCTATGTGGTCGAGAAGCGGGCTGATGGGGTGTTTTGCACCTGCGACGACTTAAACAACCAGCTTGAGTTTTTTGGGCGGGGTTGTTGCAAACACGGCTATGCAGTCTTGGCCCACCTGGGCTTTGGGTCTCTACACGATTACATCCAGGCCCAAAAAGTTATCCCATTCCCGGTAGCAGCCGAAGCACCCGCCGCCTACGCCGCTTAATTTGCCGCCCTGGGCATGGCGTTAAACGGCTCCCTGTGACCAACCACACAGGCTATATACCCAGAACAAAAAGGACGATTTACCATGACTACTTGGCACCGTGGCACCGCTAAACAAATTATCCCCGGCTCCACTGTTGAGCAACAGTTGCAGGCCGCTGGACTGGACTGGGAAGTTAAGCTATCTCCTGTTTTCTATGGCCCAGAAGGGCAGCATAAAGCCCCTGTCTTTGCGGCTTATCGTGGCGACAATAATACTTTTTTTGACATCTACACAAAGCGCCAACCCTGGCAAAATGCCCAGATTGTAGAAACCTTCAATCGCTTTTGTGATGATGCCAATTTGCCCATGACCCACCTGGGCAGTCTGGACGGTGGCCGGATGCTGTACGCCGCCGCCAAGATGCCCGAGCGAATCGCACCGGCTCAGGCGGTGGGCGACCTGACCGAAGGGTATCTGCTGCTTGAGGATTCGCACCTCAACGGCAAAGGGTTAAGCGTCAGCATCTACGCCAACCGCCTGATTTGCACCAACGGCATGAAGATTCCGGTTAGGGCTGGGCAGCGGATCATCGCCCACGTTGGCAGCTTTAACCCTGGCCGAATCGAAACCATTTTGGAATCTGCCCGCGCCACACTGCACGAAGAGAAAGAAACGATGACCAACCTAGCGGCGGTCGGCATCGACAAGGCCGAGGCAACCATGCAGTTAATCGCCGCGTTTGGTGAACCTGGCCAGCCCGTTGAAGAACAGCCCCGCATCGTTCAAACCTGCCTGAAGCTTTTCAACGGCATGGGCAAAGGCTCAAGTGAGCTATCGGCCTACAACACCGCCTACGGTCTGCTACATAGCGTGACTGAGTATTACAACCACCACGCTGTTAAGCGTGGCACTGTGGCCCAGCAGTTTCAATCCATTCTCAGCGGCAACCGGGCTAAGCAAATGCAGCGATTTGAGCGCCAGATGGTTAGTTGCTATCTGCGATAAACCTCCGCCCTGGGCATGGCGTTAAAAGGCTCAGTTCGGCCCCCTGCCTCTCCAACCACAGATCGACAGGGGGTGTAATCCCCAGAACAAGAGGATCTACCCATGATTGTACGAGAACCAATTGAGATTGCTTACCAGCACGACCAGGCCCGCCGAGAGCAGGCCGAAGACCAGATGGCAGAAACCTGGGGCTTCGATGCCCTGGCCCTGGAGGAAATGATCCGCCGCTGGGGTACCAAGCGAGTCATCACAGAACTAGCCACCATCCACGAGCGGGTACACCCCGACGGCTCAAAGGTTCTTTGGAGCCTACCCAGCAACGCCTACTTAACCGGAGGCTACGACAGCCCAGATCTCTGTAATTGCGACGAACTCTAACCCGCCGCCCTGGGCATGGCTTGAAACTGCCCCCCGTAACCAACCACACGGGCAATCCCCAGAACAAAAAGGAAAAATTCACCATGTCTGATGCACTCTCTCAAATTTTTGGCTGCAAGCCCGCTAATGCGATCTACCTGCCCGATGCCCCCTTTGCTGTTCGGTTTAACTGCCAAGCTGGCCAGTTGGCTATCAGCGAAACTGAGTTTTTGGGTACTGAAGCTGAAATTTCAGTGATCAAGGTATCCCGATACTTTGGCAGCTTGGGCCGCACCCGGAACGTTGCCTGGATGCAGTTGTTTTATGTGCCCGCCCCCGGTTGTCAAGCACTTCCCGCCAATACGGTTTGTGTGAGCTATATCAAAACCCGTTCCCTCAGCGCCCTACAGCAGACCGTGACCCGGCTGGTGGGAGAAGGGGTGAATCCGGCTGAAGGCATCTTTGGGGTGAGTTTCCAGCGCCACAGCAACGGCGATCGCAACTACGCCTCAGTCAAATTTGACTGGCGGGAGCGTAAGGGCAAGCCAGAGGTGGATCAGCTCAAGCAGATTGCTGACTTTGTGGAGTCTGCCCCCCAGTTGCTCGACCTGGACGGCACCCGCGAAATGATGTGTGTCGATGGCCTGCCATCCCTGCTGGTGCAGCAGATGGTAGACACCGCCAAGCTAGAGCCTGAACTAACGCCCCACGAAGTCTTACAGCGGCTACAAGCCCCTCAGTTGCCCTCTGCCTAAACCGAGCTAAGTCAACGCCCTGGCCCTGCCAGGGCACACCTATCAACCTTTACCTAAGAACTCATCATGTACGACATCCACACCACCACCAACGGCGACACCCTGCTGATCTGCTGCATGACCGATGACCATCTGCTGAACACCATTCGTTCCCTGGCCACCAAGATTCAGGCCGCTGTGGAAGTCTTGACCAGTCCCCAGCTCGACGACCCCTTGATTGCTGTGTTTCAGCCCAAGTTCAGCAAAGCGTCCATGCAGGATCGGGCCAAGGAGAACCTGGAGTTCATGCACGAACGGCTACAGCCCTATGTCATGGAAGCGGCATTGAGAGGCTTGGAGATTACGCCCCTGCTGCAAAGTACCTATGGCCGTAGCGCCAGCGTTCCAATGCGGTCATCCCGCCTACTTGAGGCCAATACAGACATAGAAATCGACTCCATCTTCCCCATTAAGTAGGCCCACCGCCCTGGCCCCGCCAGGGCACCCCACCTTTTACCCCAGAACAACCATGACCACACCACCCAACGAAGGGGGGCCGATCTGTCCTGCCTGTGGAGACATCGGCACCGCCCCTAACCCCGCCTGGGATCTGTTCCAGCAGTGGGCCAAAGAAGCTTTTGAGGTGGACGTTACCACCTGCCCTGCCGACCAGGCCCAGACGATCACCCGCCGCTTCGAGTCCACTTTTGGCCCCAAAGAAGAACCCTGCCCCACCTGCCAACCCCAACCCCAGAACACCCTATGAGCACCCCTGAATCTCTTACCAATGAAGACCGATTAATTGCCGCTGCCCGCGCTGTGATTCGAGCCAGTTGTATAGACAACTACGAGTTTGCATCTGCCTTAGCCGATCTCAAGACCGCCCTGCGGCCCTGGGCAGCAAGTGAGTACGACGATTATCTAGCCGAGGTGGAGCTCTGCCTGGAGCGCGACCTGACCAATGCCGAGGTGGCCCAGGTGGATACCTTCTATGCCGCTGGCCACACTACCCGCCAAGCTGCTGCTGCCCTGGCCTAGTTCCACGCCCCTGGAAACAGGGGCAACCCCACTACCGGAGAAACCACCATGACCCGCCGCAAACTACCCCTGACCGAACACACCCCGATCCGCGCCTCAATCAAGCTATTCCCCAAGGCGATCGCCCTCGAAGCCATGCGCGGCATTCAGGCAGGCCGGGAATGCTACACCGCCAAAGTTCGCATTGCCGATGCTGTGAACCTGTTTGTCTTTCAGGAAGACTCAGTAGAAGCCGGGAAGGAAGTACAGCGCCAGATCAACCACACCCGCGCCAAGAAGATCGCCCGCTATGTAGCCCAGCACCTCGAAAGCTACATCTTTGCCTCTGTCGTGGTGAGCGTGGGCGGCAGCATGGAATTTAGGCCCATCGGCCCCGATTCAGACCTGGGCACGCTCTACGTTGCCGAGGGAGCCAGCTTTACGATCAACGATGGCCAGCACCGGATGGAGGGGTTAAGAATCGCCCTACTAGATCCGGCGATCGCTGAGTACCTGGCCGATGAATCCGTAAGCGTTGACCTGCACTGTGACCTGGGCCTAGAAAGAGCCCGCCAGATGTTCACTGACCTCAACCTCAACCTGAGCAAGCCCAGCAAATCTACCTCCCACTACTTTGACCATCGGGATCGGGTGGCTGAGCTGACCCGTGCGATGGTGGCCGCTGTCCCCCAGTTCCGAGGTCTGGTGAACCACGAAAAGACCCAGCTCTCCCCGGCCTACAAAGGCCCGGAGCTATGGACGTTCAAAGCCCTCTATGACGCGATCGCCCTCACGGTAGGCAAGCAAGAGGCCATTGACCCTGACCAGGTGATCGACTTGTGGGCGGGCATTGCCGCCGTGATTCCTGAATGGCAACCCCAGGCGGTGCGGGGCACCAGCGGCAAGCTGCTGCGGCTGGACTACCTCTGCTTCAATGCCGTGGGCCTTGCGGCCCTAGGCAGGGTAGCTCACGACCTATTGCCCCTGGATGATGTAGCCCCAACCCTGGAGCGCCTGGGGTCTGTGAACTGGAATCGCTCTCATGCCCAGTGGCAACGAGTCTGCATCTTTGACGGCAGGATCCGCAAGAACGCCCAGACCATCGAAGAAACCGCCGCCATCATCCGTGAGCTGGTCGCCCCAGTCGTCATCCTTGAAGCCGCTTAGTTCCAAGCCCCTGGAAACAGGGGCAACCCCACCCTATCCCCAGAACACCCCATGACCTACTTCACCCTCCAAATTCAAATGGGCGATCGCCTGCGCCAGACCCCGATCACCCCAGAAGACATCGAAGACATTCTGAGCCTGTTGGGCCATCCCAAAGCCGAGGTCGCCGCCGCTCAGATCCAAGTCTCACAGTCTCACGCGACCGTCCACTGGACAGACCAGATTGCTGCTTAACCCATTGCCCACCCTGCGCTACAGTCAACACCATGTTTCAACCCTCCCAGTACCAGACCGATATTTTTGATTTTGTCGCCAGCGGCGCGGGTGATGCCGTTGTGGATGCCGTCCCCGGCAGCGGCAAGACGACTACCTGTGTCGAGGCATCGAAGCGTCTGGAGTCCCGTAACGCCCTGTTCTGCGCGTTCAATAAACACATCGCCACCGAGCTAAAGACCCGCTTGCAGGGAATGAGAGCACAGACTATTCATTCCCTGGGCCTATCGGCCCTCAGCCGCCTGGGCCGCCCGGAGCTGGATGAAAAGAAATACAGCAAACTGATCCGTCAGTACGTTATTGACCAGAACGTGACCGAGCCAGAAGCGCTGAGAAACGCCAGCGATCGCATACGAGGACTGCTGCGCCTCACCCAGTTGACGTTGACCAACCCCGAGGATGAACCAGCCCTAAAAGCCCTCGCTGACCGATTTGACCTCGACCGCAAAGACTGGGAGTTTACCTGGAAAGCGATCGCACCCATCCTGCAAGACGGCACTGACCTGGCCCGGCAGGTGATCGACTACAACGATATGGTTTGGCTACCCCACGCCCTGGGGCTGGAGCCAAGGAAAGCCGATTGGGTATTTGTGGACGAGGCCCAGGACTTAAACCAAGCCCAGCTAGAGCTAGTGCTGAAGGCCCGTGCCAGGGGTGGGCGTATGCTGTTCGTTGGAGATCGGCGGCAGGCGATTTATGGCTTCACAGGCGCAGACACCCAGAGCATTGCCAACATTACCGATCGCACCCAGGCCAGCGTGTTGCCCCTGTCCATCTGCTATCGCTGCCCCACTTCTCACATCGAACTGGCCAATGCTGTCTATCCCGGCATTGAGCCTCGCCCTGGAGCGCCCATCGGCACCGTGAGAGAGATTGAGGACACCGACATTATCAAGAACGTCTACGATGGCGACCTGATTCTATGCCGGACGAATGCACCCCTAGTGACGGTGTGCTTTGAGCTGATTCGAGCTGGTATCCCGGCCCGGATCCGGGGAACGGACATTGGCAAGAACCTGGTGGCCATCCTCCACCAGCTTGAAGAAGCCCAAGGGTTTCATTTCAACCGCCTGGATGTCTATCTACACAAGTACTTAGACGAACAGCGTCAGCTCCGGCAGGGGCAGGACAGGGACGAGGTTGAAATGGTGATGACCAACTTCAAAGACCGAGTAGATACGATCCTGGCCATTCAGGCGGCGACCGTACCCCGGAATATGGCTGAGCTAGTGCGGGCGATCACTGATTTGTTCAGCGACCAGAGGGCGAAGGTGTGGCTCTCCAGCATCCATAAGGCCAAGGGGCTAGAGGCGCGCCGAGTGGTGTTGCTCCATCCCCACCTACTGCCCCACCCCAATGCTAAGAAGCCTTGGGAGAAAGAGCAGGAGATGAACCTGAAATACGTGTGGCTGACCCGAGCAACCGAATGTTTAACCTTTGCCTACGGCGATGAGGATGAGGCATGATAACCGTGGCGTTGAAGGCATGGATGAACCTGATGGACATTAGAGAGGCTATGGCCCAGCGAATGCAGCAGCTAGGCTATACCCAGTACAAGGTGACTCAGGAAATTTGCAAACTCCGGGCAGAGGGGGATGAGATCCCCCCAGTGACTCGGTATAACTCCGCCGTGGGCAATACCCTTAAAGAACCGCAGAAGGCCAGCTTTCAGGCGATTGAAGAGTTAGTCAAAGCTATGGGCGGCGAGATCATCATCCGTTGGCATGAGGACGTGAAGCTGGACTAAAAGTCAAACGTAAAAAGAACGCTAAGCCCCATCCTTGGACTTTGGGGGCAACTGCTCTGCCTCCGTATCATTTGGAGCTATCAGGGAAAGCATGTACTCACGCGCATCCTGAGGCATAGCAAACAGAATTTTCTCAAGAGTCTCTATGCGGATATTCTGATCCCCTCGGAACTTGCTGATCTGAGAAGGTTTCAATCCGCTGTTTTTGGACAAATCCACCCCTTTAAGGTCGAATCTGTGCATTGTTTCTTTGAATGCTTCGTAGAACCTCACAAACTCTCACTGAGCTGAAGTATTAGCCTGATCATTTGCACCCACTTATTCTCTTTTATCACCAGAACACCCCCTGAGGGAGGATTTGTTAGGAAACGGCTTCTTTACAGCAAGGGAAATTAGCCTATAAGGAAATTTGTTTCCCTATAAGGAAATAAATTGTGTTACTGTGACATTCAATCGCGTTCTGAGCTGTTGTGATGTTCCTTTCAGATGGGTTGATGCTAACGGTTGAAGACATTCGCTATCTTCGGCCCACTCAGCTTGCTGCTCTCACCAATATTCCAGCAAGGTACTTTTCTGCTTGGAGTTCCACCCGAAGCATGTCCGAGGCCAGCATTAAAACCGTTTCCGATGCTCTTGGGATTGACCGGGAAGAAGTGCTTAAGGCTTTTGATCTTAGGCGTAAGGATTGGAACTCAGTCAAAGCTGCTGAGGCTAAGGCATCGAAGTTAATTTCCCATTTGAAGTTGCAGAAGGAGCCAGCTTGACACTTTCACGGCTTCTACAAACAACGGCTCTACGCTATGAGGCCGCTGCTGCTGAGGTACTGAAGCGCTGGTCGCCTGAGTGTGGTTGCGTCCGACCTGGAACTCGTTCCCAATGCGAAGCCTGTCCCTGTCTGACCGTATTTGAACGTTTGGTGAAGGAGCAGATCGCGCAAATGCCATCAGATTCTCCTGCATCTATTCCAAGCTCGTGTTCCCATGGCGTTTCCCAACCACAGTTATAACTTTCAGGACAGTGTTTACGTCCCTAACCAAGGCAAAGGCGGCTTCATTCAAAGCATTCGGCATGAGCCAGCCCGTGATCAATGGCTTTACCAACTGACCACCACAGGCGATCGTTGGTGGTCTGAGGATGAACTCTCCGACGCCTGCCCCCGCTGCTTAGCCATCCAACAACCTGACGACAATCAATGCTCTGCCTGCGGTTTTCGCTGGTTAGGGGACAAGATTGCCTAAAAAATGCCCCAGCCTGTGGATCCAGTGCTGGGGTTCTAAAAAATCTACCAATATCATGACAGATTCTCAGCACCCCCGACCATCAGAGCGGCAAAATTCCCTTCACTACCGCCTCACCAATGAGGAATGGGTTCAGGCTGTCCGAACCCTCAAACCTGCTGAGAAGGACGTTCTCTACTACCTGCGAACGCTCGACCCCTTTGGCGACCGCTACCTGGAATTTGGGGTGAGAGAGATCGCCCGCATTCTTAACTATGACCCCGGTACGGTTAGCCGTGCTCTAAAGTCGCTGGATGCTCAAAAACATATCAATCTCGACTTGCTCAGGGTGGGCGTTCGGATCAGAAGTCGGCGGTTAGAGAAACGTCACCTGGAAGCTGTCCCCGAAGGTAACGAAAGTCCTCCATATAGCGCCGCTGGAGTGGATCCACAGAAAGATTCTTGGGAGAAATTGGATCCTAAAGAGGGGTGTTGTTCTGACGCAACACTGTTGTCTCCACGCAACACCCATGATCCTGAGACAACACTCATGATCCTGAGACAACACTTGTTGTCTGTAGACAACACTTGGCCTCTGAAACCCTTGCAGGACAAGGGCTCTAGATCCCCTCATACTAATCAAACTATTCATACTCTTTTAAACAAGAGAAAGAGAGAGAGAAGCGAAAAGTTTTCCACAGGCAGAACCGAAACCGACCAGGCCGAACCACCACCCCAGGATCCCTATCTTCAGCCTAACGCTCTAACAGATTCACTTGTTGAGCCAGAGCCACCGGACAGGACTGAAGGTTCCGCCGAGGCCGACGACGATTTTTTTGATTGGGTGCTGACCCAAAAGGTTCCACGACTTCCGACTAAGCCAGCCTCCCCTAGAAGCGCTGCAAGGGGCTGGATTGAAAAACATGGAGTACAGCTGTACGCAGAGTATCAGGCATGGCTTGCTGCGCCTCAGAGAAGTCCTACAGCCTACACCGGGCCACCCGCCCTACCCCCTCCCGAAGAAGTCACCCCGGCAGACCGCCTCACACGATACCAGCAGCTCTGGGCAAACCCGATCTGTCGTGACGGTATCCGCAAGACCATCGACGACAACCCCGATTGGAATCTCACTATCGGCCCTGGTGGGCCACAGGAGAAAGGTAATGCCGATGATTAAAGGCCGCTATCCCGCCAACTGGAAGGCGATCGCCTATGGGGTGAAGGAGAAAGCCGACTGGTGCTGTCAGCAATGCGGTCGCCAGTGCCAGCGACCCGATGAAACCAAGGCCCAGCTGCGATCGCGCATTGGGAAGGCCAAGCCCCGGCAGTACTTGCTGACGGTCGCTCACCTCGACCAAACCCCGGCAAATTGTGACGACAACAACTTGAAGGCTCTCTGTACGGTCTGCCACCTGCGCTATGACCGCCAGTTTCGCGCGCGGCAGCGGGCCTTACTGCGCGAATGGTTTGGACAACTCAGCATCTTGGAGGTAACGCTATGAAACCCCTGATTGGGTACCAACTTCCCCTGCTGCCAGGAGTCGCCCCCTACCTGGTCAGCAACCCCGCCGCCTGCGCCATCTGCACTCAGCAGCGGGTATCAAAGGGGCTGACGGGTTCTTGCCCAGTCTGTACCTGGCGTGAGGCCGTACTATCCCCAGAACAACCTAGCTCTGGACTCTACAGCCTGGAGCCTCCGCCCTCAATCATCATCGTCACCGAGCGGTCGCCCGAGTTCGATCAGCGGCCTCTATCCCCAGAACAAGCCTTTGCCATTGGCGACGAGGTGAAAATTCTATCTGTGCAGCTCCACCAGCCGAAGCGTTGGATCGGGCAGCGGGGAGTAGTCAACAAGCTGAGCCGCAATCGGGTTTGGGTGAAGCTACGCGGGCAGAGCGGTGCCAGGCCGGTCGAGGTGCCCTTGCCGGTGGACTGCTTAGAGAAAATACCAACCATCCGAAGAAATCAGCAGCGCCGTTACAGCCCCAAAGGGAAGGCATCGGGCTGGCTAGAAGAACGTCAGGGCAATAAAAAGCGGAAGACACCTAGCGTTTCCTACTACTACGGATGGCTGGACGGGGACACCTGCCGCAAGCGCTATGTGCCAGCGGGGAAGCTTTACCGAGTCCACGACATGATCACCCAGCGCAAACCTGTCAGCGAGATTCTGGCCTATCTGGGGGTGCAGCAGGAGGCCCAGAACCATGATTAAAGCCATCGACCTTCAGACCGAAGTAAAGCTTGACCTGGCCCAGGCAGGGGAGAACAACTGGGTCGATTGGCTAGCTGACCAGGGCTATCTGATCTACGACCGCATCTCTCTAGGCCACGTCTCTTTAGAGCTGTACCTGCGTGACGAGGAGGGGATCTACGCCCTCTACCATCCGCCCCTGCTGGGCCTCAGTGTGGAGTGTTTGTTCTTCAACATTCCTAATGAGGCAGCGGCCCAGGATCTGATCTCATTGGCGACAAAAATGCTTTTTATTATTGCTCATTCGACTGCATAGAAAGCAAGCCAAAAACAAATTTTTGATCACTAATCCTTGTCGACAAATTCAGTTTTGAACAAAGAGAAATCGAGTGATGATTGACTCTGGCAATAATGGACAGTCTCAACAATCTAACGCGGCAATTAATGAAAGGCTAATTCCTGAAAGTGAGTTAAAAAATGCCGTCCGAGAGGTGCTAGCAGAAATGTTAGGCTTTCAGCAAGAGACACAGACCCAAGGAAATCGGCAGTGGTATGACACCGATCCAGCCTATCAGTTGCTTGATTTAGATAATGCTGAGCAGCTAAGAGATGCAGTACGTTCAGGGCTCTTGAGAGTAGGTCATGAAGTTAGGGATAGGCGTAAGCCCAGTGCTCGTCTGCCACGTTATCAGTTTCATATTGATAAGTGCATTCAGCGTTTGGCAGAGAGGCCAGAGAAACGATGGAAAAAATAAGACGCTACAAAAGCAAAAGACTATGGAGCTATAGGCCGATCCTTATCCTGGATTCGAGATTGAAAGACCTCAGCATGTTGCTTTTCAGAAATCCATCGGTTATACCGATTCCAGTGAACTGTGGGAGAATGACCCATAAATGCAGCAGCTGTAGGCACAGGAAAGTTAAATACAATAGATGCTCGAATTGCATAAGCATGGCGTAAGTCATAGGCAGGAAAAGGAATCTCATAGCGCTGAAATTGCCTGGTTGTCCTATTCCCGTATTCTTTGTAAGTTTTGCCAGTAATATCAGGGCAGTTTACTTTCCATAGCTCCCACTTCTCTACCCATTCTGGATAGAGGGGATAAACTTTTCTTCCTTTAGTCTTGCCTTCAGTAACTTGGATGACACGGTCTGAAGAGTCATTTAGGAATTTACAAAAGAAAGCCTCATGAGGTCGCAGACCATAGGCAGCAAGCATTCCATAGACCCATCGCCAGGCTAGATTAGGGACTTTTTCCCGCCATTCAGAAATCACTTCATCGGTTGGTAAATCTCTTGGTTGCACTTTGGATGATGAATAGCTGCCGGAATAACGATTGAGATCTACATCTACCCCAGCAAAATCGGCTAACTTTTGGAGCTTCTCACAGGTTTGCTTTCGGTTCCGTGTCTCTTTCTCAGTCTTATGAACCACTGAAAGCAAAGTGCTTTCCTTAAGGGGTTCATCCAAGGGCAGCCGCTTATAGACGCACCACCAGTGAAAATGCCACGTTGTTTCCTTCAAGCTATGAGTTCTCATGTACTCCGTCTTGAATCGCTCTACCCACTGGCGAGTGGTCAAGGTCTCCGCAGTTTGGACTACATCAGGGCGATAGGTACCCCAGTCAAATTCTTTACATGCAATCAGCGCACCTAACTTACTCGCTTCAGCTTCAGCCCTTTCCAGCCCAGCTGGGTTGGCGTAGATTTGCAGGGACACATCTTGCTGGTGGGGGCGATCCTTGCTGGAGGATGGCTTGGGCGGCAGGGTAGCCCGCAGATATAGACGATTTCCCTTTTGCCTGACTGTTACACCAATACTTGCAGACTTCAGGCGCTCGTTAATCGCCTCTAGTGTTAATTTGCCTCGTGCCACTTCCCTATAGCTTCCCTAAATCTTCCCTGCTTTCTAGGGAAGATTCTGACATATCTAGGGATACTCTGACATATTGTGAATGTTGAAAGTCCCATCCAGGCGGGACTTTGGGGTACGGGGCTGGCGGGATTCGAACCCACGACCTGCCGCTTAGGAGGCGGCCGCTCTATCCTGCTGAGCTACAGCCCCAGGGGGGAGCTAAAAGGCAAAAGGATGAAGGCGAAAAGATAATAAGGGACCTACCAGTTTTCTGGACTGTCCCGATATCTGCCTTGTCTGCTGCACATATAGCTGAAGCCATTTTACACCCTGGCCTGAAGGTGGGGCTTCAAGTGCGGGTAAAGATGGCGCGGTGCACGGGTAGGCCCTGCTCTAGGGTGACGCGCTCGCGATCGGTTTGGGCGGGGAAGGGGCTTTCGGGTAGCCAGAGGTCGCCCTGGCGAAGGAAGTGGGGTTTTTCGGCGATGCGATCGCACATATCCACCGCCACTTCTTCTACATCCGACTGCACCACCAGCCGCCCGCCAGAGGGCAAAAACGCCGCTAGGGTACTGACCAGTTCGGGTTGCAGCACTCGCCGCTTTTGGTGCCGCTTTTTGAACCACGGATCGGGGAACTGGATAGAAACCTGCTGGAGGGGGTTTTGATCGCCCCAGCTCTCTAGCAGGGCGCGCAGGGAGATATTGACGTTGCAGTACATGAAATGTAGGTTGGTCAGCCCCATCTCTTGCTGGCGTTTTTGGGCCGACTCGACCACGGGCTTGCGAATTTCGAGGCCGAGAAAATTCCACTCGGGCGCTAGCTGGGCCATTTGCAGCAAAAACACGCCCTTGCCGCAGCCGATGTCGATGTGCAGAGGCTGCTGGGGGTTGGTGTAGACAGTCTCCCAGACGGGGTTATCGACCGGGGCCTGGTATTTTCCGCTCAGGGGGTTGACATGCTGACGCACTCGAACAACTGCCACAGCGTTGACCTCCTTAAACCACAGCTTCCTATGATGCCACTTTCAGATAACCGTTCAAACGTTTGAGCGTTTGAACATTCCCGAATCGGGCAGCTAGCGGCTAGGCTGGTATGGACATGCATAAAAATCAGCGTTTTATTTCCATGGGACAGCGTTTTCGCTTCGCGATCGTCAGCGACCCTCACATTGCTCAACCTGAGACGATCTACAACGGCCCCCATCGCTTTCACTTAGTGGAAGTCAGCATTCCGGGTATTGAACAAATTTTTGATCATTTAGAAACGCTGGATTTAGATTTTTTGCTGCTGCCTGGCGACCTGACCCAGCATGGTGAATGGGTAAACCACCAGTGGCTGATTGAGCGCCTCAGGCGGCTGCCCTTTCCGGCCTATGTGGTGCCGGGAAACCACGACGTGATTGCCCGCGATGCGACGGATCGCGCCATTGGCCTGGCCGACTTTCCGCGTCTGTACCAAGACTTTGGCTACAGCGACGGCAAAACCCTCCACTATCAGCACGAAATTCTCCCCGGCGTGCGGCTGGTGGCGCTCAACTCCAACGCCTTTGAGCCCAATGGGGAACAGGTGCGGGTGGGCTATGTGGACGAGGCCCAGCTCGACTGGCTGGAGGCTACCCTGGCAGAGTTTTCTGATGACCTGATTCTCGTCATGCTGCACCACAATGTGCTGGAGCACCTGCCGGGGCAGTCGCAAAGCCCCCTGGGCCAGCGCTACATGGTGAGCAATGCCGAGGCGATTATTCAACGATTAGAGGCGGCGGGGGTGCGGCTGATGTTTACCGGCCATCTGCATGTGCAGGATGTGGCCCGGCGGGGCGATCTGTGTGAGGTGCTGACTGGGTCACTGGTGAGCTATCCCCACCCCTACCGAATTGTGGAGATCGAGCACGGGGATGGGGATTTGTGTATGGCGGTGCGATCGCGTCGTCTCACCGCCGTGCATCCCTGGGATGACTTGCAGGCCATGTCGCACCAGTGGATGTGCGATCGCGCCAGCGGGTTTATGGCCAAGTTTCTCACTAGCCCCCCTGTGGGCATGGCCCAGGCCGAGGCGGAGGCGATCGCGCCCCAGCTGCGACACTTTTGGGCGGCGATCGCCGACGGCGACACTCAGATCGACTTTTCGCACCTGCCTGAGGATGTGCAGCGGCGCTTGGCCTGCTACAACGCAATAGACAGCGACGGCAACCCCCAGACAATCGACAACACCGCCACGTTGGTGTGGCCCAGCCGGGTCTAAAAAGAGAGACCCACTATCTCATTGCCCAGCCTAAAAGCCCCCTAGGAAAGAACTCGCGGCTTACCCATGGCTAAAAACATCCTAGGCAACCCGATCGCGGCCCAACCGCATGCCTTTCTACCCAGCTTTCTGAAGCTGGCTGCGGCCAATATTATCTCCAACCTGATGGTGCCCCTGGCGGCCCTGGTAGATACCGCTTTTCTCGGCCACCTAGATGACATTCGCCACCTGGGTGGGGTGGCCCTGGCAGCGGTAATTTTTAACGTGGTCTACTGGAGCTTTGGCTTTTTGCGCATGGGCACCACGGGCACCACCGCCCAGGCGCGGGGGCGGGGAGATGGGGCAGATCTATGGCTGATCTTGCTGCGCAACGGGGCGATCGCCCTCACCTTTGGCTTCGCTATCCTATTGCTCCAGGGGCCAATTCGCGACCTTGGCTTTGGCCTGCTCAGCGGCGAACCGGAGGTGCGATCGGCGGGCATTGAGTTTTACAACGCCCGCATTTGGGATGCTCCGGCGGTGCTGCTCAACCTGGTGCTAATGGGCTGGTTTTTGGGCCGCGAAAAAGGTCGCCGGGTGATTGCCCTGTCGATGGTGGGCAACGGCAGCAACGTGGTGTTTAACTACATTTTCATCAATCAGCTGGGGTTGGCCAGCGCCGGAGCGGGTTTGGGCACGGCCCTGAGCCAATATTTGACCCTGATTGTCGGGTTAGGACTGTTGCTGCGAGAAGGCGGCTGGCAAAATCTGCGGGCGGTGCTGCCCCAGGGGTGGCACCCTCAGGCGATCAAAGGCTTGTTTTTGCTGAATCGCGACATTTTGGTGCGCACCTTTGCCCTGGTGCTGAGCTTTGCCCTGTTTACCAGCTTCAGCGCCGCCCTGGGTACCCAGACTCTGGCGGCCAATACCCTGCTGCTACAAGTGGTGACCCTGTCGGCCTACTTTATCGACGGCATTGCCTTTGCCACCGAGAGCTTTGCAGGGCGTTACTACGGCAGTGGTGACAGCAGCCATCTACGCCGTCTGCTCACCCTGGGAGGATGCACCAGCATCGCCCTGGGGCTCTCCTTTGCGCTGGCCTTTGTGCTGTTCCCGCAGCCGCTGTTTGGCCTGCTGACGACGCATCAAGAGGTGATGGCGACGGTGCAGATCTACGTGGGCTGGCTGGTGCCGGTGCTGGGGTTGGGGGCGATCGCCTACATGCTCGACGGCTACTTTTTGGGCCTCACCGCTGGCCGAGTGCTGCGCAACGCCACGGTGCTGGCGGCGGGGGTGGGGTTTTTGCCCCTGGCTTTGGTAGCGCGATCGCTCGGCAGCGCCCACTTACTATGGTTGGCCCTAGTCGGGCTGATGGCGGCCCGAGCGCTCACCCTGGTCTTGGCGGTGCCGAGCAGCTATGACTTTAAGTCATGAAGGTTTGAATCATGGGCGGAGCGAGACTCGAACTCGCACAACCGAAGTCGCCACATTTTGAGTGTGGTGCGTCTACCAATTCCGCCATCCGCCCTTGGATGTGTTGTCATTATACTCAACTGTCGGGCGTTTAACTAGCTGATAGTAGTCATTTGTGGTGGCCCAGCGGTCAATTTCGCGGGCGCGCAGTACTGGCACTGGGTGGGTCAGCCCCTGGGTGCGCATTTGCCGGAGTGCTTCGCCCAGGGCGTCGGTGCTAATGGCATCGTAGGCGCGGGCCTGGTCGATAAAGGCATCGACGTTGAGTTGGTCAACCAGAGAGGGCGACCCGCCGCAGAGTTTCATCATCAGGGAGGCGACAATGCGGGGCTCTTGGGCCACCAGCAGAGCGGCGCGATCGCAGGTAAACTCGGCACAGCGTACCCACTCCATCAGCTGATTTTGCAGATTTTGGGCTAGCACCTCCCCAAAGGGCAACCCATTGGCTGCCAGGGTCAGCAAGTTGGCCAGGGTGAGATAGACGCTGTGCTCACATTTCAAATGCCCCAGCTCGTGGGCAATCACCGCCTGGGTTTCGGCGGGGGTCAGCAACTCTATCAGGGCCGTGTGGATGACGATGAAGGGCTGCTCGCCGCGCATGGCAAAGGTGTAGGCATTGGGCACCGGGTTTTGGCGCACGTAGAGCTGCGGCACATCGAGGTCTAAAATGCGGCAGGCCTCGACGAGGGACTGGTACAGGTCGGGCAGCTGGCGATCGCTTACCTGCAAGCTCGACGCCAAATGATCGAGGTGAAAGAATCGCTCCGCCAATGGAGCCAAGGCTAAACGCACCATGGCATCGAGCCCCGGCAGTTGCTTTAGCGCTCGGGTAGCCTCTAGGTCAAGGGGATGCCGAAACTGATCGGCCCGCAGGCCAACTAAGAGGGTTTTACCGGTCATGCTCAAAACCAAAGGGGCTATCAGTGTCTTTTATCCTAGCTTCAGTAGATCACAAAGGATTGAGGCAGGGGCTGAATTTGTAGGAAAGGGGTAGGGTCAGGCTAGAAGATCTTGGACGAAAAGCCATGACAACCTGCC
>NZ_JAYFES010000109.1:0-10717 GCF_055795045.1 Pseudanabaena sp. PCC 9330 | reverse complement strand
GCCTTTAAAGGGGCCGCTCAAAAGGGTTTCTTGCAAAATTTCTCGGGAAAATCTCTCAGCCAACACCGTATATGGCGGTCAGAGCATGGAAAAGAACGGCACGGGTAGTGGCCGGAATTCCCTCTGCACAAAGGTTATATGGATTGAAAGGTGGCCTTGGGTACGCTCTTCGTTGGATATACAGACGGCCTAAAAAACTTTTGAATAAGTTGCTGCCCTGGGCTGCCGGGCGTAGGTAGTGGCCTAAAAGGATCCGGAGAAGAATCTCTCTACGCTGGGGCCAAGTCTGTTGAATACTATTAGAGGCAATGCGTATGAGTCTGGATTAGTAACCGGGGGATAGCTGTGCACTTTCAGTCTGTAATTGCGACGCTGAATGATTTTTGGGCCAAGCAGGGCTGCGTGATTATGCAGCCCTATGATACGGAGAAGGGAGCGGGGACGAAGAGCCCACACACGTTTTTGCGGGCGCTAGGGCCGGAACCATGGGCGGTAGCCTATGCGGAACCCTGTCGCCGCCCGGCAGATGGCCGCTATGGAGAGAACCCAAACCGTTACCAGCACTATTTTCAGTACCAGGTGTTGATCAAGCCGTCGCCGAGCGATATTCAGGAAGTATATATAGAGTCGCTTCGGGCTTTGGGCATCAAGCCCGAGGATCACGACATTCGGTTTGTGGAGGACAACTGGGAAGATGCGGCGGTGGGTGCCTGGGGCGTAGGCTGGGAGGTGTGGCTAGACGGGATGGAGGTGACCCAGTTCACCTATTTTCAGCAGTGTGGGGGGATTGACTGTCGCCCGGTGTCGATTGAGCTGACTTACGGGCTGGAGCGGTTGACGATGTATTTGCAAGAGGTGGATGCGATCGCCAAAATTCGCTGGAACGATCAGCTCACCTATGGCGATATCTATATGCAGGCGGAGATCGAGAACTCGACCTACAATTTTGAGGCATCGAACCCAGAGTTGCTATTTACGCTGTTTGACCTGTACCAACAGGAGGCGGAGCAACTGATGGATCGGGGGCTGGTGCTGCCAAGCTATGACTATGTGCTGAAGTGCTCCCACACCTTTAACCTACTGGATGCGCGAGGGGTGATCTCTGTGACGGAGCGCACCCGGTACATTCGCCAGGTGCGGGGACTGGCGCGGCGGGTGGCACAGTTGTACTTGGAGCAGCGGGAGAGGCTGGGCTTTCCACTGCTGGAGAAGTCTGAGAAGCAGGCAGCGTAGAGCATTCATAGCCACGAGTTAGACCCCTGGGTTCTGAGGTGAAGGCAAGTGTCTTTCGATATTGCCCAGTAGAACCCTGGGGTCTGGGTCTGCGGCATTTGACAGCTGAGGGCCGACTACAACACCCGCAACACACTCGCTACGCTGTGAATCTCCGAGTACTGGCGCAGTTCATCCAGCGCTGTCTGAAAATTGGCCTCGGTTACTTCGTGGCTGACAATGACGATCTCTGCTCGGGTCTCGTGCTGGCCAATTTGCACTATTGACTCTAGGCTCACCTGGTGGTGGCCGAAGCACAGTCCCAGTTTGCCGATCACCCCTGGCTCATCCTCCGCCAGCAGGCGCACGTAAAAGCGGCTGACAATGTCGGCCATGGGGATGACTTTGCAGTAGTGCTGGTGGCTACAGGCCAGTAGGGGGTTGGTGGACCGAGGGATCGCCCCCGCTGTCAGATTGGCCGCCAAGTTTAGCAGGTCAGACACCACTGCGCTGGCTGTTGGCCCTTCCCCGGCCCCTGGCCCAAAGAACATCACCTGGCCAATGGGATCGCCCTCGATCAAAATGGCGTTGTAGACGTCGTTCACTGAGGCCAGGGGATGACTCACCGGCACCAGGGTGGGATGTACCCGCAGTTGTAAGTGATCTAACGCTTGATTAGATGTCTCATCAAACTCGCCGTCGCGACGGGCGATCGCCAGCAGCTTGATCACAAACCCTAGGCGATCGGCATAGGCAATGTCGGCGGCAGTGACCTGACGTATGCCCTCGCTATAGACCTCCGATAGCTTAATGCGGCCACCAAAGGCTAGCGAGGCCAGAATAGCGATCTTGTCGGCGGCATCTAGCCCGTCTACATCGGCAGACGGGTCAGCTTCGGCATAGCCCAGGCGCTGGGCGTCAGCCAAGATCGACTCAAAGTCTCCACCTTCGCGCTGCATGCGGGTGAGGATGTAGTTGGTGGTGCCGTTGATAATCCCCGTTACGGCGTGGATGCGATTGACCCCGAGGGCCTGCTTCAGGGGCTGGATGACCGGAATGCCCCCGGCTACCGCCGCCTCCAGCAACACGTAGACCCCGGCTTCGTTGGCGGCAGTAAAAATCTCGTCGCCATAGCGAGCAATCACTGCCTTGTTGGCGGTCACCACATGCTTGCCCTGGGCGATGGCTTTGAGCATGAGCGATCGCGCCGGCTCTAGCCCCCCTAGCACCTCTACCACTACATCGATGGTGGGGTCGCTAACAATGCTCTCTAAATCGGTAGTGAGCAAACTGGGATGCAGTGCTACTGCGCGAGGCTTATCGAGGCTCCGCACCCCCACCCGAGCTAGCTCTATCTGTCCCACTAAGGGATGACGATGAGCCGGGTCCAGCAAAATCTTTGCTGCCCCCGACCCCACAGTTCCTAACCCCAGCAAACCGACACGCATAACCACTGGCCTGACTTCCTTAACTGCGATCGCTATGCCCAATTGTAAAGGGATTGCTGCAAGCAAAAAAAAGAAGGGTCGAATCGACCCTTCTTTTTTTTGCTTGCACAGTACCTAGTAGGTCTCTACGTGCCAGCGGTGCTCTTTCTTCATCTGCTTGCGAAACTCAGTCCAGTCGACGCCGTGCTTGCTAGCAGCAACAGTCATACCTTCATCGATGCCGCCTTCCATACCCTTCAGACCGCACATGTAGGTGTGGGTATTGGGCTTCTGCATCAGTTCCCATAGCTGGTCGGCATGCTCAGCTACCCGATGCTGAATGTACATACGGCCACCTTCAGCATTTTGCTGCTCACGGCTGATGGCGTAAGTGAGCTTGAAGTTGTCAGGAAACTCTTTCTGAATCTGTTCAAGCTCCTCTTTGTAGAGGATGTTGCCGGTATAAGGCACCCCAAACACTAACCAGGCTAAGCCCTTAAACTGGTAGTCAGAATTCTTCTGGCGCTCCGCCTCTTTGAACATGCGCCATAGGTAGGCACGGAAGGGAGCAATGCCTGTGCCCGTAGCCAACATGATAATAGTGGCTTCAGGATCTTCGGGCAGCAGCATTTCTTTGCCTACCGGTCCGGTAATTTTGACGTCGGCACCGGGCTCAATGTGGCACAGGTAGGTCGAGCAAGTACCGTAGACGGTCTCGCCTGACTCAGGATGCTTGTACTCGAGCTGGCGCACGCAGAGCGACACGGTTTTGTCGTCTAGATGATCGCCGT
The DNA here is from genome assembly GCF_055795045.1 of Pseudanabaena sp. PCC 9330. Classification (NCBI taxonomy): domain Bacteria; kingdom Bacillati; phylum Cyanobacteriota; class Cyanophyceae; order Pseudanabaenales; family Pseudanabaenaceae; genus Pseudanabaena; species Pseudanabaena sp. PCC 9330. The sequence goes on along the minus strand of NZ_JAYFES010000109.1, from coordinate 7,287 downwards.
GGCGGGTCGAGGCAATGGAGTAGAGGCGCAGCTTGTGAGGCTTGCCCTTCTCGTCGGTACCAGCGGGAATAATGCCAATGCTCTGGCCTTCCACGTAGTGCAGGTTGCCTTCCGAAAGATCGAAAGTAATGTGCTGCACAATCCCAGATCCACCTTCACGAACCAGGGGTTCATTGGATAGTACCTTGCCAACGTAGGGAGCGTTGGGCTTGTAGAGATTGACGGGCACGCTAGCAGCGGGCTTTTGCGCGGCTTGAGTCATGGGCTTTTTTTTGGTTTGGGTGGGCGCGGTCTCAGCTGGGGCAGCAGCTTCGGCAGACGCAACCACAGGTGCCGTAATCGGTGTGGGCTCAGCATTGCTAGCCGTACCCACCTCTTCAATCGGTCTGATGCTAACAATCTTGCCGCCTAGGCGGGCAATGCGCTGCATCTCCTGGTTCATGCGGCTGTAGGGCACCGTCAGAAAAACGCTGCCACTCTTGCGAATGGGGTTGTTTGACTTGTCGGCTTCTGCGTTTTGGCGCAAACCCTGCACTTCGTATAAAAACAAACGGCTCCCGGCCACAGTACTGGCGTTGCCGCCGCTCACACTTGGATTGTACATATCTAATCTTTTGACTCTCTAGACCCAACTTAGTGTGACGGAGACACACCGTCATGCCCCGTCGCTAAGGCCCAGCACACCTTGCCTAGACAGCCCTAGGGCTGATCTGAAGACAGCAGCACCAGACACACTTTTAGCTTAGGGTATCACTGTAAGACGGTGTAATGCCTAGGGTTGAGAGATATAGCAGGCTGAGCAGCCCGCATCAATCCTTAGCCCAGCCTATGCCCCAGTGAATGACTGCACTCTAGTCACATCCAGCGGGAAAGACTGTGTCCTTTGCAGCATCGGAGGTTAAGTTAAACTTAAAGTCTCCTGACTCGATGCAGCAAAGTCTCTGGCTTGGGGCGATCGCACTCAAAAATCCTCAACCGATCCCTTCGCAAAAACTGTTGTGAAGGATACTAGCTTCTGATAGGATGAAACCAATTGCGGTAGAAATACTTATCCTCCTGACAAGCTTGGTGCCTGAGGCAGCTTAGCGAACCTAGAGGAGCATAAAATAAGTTAGCGCTTAGGCTGTAGCTGAGTTCGTGTCAGCCGGTTAAGTGGTAGCCCGTAGATGCTGGGGAAGGCTTTTGGTGTTCCCTCAAGCTAAGGTATCTAGGCCTGCCCTGGTGCGCCATTCGCAAGCCATTTCCCCCTGGGAATGTTGGGGCAGCAGCCAACTAGAGCAAACCTCTGGAAATGGCGGTGACTCACTGCGCTGTAACGCTCAGTCCTGTTTTATAGAAGGTTGTTTAGAGGGAACTTATGATCAGCAAGTCAGACAAAGTAGTTCTAATCGGCGTCGCTGGCGACTCTGGGTGCGGCAAATCTACCTTTTTACGACGACTGAGCGATTTGTTCGGTGCTGAGTTCATAACCGTCATCTGCTTGGATGATTATCACAGCCTCGATCGCAAACAACGCAAAGCAGCCGGGGTTACCGCCCTCGACCCCAAGGCCAACAATTTTGATCTGATGTACGAGCAGATCAAAAGCCTCAAAGAGGGTAAGAGCATTGACAAGCCGATCTACAACCACGAGACCGGTGAGCTTGACCCTCCAGAGCGGGTTGATCCTAACCGCATCATCGTGATTGAAGGGCTCCACCCCCTCTACGATGAACGAGTTCGTGAGCTGCTTGACTTCAGCGTCTACCTCGACATCAGTGATGACGTCAAGATCGCCTGGAAGATTCAGCGGGACATGGCTGAGCGTGGTCACACCTATGAAGATGTGCTGGCCTCGATCAACGCTCGCCGCCCCGACTTTGAAGCCTACATCGACATCCAAAAGCAATATGCCGATGTGGTCATTCAGATTTTACCCACCCAGCTTATTCCAAATGATGAAGAGAAGAAGGTGCTGCGGGTGCGGCTGATCCAGCGGGAAGGTGTTAGCGGCTTTGATCCGGTTTATCTCTTTGACGAGGGTTCCACAATTGACTGGATTCCCTGCGGCCGTAAGCTCACCTGCTCTTACCCTGGTATTCGTATGCACTATGGCCCTGACGCCTACTATGGCCACGAGGTCTCGGTGCTAGAGGTGGACGGCCAGTTTGATCGGCTCGAAGAGTTGATCTACATCGAGAGCCATCTGAGCAACACCTCTACCAAGTACTATGGCGAAATGACTGAGCTACTGCTCAAGCACCGCGAGTATCCGGGTTCTGCTAACGGCAGTGGCCTGTTCCAGGTGCTGGTGGGGCTCAAGATGCGCGCCACCTACGAGCGGCTGATTGCTGCGGGTCGCGAAGTAGCGGCCACCGCCTAGGTCTAGGCTAAATTTATCTGGACTTGATTGAGAGAGGATGTCGATCGCGATATCCTCTTTTTTTATGGAACTAACTACCCCCGCCCTGCTGTTTCCCGCTATCTCACTGCTGCTGCTAGCCTACACCAATCGGTTTCTGGTGCTGGCTCAGCTGATTCGTCAGCTGCACAGCTCTGAGCGCGACTACTTTGAAAGCATGGTGCAGCGCCAGATTGCGAACCTGCGCCAGCGCATTGCCCTAATTCGCCTGATGCAGGCGCTAGGGGTATCCAGCTTTATTGTCTGTACGCTCTCAATGCTAAGTTTGTTTGTGGCTCAGCAGAGGCTAGCCGAAGGGCTCTTTGGACTGAGTCTACTGCTGCTGGTAGGGTCGCTGCTAACCTCACTGTACGAAATTGCTATTAGCACCAAGGCGATCGAAGCTGAGCTGGCCGATATCGACGCCAAATGCCGTGGCCCTCGGTGCTAGTCAGACAATAGTTACTGGGTCTTGAGGGTCAGAGTTTGGTTTGGTTCTATGACCACGACCCGCTGGGCCGTCGTATTGCCAATAATGGCTCCAGCAGCGGCACCCCCCAGAATGCTGCCCACCGAAACTCGGCCAGTTAGGATGCCGCCGACCGCCGCACCTCCTGCCGCGCCAATGCCGGCATCGGTCAAAATGGCGCCGGTACCAGTTTCGCGGGGATCTTTTATATCGCGCAATAGCTCAGAGGCCGCATTGATGGTGTAGATTTGGTTGCCCACTTCAACGGCGGTGGCCACATAGCGTACCCCTCCAGGGGCCGGCTCAAACTGTCCTCGCACAATCGACCCGGCGGGAATAGTGCGCCCGTTGAGACTCGTGGCAGCCTCCACTTGCAGCGATTGCTCCACCGTGGTGTCGGGGTTGAGATAGAGGGCTTCGCTGTTGGGGGTAATAGCCTGAATCGGCGATGACACAAATAGCTGGGCTTGGGCGGCGGGCACTTGCACCAGCCCCATCACAGGCATAAGTGTGAGGGTTAACGCAGCGAGGGGAGTTATTTTCATCGCGACCTCCGGAGATGACACAGTGGCAACCTAAAGACCCTGGGGTAAAGGTATAGGGGAAGGATGGGGTAAGAAGGGATCTGGGTCTGCGATGCCGCAAAGCCCACAGAGGCTAATGACGCTGCCGACAGTGAGATGTTCCGCCCCTATCTAAGCTTAACGCCCTCAGCATGACTCACCCGAGATAGCCCCATCTGACCTATCCTTGGCAGCGTGTGACGCGCAGGCCTTAAACCTGTTGATCAAAATTAAAGACTCTCAGGGCAAGCGCCAAATCGTCTGATAGTAAATTCTGCTTGGTTATCCCCAATTTGAATTTGGCATGAATCAGAATCAGGTTCAGTTTTACTAACGCCAGGAATGAATAGAGCACTATAGATCTGGCGGACTCGTCCAGCATTCTGCCATTCAGCAATGCTTCTAACCGCTGTCACGGCACCCCTCGTGAGTGACCGTTACCTCTGGCAAGGGAACAGGGTCAGGGAACAGGGTCTGCCGTGGGTTCAACAACATCATGGTACTGAGGGTCAGGCAGTTCTGCCTTAGTTGGGGCTACAGCAGGAGGCGATGGGCCGTCATCAGCAACAACTTCTACCGTGCCGCGAAACATATTCATACCGCAGGCAAACTCGTAGCGACCGGGCTGGGTGGGGGTGAACTCGATCGCAGTAGTCTGATTCATCGGCAGCCCCTGGGCAATGCGAAAATCAGGAAAGCGTACTTCTTCTAAGCAGCTGCTGGGGTCTTTACGGTAGAAGTTAAGTCGCACCGGCTGCCCCGCCCGTACCACGATGTGACTCGGGTCGTAACCGCCATCGACGGTGACAGTCACCGCTTGCACACCGTCCGTAGCCATGGCTTTACGAGACTTAGGCTTGCTAAATAAAAACCACCAGAGTTCGAGGCCAATCAGCCCTAGCCCAGCACTGGTAACGGCGACCCTAGACCATAGGGGTTGCTCAATGCGCTGAAATTGCCCGCTGGGCTCAGCCATACCCGTATGAACCGTTTGGGCTGGGGTGCTGCTGGCCACGGTGAGGGCGAGGGCCAAACCGGCGAGACCGCCGAGGGTGAGGTGTTTGAGTTTCATAGGGAAGCTCCGTGGATGGAGGGCTGGGGCTGGGGGGAGGTAGGAGATGGTTTTGAAGTTTGAATTCTGAGTTTTGAATGTTGGGTTATGGGCCTCAATAGAGAACTCAAAACTAAACGCCCAAAACGTTCTTCCCTCACCCTCGTAATCTGGGCCGAAAGTTCCGCAACCGCAGTGCATTCGTCACGACCGACACCGAGCTAAAGGCCATCGCTGCCCCGGCAATAATTGGGCTGAGCAGCCAGCCAAAAATGGGGTAAAGAATGCCCGCCGCGATGGGGATGCCCGCGACGTTGTAGACAAAGGCAAAAAACAGGTTTTGGCGAATGTTGGCCATGGTGGAGCGGGAGAGCTGAATGGCGGTGACAATGCCGTGGAGGTCGCCGGAGATCAAAGTGATGTCGCTGGCGGCGATCGCCACATCGGTGCCTGTCCCGATCGCCATACCCACATCGGCCTGGGCCAGGGCGGGGGCGTCGTTGATGCCGTCGCCCACCATTGCCACGACTTTGCCTTCTCGCTGTAGAGTGTCGATCTGGGCGGCTTTTTGGTCGGGGCGCACCTCAGCAAAGACGCGGGTAATGCCGACTTCGCGGGCGATCGCCTCGGCGGTGCGGCGGTTGTCGCCGGTCAGCATGACCACCTCTAGGCCCATGCGTTGCAGGGTGGCGATCGCAGCGACCGAAGAGGGTTTGACGGCATCGGCGATCGCTAGAATTGCCTCTACTTGGCCATCCACCGCCAGCCACACCACGGTGCGACCTAGGGATTCTAGTCTGTCCCATTGGCTTTGAAGGCGATCGGTGGCGAGGCCCAGTTCCTGCATCCAGCGGTGGGTACCAATCTGCACGCGCTGCCCGGCGACAGCACCCTGAACGCCGCTACCGGCAATGGCCTCGAAGCCTTGGGAGTCTTCTAGAGCTAGCCCCTGGGCCTGGGCATAGTTGACCACCGCTGCGGCCAGGGGATGCTCGGAGTTGCGCTCCAAAGAGCCTGCCAGTTTCAGCAAATGCAGCTCAGTAGCGGTACCGTTTACGGTCAGGTAATCGGTCACCGTGGGCTGGCCCTGGGTAATCGTCCCCGTCTTATCTAGCACAATGGTCTGGATTTTGTGGGCCAGCTCCAGGCTGTCGGCCCCTTTGATCAAAATGCCGTTTTCCGCGCCTTTGCCCGTACCGACCATAATTGAGGTCGGCGTGGCCAAACCCAACGCACAGGGGCAGGCAATAATCAGCACACCCACGGTGGGAATCAGCGCCATGGCGACGTTGCCCATGACGTTGTACCAGACGATAAAGGTGAGAATTGCGATCGCCATCACCACCGGTACAAACCAGGCCGTCACCCGGTCAGCCATCTTTTGAATCGGGGCTTTTGACCCCTGGGCCTGCTGCACCAGCCTGACAATCTGCGCCAAAAACGTATCTTTACCCACTCGGGTAGCGCGAAATTTGAAGCTGCCGGTTTTATTCAGCGTCGCGCCAATCACCTCGTCACCAACGGTTTTCTGTACGGGCAGGCTTTCGCCGGTCACCATGGCCTCATCAAGGGTAGAGGCCCCATCGATGATCTCACCATCAACGGGAATTTTCTCCCCAGGGCGCACCAGCACCACATCGCCCAGCACCACGTCGCCAATGGGAATGTCATACTCTCGCCCATCGCGAATCACCCGCGCGGTTTTGGCCTGCAAGCCCATTAGCTTACGAATCGCCTCCGAGGTCTGGCCCTTAGCCCGGTTTTCTAGCAGTCGCCCCAGCAAAATCAGGGCGATAATCACCGCTGCGGCTTCAAAATACACGTCGGGGTTCAACCCCTGGTCAATAAACCACTGGGGATAGAGAGTGGGGAACAGCGAATAGAGAAAGGCAGTTCCTGTCCCCACCGCTACCAGCGTATCCATGGTGGCCGAATGGCGCTTGAGGGCCTTCCAAGCGTTGATAAAAAAGGAATTTCCGGCCCAGAACAGCACGGGCGTAGTCAGCCCTAGCTGCAACCAGGGATTGTGCAGCCACATGGGGATAAAGGGAATCGGCAGCCCCGTCATCATCGGCAGCGAGCCAATCACCAAAATGCCGCCAACCACCAGGCTAAACACGGCTTTGCGGGTGAGTTTGCGGTTTTCGGCCTCTCGATCTCTGCGCTCGGCATCATCCTCAACGGTCAGCGGGTCGTCGCTGATTGGCTGAGCCCCGTAGCCCGCGTCCTCCACCGCCGACTGAATGTGGGTGAGGTTGGTCTGGTGGGAGTCGTAGGTGACAGTGGCCTGCTCAGCCCCAAAGTTGACGCTGCACGCCTCCACCCCCGGCACCGAGCGAATCGCGTTTTCAATACTGCTGGCGCAGGCGGCACAGCTCATGCCTCGCAGTTTAAGGATTTGGTTTTGCATCGGTGCTGTCCTCAAGGATGGGTCACTGTGGAGTCAGGCAACGGTGTAGCCTGCACCAGTGATGGCCGCTTTGATAGATGATTCAGCGGCGTTGGTGTCGATGGTGACCGCTTTGGTTTTAGGGTCGGCAGTAACCTGGGCCGTGGCATCGACCGACTGAATTGCTTTAGTCACAGTCTCGACACAGGCAGAACAGGCCAAGTTAGGAACGGTGAGGGAAAGAACCATCGATAGACCTCTGAAATTGTGGTTAGGTCTATCTTGGGGGCTCCAGTTCACTGGAGAGTCAAGTGGTTGATGTGCAGCTATTCGTGCTGTTGTTGCAAATCGGCTATGTCTGCAAACAGGGTGTCTACGCCAGCGGGATGAAGCGCTTCATCCCGCTGGCGTAGACACCCTGTAGGGGCGCACCCC
>NZ_JAYFES010000108.1:0-203302 GCF_055795045.1 Pseudanabaena sp. PCC 9330 | reverse complement strand
TAGAACGCTGGCTCCCCACTTCTTCCTCCAATCCCTGAAACTACCGTACCACAAGCTTTTTAGCAGCTTTCAGCCAACTTTTGTCAGTCAACCAGCCTGCTGATTGACCAAAAAGGCAACTCGAGGGCTGACCGCCTGCTGAATGTACGGATTCAACTGCCGCACCCCCGCCGCAATTTCCCCAGCAGCAATCAGGTCAACTCCCGCTTTGATCTGCTGATTCTTTTGCCTCTAGGACCGGGTGAGGTAGGCCGTCGCCATCCCCGCTTGCTGCATTCCCTGCATCCACCGCCGACAGCTGCCGGGTGTCTCCCGCCAAAGTCACTCGGGCCTGCTGCGACTGGGCTTTGGTCACCAAAGCTCACGCATCCTTCGCTCTGATCAGTCCAATCCGCCAGAACAGGCTTAATCAGAGTGGCTTTGGGCAAATTCCTGTTATGGCTGATGGTGAGTTGGCTGGGTATGAATCTGCTCTCAAGCTAATTTGCTGGCACTAGCCATCACTATCTTGGTGCTTGTTGGTTTTTTGGCGGCGCAGTAGTGAAGCCGCTGCTGCGATCGCCAAGCCCAGGCCCAGCACTGCCGCCCCCATCGCTACGAGTTGAGCCTGTACCCCTGAGGATAGGTTGGGTTTTGGGGAGATTGAAGGGTCTAGTGCATTGCCCGGTGCGGCGGTAGGGACGGTGCTCTCGGCTGGGGAGACAGCGGCACGACCTGCGGCGACCACAGTGGTATAGCTCAGTTCAAAGGGAGTGAACGTGGCCTCAGCCCTGGGGCGACCCGTGAGTACAATCCGGTATTCACCCACCGTAGGAAACGTGATGTCGGCCCCAGGAATATTTTGAAACTGCTCGGGGGATATCGCCTGTAGGGTAGGCTGCATGACCGGATCTGCCCCCGGCTGGTTGGTGGCATAGACGGCGAGGGCGCAGTCACACTGCTCTAAGGAAATCACCTGGCCGCCCTGCTGGGTGAGCGCCACCCATACCCGCGCCGGTTCTCCAGCCTTGGGGCTGTGGTTGGGCTCTAGGTGCCAGGTGCCCGCAACATCGCCGGATACCTCGGTCTTATGGGCCTGGGCAGGCAGCATCGCCAGGCTGCCGAGCAGTAGGGCCGACATCAGGCTAAGGCTTGGCGGGCGCATAGTATTTCTCCATAGATAACAGTGACCAAAGCCCCCGCCAGCGCAGCAGCAGCGCCAGCAAAGCCACGCTGACCAGGGCAACAGCCGCCAGCCAGTGCCGAGTAGAGCGCTCAAAACTGCCCAAATAGCTCGAACCCAAGAGCAGCGCATGGGCCACCGCCAACACAAAAATGGGGATGCTGAGCAGATGGAGCCGACGCCAGTGGTAGCCCAGTCGGGTTTGAGCCCCATTAAAGCTAGTCAGAGCCAGGGGCGTCATCAACCCCAGTGCGACAATGCCTGCCCAACCGCCGGCCTGCAGACTGGGCAAGAGAAACGGTAGTGCAGCCAGGTTCCACCCCATGGTTAGCATGTGGGCCACATGGGCCACCGACAGCACAAACGCCCCTACCCCAAGGGCGCGACGGTAGATGATCAGGGGCGACCACAATCGGCTGAGGGGGCGGGCGACGAGGGCGAAGAACAGGCAAACCAACGCCCCATGACCGGTGAAATCGACCATGTCGCTGTTTCTAAACAACGTCAGCAGGCCAATCAGTAGGGTAATCCAGCCGCCGAGGCGAAACAGCTGCCCCCGGCGATCGCCACTCACCCAGGCGGTAGAGACCCCCACCCCCAGCATGATCGGCAGCGTGCCGACCCCAAAAGCCAGCATGGTGGCCCCACCCTGCCAGAGATTCATGGTCTCGGCTGCTTTTAGCTGCGCCGCGTACAAAAAGCCACAGGGCATCAATCCCCAGGCCAAGCCCAGCAGCAGCGGCGTCCACCGTTGGGGGTTAAGGGAAAGGGATTGCATCGCTCGACTGAGGCGATCGTGCCAGCTTGCCTGGGCCATGGGGTTGAGAAAGGGGACGTTGGGTACCTGGTTGGGGTTAATTTGCGCTAGCCCAAACCAGATCAGCAGCAGCCCAGTGACTAGGGCAACGCCCCGTCGCAGTGAGCTACCGAGGCCTGCCATTTGCCCACTGGCCACCAGCACTGACCCCAGCGCCCCAATCATGAGGCCGACTAGGACGTAGCTGATCAGCCGCCCCAGGTTGAGCAGCAGGTGAAACCCAATCTGCTGCCATCGACTGGGTGCGGTTGCAGACTGAGATAGCGAAAAGGCGACTGTAATTGGCCCGCACATGCCCAGGCAGTGTCCAAAACTGCCCAGAAATCCAAGGCTGGCCATGAGCAACAGGTCGAGCATACTGGCGTTGCGGAGCTAAGAGGCCGGTTTTGAGGTTAACACCTCGCCTGGTCGGGTGGCTTGCGACGGCTTGTCTGTTGACACTTGGCGTCAGGGGTTATTTTGCTCGTCTCCAGTATTGACCACCCGCTTGCTGAACCCCCAAAAAACTTGAAAGGCGCAGTCTCAAGCAGAAGGCGAAGCGTGCCTCGATTCGGGTGTACCTATCGCATTACTCAGGTACGTCTACCACCACCGTCGATTCAATTGCCTGACCATTGTGGGTGAAGGCTTCGTGGCTATTGGTAGTGAGGCTGACGGTGATCTCATTGCGGCCTGGGGGCAACTGGGGCAGGTGCAGCCAGGGGCCGTAGACCCGAGCACCTCTTTCGCCATTGATCGACAGGTGGCCGTGGCCCACGTTGGGCTGGTTGGCCTGGTTGACCTGCTCTGGCGCAAAACGAAAGTTCGTGGTTTGAATTTCTAGATTCCACCCCCGTACTGGGTCAGGGTGAGCCACCAGGGTAACCGTCGGAACCGGCTGGCCTGCGGGAATTTCAACCGTGCCGTGCCCGTGATGGTGGTCCCCCGCATTTGAATGGCCAGAATCATCATGATCACTGGCGTCATGGCTGTGGGGTTGGCTATTGGCCAGATTGGGGCTGCTATCGGTAGCGTTAGGGGTAGCGTTAGGGGCTGGGCTGCTACAGCCGAGGGTTAATCCCACGGTAAGCAGCGCCAAGACAAGATTGGAGTTAGCGTTTAAGAATCGGCAAAAGGACATGGTTTTCTACAGTCAATCGGGTCAAATTGGGTAAGTAGGGTGAGCGTGTTGGTGATGGTCAGAGCGTCATCTGGATGGGCCAAAATCAGCCTGGAGAGGCGATCGCTCGCATTACCCCATCGTCGTCACAGGACGTTGCCACTCGTTGAGCAACGTCAAAATGTAGTGGTGCAAATGCTGTTCACCTTGGGACTGCGCGCAGTCTGCCGCCTGCTGTAAATCGGCTACCCCACCCCCTTGGTCTCCCAGCGATCGCCGCAGCAAGCCCCGCCTTAAATAGGTGCGGGTGTGGCCAGGGTCGAGCACCAGCACCTGGTTGAGATCCGCTAGAGCCTCGTTGAGATGACCCATCTGGTGGCAGGCGCAGCCGTGGTTATACAAGGCACGAATATCATGGCTATCGATGGCTAGAGCCTGGTCAAAGTCGCGCAAAGCCGCCTGGGGCTGGGCTGTCATCAGCTTGGCCAAGCCACGATCGTCGTAGATATCGGTCAGGGAAGTTGGGTCTGAGGTCAGTGCTGCCGCCTGGTCAAAATCTGCGATCGCCGCCTCGAAGCGGTGCAGGGCCACCTGTACCAGCCCCCGGTTGTAGTAGCCCCGAAAATCGTCGGGATTGTGAACCAAGGCTTCCGTGTCATCAGCCAAAGCCTCAGCGAAATTCCCAGTGCGATAGAGGGCAATGCCTCGGTTGAGCCGATGTTCTGGCCTGTGGTCATCGAACCGAATGGCCCGACTACAGTCGGCAATGGCCTCGTCGTAGCGCTCTAGCTCAATCAGGCTGAGACAGCGATCGCCCCACTCTGTCTCCTGATCGGCAGGGCTGCTTAGAACCAACTGCCTGCCTACCGGGTACCCTACCGCAGGGGCGACGGGGGCGGCTGTGGTCGGCCCCGGCCAGCCCAACCACAGCCCCAGGGCCAGGCAAAGGCCGACGATTTTGAGTGAGCCCACGGCGATATCTCCTAGCTAGACAAACGAGAAATAGAAAGCCCCAACCCTTTGCAGAACTGAGGCGATTGAACTGGAAACCAGTGGAAAAACTACCACCCCTGCTCCGCCTGACTGAGCACGTAGGCCGCCACATCGGCAATATCGTCATCGCTGAGCCGCCCCTTAAAGGCCGGCATGGCATTTTTGCCGTTGGTGACCTGGTTCGTAATGGCCTCTACCGACGCCATCTCGTACTTTTCTAGATCGGCCTGTCTCAACGTTTTGGCCCCGTTGACCACATTACCGCCGCCGATATGACAAGCTGCACAGTTGTTGCCAAAAATCTGGCCACCGTGCCCTAAATCTGCTGCCTGAGCCACCGGAGCCATCCACAGGGTAAGGGCGGTTACGACCGTCGCTATTGCCAAAGCAAGTTTTCGCATAGGTTCTACAGACAAAATTTTTCCTGCAAAGCATTGTCCGGGCAAGGCGCTTTGAAATCAAAAGACAGCCTGTCAACTATTACAGAGTGCAACGCTAACGCCGATCCTGGGGTGAAAAAAGGAGTGTAAAGTATCAAGAAATAGGCTCCGCAATTCTGCACCCATCACCTATGGCCCCCCTCCCTCGCCATCGACCTCGCCAGCTTTCGCTTGGGCCGCTAGAGGCCGAAATCCTTGCCATCATCTGGGCTAGGGGCAGCGCTACGGTGAAAGAGATTCACGATCACATTCTGGCTGACCCCGATCGCGATCTGACCCAGGCTTCGGTGACCACAGTGCTCCAGCGGCTGGCCAAAAAAGGCTGGCTGCGCCGCGAGGCAAAACCCCAAGGCGAAGAAGGGCGCACCCGCCGGGTCTATTGCTGGCAGCCCATGGTGTCTCAGCAGGAGGCCGATGTGTTGGTGGCCCACCAGCAGCTTCAGAGTTTTTTGGCGGTTGGTAGCCCTGACCTGGTAGCCGCCTTTGCCGACAGCCTCGACATCGCTGAGTTGGATCAGCTCGATGCGATCGCAGCCCGCCTGCGTGCCCTACGCCATGCCCAGCCGTCCAGCCGAGGGGAGGAAGAGTAATGCACAGCAGTCTACTGTTGCTCACTGGATTGATAGCGTTGGTGTGGCGGTGGCAGTGGCAATCAACCGCTGGGCCTTGGGGCACCCGCTGGCAGTCGGCCTTCGTTGCGTTTTGTCTACCGCCGCTGATGATTCTGCTCGCTGCCATTGCCGTGCTCTCTATGGGGCACCACGGCACCATGATGGGCTGGAGCGTCAGCCCTGTGGGGTGCTGGGTCAGCCTGGGGGCGTTGGGGTTTGCCAGTGGCGTTGTGGCCCATAGGCTGATGAGGACGGCTGCGACCCGGCTGCGGCTAAGACAATACCAGATCGTTACATTGCCCACTGGTGGCCATGCCCGCTGTTTGGAGACTGACCTACCGGTTGCGGCCCAGGTGGGGCTGTGGCACTCGTCTCTGCTGGTGAGCCGGGGCTGGCTAGAGCATCTGACCCTGGCTGAGCAGCAGGCCATGGTCGCCCATGAGCAGGCCCATGCCCACTACCGCGACCCGCTCTGGTTTTTGGGCTTGGGCATGATCCGGCGATTTTCTAGTTGGCTACCCAACACCCAAGCCCTTTGGGAAGAACTGCTGCTGCTGCGAGAAATTCGCGCCGACCAGAGGGCGGCTCGCACGAGTGACCCCCTGCTTTTAGCAGAGCTGCTGGTTAAGCTGTCCCGGCAGATGACCCTAGCCACCCAGGGGTATTCGCCTGATCTTGAGCCTTCTGTGGGGTTCAATGAATCCCTATCCCTCAGTCGTCTAGAGCAGCGGGTGAATGCTCTGCTAGAGCCTGGTTCGGTAGCAGAACCAGCTGTTCCAGGGTCGGGGCGACTGATGTGGCTGATAGTTGCTGTACTGCCCTTAGCGGCGACCTGGCTCCACTCCTGATGGACTCTAAACTCCCCAGGGTTGGGTTATCGTTTGCAGCGCAGTCGATATTCATCCCAGAGTTTCTCTCACTGATCAGTGCCCCATTTGGCGTTGATTAATACTGCAACAAAACGGTGACTGGCACATCGGGCAGCTTGGTACGGCCCTCTAGCCCCACCAGCTCAATGACAAAACCAAAGCCCGCAACGGTGCAGCCGGCCTTCTCCACCAGTTCGGCGGTGGCGGCGGCGGTGCCGCCAGTGGCAATCAGATCATCGATAATCAGCACTCGGCTACCGGGTCGAAAGGCGTCTTGGTGCAGCTCAATAGTGTCATTGCCGTACTCTAGGGCGTAGCTGGCGCTGTGGACGGCGGCGGGCAGTTTACCAGGCTTACGCACCGGGGCAAAGCCAACCCCCATTTTGTAGGCCAGGGGCATGCCAAAGATAAACCCCCGCGACTCGATGCCCACGATGTAGTCAGGGCGGTAATCAATCACCTGCTCGGCAAAGGCGTCAATGCTGTACTGCATGGCGGTGGGGTTGCCCAGCAGCGGCGTAATGTCGCGAAAGAGAATACCGGGCTGGGGAAAGTCTGGAATATCGCGGATGTGGGCTTTGAGATCCATTACGGCTGCGGGTTAAGGGCGTTGCTATGGTATCACCGTCTCGTCGTTGAAAAATTGTCGAACCAGCCGCGCTTCCAGAAGAAATAGATTTGCAGGGCGGCAATCACCGCCATCACGGCCAAACAGATGATATAGCCCCAGTACCACCCTAGCTCGGGCATGTTGAAGGGCGATTTTTCGGTATTGAAGTTCATGCCGTAGACCCCAGCAATAAAGGTGAGGGGAATGAAGATAGAAGAGATCACCGTCAGCAGCTTCATGACTTCGTTCATGCGGTTGTTGATCGAAGACAGGTACACATCCATCAGGCTGGAGGCGATCTCGCGGTAGTTTTCGATGATGTCGACCACCTGCACAATGTGGTCGTAGACGTCTTGCAGATAGACGCGCACCTCCTGGCTGATCAGCTCATCGCTGTCGCGGATCAGGCTATTGATCACGCTGCGCTGGGGCCAGATGTAGCGGCGCAGTTTCATCAGCGCTCGTCGCATGCGGTGAATCTTTTTGATGGTGGCATTGGTGGGGTTGGCCACCACTTCTTCTTCGAGATCTTCGAGGGTCTCGCCAATGGCTTCTAGCACCGGAAAAAAGCTGTCGACGATGGTGTCGAGCAGGGCGTAGGCCAAATAGTCGGCTCCCTGGCGGCGAATGCTGCCGGTACCGCGCCGGATGCGATCGCGTACCGGATCAAACGAATCCCACTCGGGCTCTTCTTGAAAAGTCGCTAGGAACTCTTTCCCCAAGACAAAGCTGACCTGCTCGCTGGCTACCCCAGTGCCGGTAGGTTTAGGGCGCACCATCTGCATAATGACGAGAATTTGGTCGTCGTAGAAGTCGATTTTAGGTCGGTGGGGCACGTTGACAATATCTTCAAGCATCAGCGGGTGAAAGCCCAGGGTTTGGCTCATCTGCACCAGGGTGGCTTCGGTGCCCAGGCCGCGGGCATCGAGCCAGTGGACGCTGTCGGGGGGTGCGATCGCCCGGCATTCTGCCGGGTGGTCAATGGTGGCGGTGTGCACCGACTCCGGGTTGTAGCTGATTAACAGTATTTCCGTGGGTAGGGCATCTTCAGGGATGCGTAAGGTGCCAGGCAAGGAGCCAGGAGTTGAGTAGCTAAAGTCCACCAGTTCGTCATCGTCATCATCGGGCCAGGCTGGATTGTCACCCGACGGTGCAGCAGCCTCAGACAACCTATACTCTGCCGAGTCAGCGTCTGGAGAGTCGCCCTGGAGGCGGGGCTGGGGGGGCGAGCTAAACCCAGGATTGTTCCGTCGACGCGACATTGTCCTATCTCCCAAGGTTTGTTTGAGCTACCGCAATGGCTGTAGCTCAAGCATAAACCCCAACATCGACTTGAAGCCTTAGCGCATAAGCAAGAATCAAGCAAGAAAATGTTGCAATTTCGTTACATAGCTGTTACATTGGTTTACATAAAGAAACATTCGACTCCCAGGAGAGGCTTGAGATGTTCACCACCACCCAGCTCGACAACGGCATTCTCAACAATTACGCCGTAGAGCCTGAAATGTATTTCGCCACCTACCCCTCGCCTGAGCAGCAGGGTCGCTACGCCAAGCAAGCGGCCTTTGCCTCACTCTTGGTAGCTGGTCTGCTGCTGGTCTCTCTGGTCGTGAGCTAGGTCAGTTTGGTTTGTAGCAAAGTTCTGCACAGTCTTTGGAGAAAGAGCGCTATGTTTGCACCAATGGTTCTGCTAGTTCGCAATATTATGGGTACCCCCAAGTTCAATCGGCTGCGGGGTCAGGCGATCGCCCTTCACTCCAAGACCATCACCAAATTTTGCAACCGCTTCGGCATCGACAGCAAAAAGCGCCAAGCTTGGATTCGCACCGCCCGCGACAACGGCCAAAGACTGGGTTTCCTGGCCTAGATTTGCTCGCCTACTTTTGATTTAGTCTCCTAAAACCGCTGATTTGCATCCCCCTGGCTACGGCTGGGGGTTTTTATTGCCTGTTGTTTAAACCCTGGCGATGGCAGGTCAAAGGCTCGCAACGATCAAGCCCGTCACCGGTATCAAGGTAGGCTCTAGCTTGAAGCCATGGCGCAAAATGTAGCCAAAGATAGCAGAATGCCTGGCTTCTGTCGTGTTATGGTCGATTCTTCTATTTTCTCAGTAAAAACTGTGTTTTTTGGAGCAGGAGTGAACGGCTATGGAGAAGGTTCCATCAATATCTATGGCGGCGTTAGGATTGATGGCGATCGCAGGCATTAGCGCTGGAGAGACTATGGCGACGCAACTACCTCAACCCTTGCTGGCTCTCGAAGCAGAGGGTTCGGGTCTAGGCAGCTCAACCATCGTCGATCTAAATGAGCTGACCGCCAACCCGAGCAACTACGACTTTTTTACCTTTCGACCTAACCTAGAAAAGCTGATTCTCTCTGGGGAAGCCGAGACAGAGCACATCAGTATTCTCTGGTACACCATTCCCAATGGCAGTGTGGGGCTACACTACCATGCCATGACTGAGTCGGTGTACACCATTGAGGGCACCCAGACCGATGCCAAGGGGGTTTACCCCACCGGGTCGATCTACTTCAACCCACCGGGCAGCGGCCATGAGGTCTCAGACAGCACTGGCTTTTTCTTGCTGGCCTATGCTTCTCCCCCAGATTTCGCCAATACGGCCTTAATCGAAGAGTACACGCCCATTCAAATTGACACCACCGACCCCGATCTGGAGACGATCTACTCCTTTGTGGAGAAGCAAGCGGGCGTCTCGGTCTATGAGGTGCCCGTCGATGCTGAGGGTGGCATTACCGCTGAGTTGATCAAGACCACCTCAGCCACCGCCTACGCGTACACCGGCAACTATCTCCTGGTGCTAGAGGGCAGCTGTGCGATCGACGGCACCCCCTTCGGCGAGAAAATGCTGATCGTCGCCCCCACGATCGAGACCCAGACCTACAGCGTTAGCACCGCTGAAGGTAGCTCTTGCCTAGCCCTGGGCCTCTCTTTTTAGCCGGTCGCGAGGTAGGGGAGTGATGGGCACCAACCCCTGCTAGATAAACCCAACGCTTTGACGCGTAAAAAAACAGCCATCCCCATGGGGATGGCTGAAGCTATCTATACATCAGGTTCTGAAGAAGGCCGGCAGCTTACATCATGCCCATGCCGCCCATGCCACCCATGCCACCCATGCCACCCATGCCACCCATGCCACCCATGCCGCCCATGCCAGGGTCGCCAGCGGGAGCCGGAGGCTCAGGAATTTCGGCCACTAGGGCCTCGGTGGTGAGAACGAGACCGGCGATGGAGGCGGCGTCTTGGAGGGCCGATCGCACAACCTTAGCCGGGTCGATAATGCCCGCCTGAATCAGGTCTTCGTAAACGCCGGTCAGGGCGTTGTAGCCCATGGGGAAGCTGAGGGCTTTCACCTTCTCAACCACCACAGAGCCCTCTTGACCCGCGTTGTCGGCAATCTGGCGCAGGGGAGCTTCGATCGCCCGCTGCACAATGTCAACGCCGATCGCCTCTTCAGCGGTCAGAGAAGACTTCAGGGCGTCAAGCTTGGGAGCCAGGTGCAGCAGGGTCGCGCCGCCGCCGGGCACAATGCCTTCTTCTACAGCAGCTTTGGTGGCGCTGAGAGCATCGTCAATGCGCAGCTTGCGGTCTTTGAGCTCGGTTTCGGTGGCGGCCCCGACTTTGATCACAGCGACGCCGCCCGCCAGCTTAGCCAGGCGCTCGGAGAGCTTTTCTTTGTCGTAGTCAGAGTCGGTACGCTCGAGCTCTTGGCGAATCTGGGCGATCCGCTTGTCGATATCGGCCTTGTTGCCCGCGTCAGACACCAGGGTGGTGGTGTCTTTGGTAACAGTGGCTTTGGTGGCGGTGCCTAGCATCGACAGGTCGGCGGTGTCTAGGCTGAGACCCACTTCTTCGGAGATCACCTGGCCGCCGGTCAGCACGGCGATGTCTTGGAGCATGGCCTTGCGGCGATCGCCAAAGCTAGGGGACTTGATCGCGGCCACATTCAGCACGCCACGGGCCTTGTTGACCACCAGGGTAGCCAGAGCCTCGCCCTCGATATCTTCAGCAATGATCAGTAGAGGAGCACCCTCACGGGCTACCTTCTCCAGCACCGACACCAGGTCTTGAATCGAGCCGATCTTTTTGTCGACAATCAGCACCCGAGCGTTGTCGAGCTCGGTCACCATGCGCTCTTGGTCGGTGACAAAGTAGGGGGAGATGTAGCCGCGATCGAACTGCATACCCTCGACCACGTCTAGCTCGGTGTAGAGCGACTTAGACTCTTCAACGGTGATGACGCCGTCTTTGGTGACTTTGTCCATGGCTTCGGCAATCATTTTGCCGATCTCTTCGTCGCTGCCCGCCGAGACGGTGGCGACCTGGGCAATGGTGGCGTTGCCTTCGACCGGCTTGGCCACGGCGGCAATCTCAGCCACCAGGGTGCTGACAGCTTTATCAATGCCCCGGCGCAGGCTGACGGGGTTGGTGCCAGCGGCCACGTTCTTGAGGCCTTCTTTGACAATGGCCTGGGCTAGCACGGTGGCGGTAGTGGTGCCATCGCCCGCCAGGTCTTTGGTCTTAGAGGCCACTTCCTGCATGAGGCGAGCGCCTAGGTTCTCAAAGGGATCTTCGAGGTCAATCTCTTTGGCAATGGTGATGCCGTCGTTGACGATCTGGGGTGCCCCGTACTTTTTCTCTAGCACCACGTTGCGCCCCCGGGGGCCAAGGGTAATTTTAACGGCGTCTGCTAGGGCGTTGACGCCTTTTTCAAGGGCCTGCCGCGAAGCCTCATCAAAGGAAATTCTTTTTGCCATGTCGTCCTGTCTTTAAGCTCTCCAGAGACCAACTTAGCACTCGCTATACCAGAGTGCTAACTCAGCTAGAGTACCGCTGTGGAGAACGGTCGGTAAGTCGCAATAACCGATCCTCGACGAGTAATACCGATGCCGAATTCCATACCCTGGATTTCCAATCGGCCAATCTGCAGGGCGTTGGCGTAGCCTAGCCGGAGGCCTTACCGCCGTTTGCCCAAGAGGATCGGGGTTAGGTGATTTGGATTGGGTACCAGGCTGTTAGCTGCATCTGCTGCCGAGCACAGGGCTAGGGTCTGGGTAGAGAAGGCGGGGAAACCGCCCTGTGGCTCTGCCACACCTCATTCCACGGATCTTGAAAGGCCAGGGTCAACTCGGTGTCGAACCGATCTGCAAACCGCTGGCGAAATACTTCGGGCAAGTTAAACAGAAACACCGTTCCCGCCGTTTCTGGCAGGCTGTCAACGGCCAAGGTTTGGCCTACGCTGGGCAGCAGCAGCAGCTGGGTGTCTGGCCGCACCAGGTAGCTGAGGCTAATCAGGCTGGCGGGGTAGTAGCTATAGGCGTCGGCGATCACCAGGGGGCGATCGCCCTGGTTGATCACCGCTGCCAGCTGGTGGTAGTTGCTGTTGATCGACTTGTTCCACCAGGTATCGGCCTGGGCATAGACCCCGCCGGAGACAAGGCCTAGGCCAATCAGCAGGGCAAACACCGGTTTGGCCCACCGAGCCTGCCAGGATGGCGC
Source organism: Pseudanabaena sp. PCC 9330 (assembly GCF_055795045.1). Classification (NCBI taxonomy): domain Bacteria; kingdom Bacillati; phylum Cyanobacteriota; class Cyanophyceae; order Pseudanabaenales; family Pseudanabaenaceae; genus Pseudanabaena; species Pseudanabaena sp. PCC 9330. The sequence continues at coordinate 191,183 of NZ_JAYFES010000108.1, read as the reverse complement.
TGCGGTCAGGGCATTAGAAATCAGGTAAACCACCGCCAGCTGCAAACCCACGCAGCAGGCAATTAGGTAGCGGGTGACCGTAAAGCGCTGGCCCCCCAGCAGTAGGTCAGGCAGCCCCACCAGTAGAGCGGTGCTGCCCACCAGGGTGACCACAAACCACCACACCCGAAACGGGGCCGTTTGGCAGAGTCGATAGAGGGCGTAGCCTTGAAGCGCCAGCAGCGGCAGCACCACCAGGTAGATCGGCCAGCTGTCGTAGGGGGCGTTGAGATCAAAAAAGCCATAGCTAAAATTAAAGGCGATCGCCCGCAGCCCAATCGACCAAGGGAGCCCTATGGACGTCCAGGACGTGGTGCTGCCGAGGGTTTCCCTGGAGACCACCACAAAGTACATCCAGGGCATAAAGGCGATCGCCACTCCCACCATCGCCGCTAGCCAGGCCAGGGTCTGCCGACCCAGATGCACAGGCCACCGGCGACTTTCCTGATCTAGGCCAAGGACGTAAACCCCATGGCCGATGGCGATGCCCAGGGTAAATAAAGCCGTGTAAAACGCCACCGCCATCGACAGCCCGTACCACACCCAGGGTCGCCAGCCCGATCTGCGCACCGCCCACAGCAGTAGCGCGCTACAGACGAAGATCTGTACCGTCCAAAGGCCAAACTCGCGCACCTCTTGGCCAAAGACCAGGTGCAGGGGCGACACGGCAAATAGGGCGATCGCCACCCAACCGCTCAGACTCGACTCAAACAGCTCTACACACAGCCAGTACACCGCCGGCAAGATCAGCAGCGTGATCAAAGCTGAAAAGCCCCGCGTCACCGCTGGTGTCGTGCCCCAGGTCTGAGCCCAAAACCGCAGCAGCAGGTAGAAAATCGGCGGATGCTGGACGTCGTCTAGGCCCTTGCGCAGCACCATATCGCCCAGGCTCAGCTCCGGCACAAACTGCTGGTAGGCCAGCAAATCGGCAGGGCTGACCAGCCGGTTTTGAAAGAGATCGTCCACCAGGTACTGCACCGGGCGGGCTGTGATCACCATGGAGGTGTAAGCTTCGTCGTGCCAGTAGACTTTGCCGTCAAGGTTGACGAAACGAAAGGCGATCGATAGAGCTGCGAGGGCGATCGCCAGCCACCGCACCCAGCCCAATCTAGAGCGGTACCACGTCTGTTGTGTAGACCGTTCACTCAGCACAGATCAGACTCCTAGCAGACCACCAAAGGAGTCAGTGTGCCACGCTTTTCGCCGATTGCGGTAGGTCATCGCTGAGGCCACAGCCAAACCGACTGGCCCCATTAGCCGCCATCGGATCGAGCTGGCATAAGACACCAATACCGCAAAGCAGTAGGGTGAGAGTGACAAACGTGGGATGCCCCCACCTACTCCCTCGCCACTCCTCAAACCTATGTTCTCACCCCCCAACCGCATTCCCCCCGGCCCCAACCAAGAATCTGTGTGGGACTACCCCCGTCCGCCTCGCCTAGAAGACGCTACCCGCCGAGTGCGGGTGGTGTTTAACGGCATCGTGATTGCCGACTCGCGCCAGGCCAAGCGAGTGCTAGAGACCAGTCACCCGCCCACCTACTACATTCCCCCCGCAGACGTGCAGATGCAGTACTTCCAGCCGGTGCCCCGATCGACATTTTGCGAATGGAAAGGGGTGGCGACCTATTTTTCGATCGCAGTGGGCGATGGCTCTGATCAACGCCGGGCCGACCAGGCCGCCTGGGCCTATCCCCAGCCGACCGAGGCCTTTGAGGGCATTGCCCACTACATTGCCGTCTACCCTGGCCGCATGGAGGCCTGCTACCTCGACGATGAGTTAGTACAATCCCAGCCCGGCGACTTCTACGGCGGTTGGATCACTTCAGACATCGTCGGCCCCTTCAAGGGCGATCCAGGCACCTGGGGATGGTGATACCGAATCTGATACCGAATCCGAATTCCATACCCCCGGTACCCTACGGGTCAACCCGTAAGGGCAAACGGTTGTTTGCCCTCAACCAATCGGGGGTAGCCAGGCAGGATCTCGTATAAGGCAGGGCCAGCAGGCCCATCACCGAGCAGCTACAAACCGCTCCCGAGCCATGGCCCGCAGCCGCTGAATATCTTCCCGCCGGGTCACCGACAGGGGCACCGTGCGCTTGATTTCCGCCAGCAGCACAGCCGTGTCGGCGGGGCGGTTTTCGTAGAGGGCGCGGTAGTGGGCGGTGATAATGGCTTGCTCGATCTCGGCCCCGCTAAAGCCCTCGCTGGCCACCACCAATTCATCCAGGTCAAAATGGCTCAGATCAGTAGCCTCAAGGCTCTGATGGCGGCGGCTCAGGTGAATGGTCAAAATGTCGCGGCGTTCGTCAGGCTCCGGCAGATCGACAAAGAAAATTTCGTCAAACCGCCCCTTGCGCAGCAGCTCCGGCGGTATTGCCGACAGGTCGTTGGCAGTGGCGACCACAAAAATTTCCTGGGATTTTTCTTGCAGCCAGGTGAGAAAGTAGCCAAACAGGCGACGGCTCAGCCCGCCGTCGGCCTCACCGCTGGTTTGGCCCATGCTCTTTTCGATCTCATCCATCCAGAGAATGCAGGGGGACATGGTTTCGGCCATGGTGACGGCACGGCGAAAGTTTTTGTCTGACTCGCCCACGTACTTGTCGTAGAGGCGACCGGCATCGAGCTTGAGCAGCGGTAGCTTCCACTGGCGAGCGATGGTTTTGGCTGCCAGCGACTTGCCACAGCCCTGAATACCGACGATGAGAATGCCCTTGGGGGCAGGCAGGTTGTACTGGTGCGCCTGGGGGGTAAAGCCCACGGCGGCATAGTTGAGCCACTGCTTGAGCCCGGCAAAGCCCCCCAGCTCTGCCACGTTGGTCTCGGGGGGAAAGTAGTCGAGCAGCCCCTCTTCATGGATCACCCGGGCCTTGCGCTCTAGCACCCGCTTCACATCGTCGGCATCTAACCGGCCATCATGAAGGGCCGCGTAGGAGACCACCTTGCGGGTCTGGCTCAGGGTCATTCCCTGCAGAGCGTTGACTAGGGCGCGAATATCCTCTGGCGACAGATCGACCTTGACCCGTCCCTTGAGGTCTCTCACCACGCCCGATACGGCGTTGAAGAGTTCTTCGGGTTTGGGCAGCTTGATGTCGAAGTAGACGGCGTCGTGGGCGATCTCCGGCGGTAGATCATTGTCGCTGCCGCTGATTACCAAGGTCGAGCGGTGGTGAGAAAACTGCTCGGTCACCTCGCGAAACTGCCGCGCCACCACCGCGTCTTTGAGGTGGGGGGCAAAGTCTTTGAGCCAGTAGATCGCTTTTAGGTTCAGATCTTGAATGTGGCGCAGCATATCAAGCGGCTCGGTGGTTTTCGGCAGCGCCTGCCCCCGCTTGGTGCCGGGGGGCACATACTCGTTTTGCCAGCGATTGTCGGGGCTCTCGGGCGATCGCATCAGCCCTTGAGCCACGCTCCACTCAAAGATCGACATCTGCATATCTCGGCAGGCAGCAGCAATTAGCCCCTGCACCCGCTCCTCCTCTACTGTGTCGATCACCACCACCGGGTGAAACGATGTCACTAGGGTCTGAAAGTGCTGCACGCTGGCTTTAAAGGACATAGTTTCCTGGGATTTCGCTAGGGCTAAGGTGCCCGCTTTCTCCTACAGGGTTGCGATCGCCCTTTCCGGATAAGCACGGCCTGTCCATCCCCCGTAGGGACGAACCCACATGTTCGCCCGGGTTCCCGCCATAGGAAAATCCGCGATCGGTGACACCCCCATGCCAGGTTCAGGGCAGACCCACGTGTCTGCCCTGCTTAATCCAGCGCGTCTAGCCCCTGGCGGGCGTAGCGCAGGCGGAGTTTCAGTCCTAGGGTGATCTGTTTAGCGGCCCAGTAGAGGCTAGCGAGAATCACAAAAGTAACCACCATCACCGCCACTGGCCGACGGGAGGTGAGCACGTTGAGGGTATCAGCCATCACACCGGTGGGGTCAACCACCAGATCCCAACTGTTGAAGCGCAAAAAACGGCCCAGATAAATGCCTACGGCGCAAAGGGCATGGATCGTCAGCTCCACTGGCAAAATCCACATCCTGGCCCCTTGCTGTTTGAGGTAGATCGCTAGGTTGAGAATCGAGACCACATAGGCCTGAAACCCAAGCAAAATAGCACCGCTGTGAATGGGGATAAACACCAGCGCCACCACCCAAACCGGAATCTGCCCCGAGCTAATACCGCGAATCAGGTGAATGATGTCGGTAAGCACATAGGGAGCATTGGGCAAAAAAGCGAGAAAGACGGCCACCCCCGCCCACCATAGCCAGCCCTGATTGACATGCTGCTTTTTTATTAGCAGCAGGCTGAGGGCGGTGGCCGATCCGATCACCACTAGCAGCCATAGCAGCCGCAGCAGGGTCACCGTGCCACCATCGCCGACAATATTGAACCAGCCTTGAATGACCCGTGGCAACCGGGGCCAAATGCCCACCACCCCGATCGCGCCTATCAGCACCCAGGCCACCTGCAACACCCTCTGGGGTACGACCCCAGGCCGAAACAGGCTAAAGCTGAGCATCAGGGGAATAAAGGCTAAAAACAGGTTCCACCAGATCCAGTCGCTGTAGACGTTGTTGAAGGCGCTGGCAATATCGAGTAAGAGCGATCGCATCAGTCCTCCCCAGGCAAAATTGGTGTCACCAATCTAACCCCAATCTCAACCCACGCTATAACAGGTAAGGTCTTCACTCCTTTTGCATCTCCATGGCAGACATTCCGCCGCGTCAGGGCAACACCACCCATCACCAGCTCCAGGGGCAGCCCTATACCGCCTCAGCCCAGTGGCAAACCCTCTACGAACATGACAAGCCCGTAGCCGAGCTGTTTCATGTCGCCTATACCCTGGCCGATCAAGACCCGGCGCGGCGGCCCATTACCTTTGTTTTCAACGGGGGGCCGGGGGCGGCCTCGGCCTATCTGCATATGGGGGCTTTGGGGCCAAGGCGAGTTCAGTTTAACCCCGACGGTAGCTTGCCCCGACCGCCGGTGCAGGTGGCCGACAACGGCGAGAGCTGGCTGAGCTTTACCGACCTGGTGTTTATTGACCCCCTGGGCACCGGCTTTAGCCGCCCCCTGCCCGACGACAAATCTGAAGCCTCAGGCGATAAATCATCTGGCACCGACAAATCTGAAGCTAAGTCTGACGATGGGGCCAACCACCGGGCCAAAAAATTTTGGGCGGTCGATCGCGACCTCAGCGCCCTGGGCGAGTTCATTCAGGGCTACCTGTCGGCCCACCACCGCTGGCTGTCACCCATTTTCATCGCGGGTGAGAGCTACGGCGGGTTTCGGGTGGCCAAGCTGTGTCGCAAACTGCAGCAAGACTACGGCATCGGCCTCTGTGGCGCGGTGATTATTTCCCCAGTGATGGAGTTTATGCTGCTGGAGGGCAACGACTACAACCTCAGCAGCTGGGCAGCGGTGATCCCCTCGATGGCGGCCACGGCGGTCTACCACGGGCGCGTTGCCACCGCCGACAGCCCCCGTACCCACGGCGACAAAGCTGCCCACTTTGCCCGCACCCAGCTCATACCACTCTTGGCCCTCGGCAATACCGCCCCCGTAGAACAGCAGCAGCAGGTATTTAGCGACCTCGCTGGGCTGATCGGCCTACCTGCTGAGGTGGTGCAGCGCCACCGAGGCCGCATCGATATCACCATCTTTGCTCGGGAGCTATTGCGCCACCAGCAGCGCATTCTTGGCCTCTATGACGGGTCGGTAACGGCCATCGACCCCTTTCCCGATCGCATTAACAGCGAGGGCACCGACCCCACCCTAGAGGGCATCGATCGCCTGTTTACCGGGGCGATTAACAGCCACCTGCGATCGACCCTAGGAGTCGATACCACCCTCACCTACAACCTGCTGAGCTTTGAGGTCTTTAAAGCCTGGGAATTTTTGCCCGAGAGCGACTATCGCCAGGGCTACGTCGGCTCGGTGGATGACCTGCGGGTGGGCATGGCGCTCAATCCCTATCTGCAGGTCTACATCACCCACGGCATCTACGACCTGGTCACCCCTTACTTTTCGTCCCAGCACCTGGTCGACCAGATGAACCTCGGCGACGACCTGCGCGGCAACCTCACCCTCAGACACTTCCAGGGGGGCCACATGTTCTACACCTGGGATGAGTCGCGGCGGCTCTGGTTTGAGGATATGCAGCAGTTTTACCAAAAAGCCTCTGGCTAAGCTAATCCTCACTTAAAGACCATTCTGGCTAAGAAAATACCCAAGAATTTTGCTTCCTCCCGAGGGCGCAGGCTCTGCGCCCTCGGGAGGGCACCGACGCGCCAGACTCGTTAGGATTAGGTATAGTTTCGGCGCAACCCATGGCCCTGTCTTCCCCCCGTCCTCTCATTGTTGGCGTCACCGGAGCCTCGGGGCTCATCTACGCCGTCCACACCCTCAAGCATGTGCTCAACGCTGACGGTGTGGTCGATCTGGTGGCGTCTAAGGCGTCGCAGATGGTGTGGCAGGCCGAGTCGGGCATTCATATGCCCCTCGACCCCGAGAAGCAGGAAATGTTTTGGCGCGATCGCGCGGGGGTGCCCACGGCGGGCAAGCTGCGCTGCCACCCCTGGGGCGATGTGGGGGCCACGATCGCCAGCGGGTCGTACCGGGCGGCGGGCATGGTAGTCATCCCCTGTAGTATGAGCACCGTAGGGCGGCTGGCGGCGGGGCTCAGCTCTGACCTACTAGAGCGGGCCGCCGACGTGCAGCTCAAGGAGGGCCGCAAACTGGTGGTGGTGCCCCGCGAGACCCCCTTTAGCCTGATTCACCTGCGCAATTTGACTACCCTGGCGGAGGCCGGAGCGCGCATTGTGCCCGCCATTCCGGCCTGGTACCACCAGCCCCAGACCATTGATGACCTGGTAGATTTTGTGGTGGCCCGCGCCCTCGATCAGCTCGACATTGACTGCGTGCCCATGAACCGCTGGCAGGGGCACCTACCCTCAGATCAGTAAACCGCCTCTAAGGTCAGGCGTGGCGCTATGCCCCCTAACAGTTGCCGCCGCCGCGATAGGATGGGCAGGATAGCATTTTAGGACGATCGGGGAGCGATCAACGATGGCTACCGTGCGGCTGATAGTGGTTTTGCTAGTGGTGGGTTTGGTGGTGCTGCTGGGGGTACAAAACCTGGCTCCGGCCCTGCCGCTGGTGTTTTTTGGCGGTAGCAGTCAGGCGCTGCCCCTGGGGGTGTGGCTGGTGGGGGCGATCGCCCTCGGGGCTCTGACCACCCTAGTTTCTACAGCAATGCTGGGGGCCGTAGGCGGCGGTACCGCCAATCGCTCGACGGCCTATAAGTATCGGCCCCAGTCTTTCTACGAGCCGACCGATCCTAGCGCTGGGGCCAGAGCCGCCGCCGCCGACAGCGACACCCGAGTCAACGCGCCGCCCCCCTACCCGCCACCGGGGCCGAGGGCGGGTAGCCAGGGGCGATCTAGCAGCAGCGCCCCCGGCGAGGGAGACCCCAATTGGCAGGCCTGGACGAGTCTCAGATCTCCCGGCCAGTGGAATGACTGGGAATCTCTCAGCCAGGCCCCCAAGCCTGAGACCGCTGGCAGTTCTTCTGACAGTCCCTCTGGGGGCTCATCTGTCTCGGGTCTCGTCGATGGGGTGACTACTTGGTTTAGCAGTAGCAAGCAGCGGGCCAAGCAGCAACAGCGGGTCAACGAGTCGCTGCGGGCGCTCGACGACGACTGGGGTGACGTTGCCAATCGACCCTACCGGGCCCCTGGGGTTAGCCCAGTGCAAGACAACCTCGACGACATTAATCAGGGCTGGGATCAACCCGATCCTAACCGCAATTTTGAGGCCAATCAGGCTCCCCGCCGGGTCTATCGCGATGGGTCAATCTATTCCTACAGCTACCGGGGTGACGACGACCCAGGCTCTAGCGATGGCCAGGTCGACAATATCTACGCCCCCCCAGACGATGCGATCGGTGGTTATGAGCCGGGCAGTTCTTCCCCTGGCTCTGCTCAAAATGACTACGGCGACCAGGGTTATGGGTCAGGGCTGGCACCCGATGACGAGGAATATGCCTTAGAGCAGTCTGACTACAGCGATCGCCCCGGCTTTGACGACACCCCCCTCGGCGAACCTGAAGTAGCCTCAGATGGTGTGGTCGACGCTGACTACCGAGTGATTGAAGCCCCCTATACTGCCGCTGCTGCCGCTGCTGCCGCTACCTGGGCCGAAGCCCCCAGTGACGAGGCCCCCAGTGACGAGGCCGACGACTGGGATGAGGCTGACGATGCCCTAACCCCCTAACCCGCCCTCTTCCCCCTTTCCTTCTCGCTCCACATCTACATCTCTTGTCTCTTCACCCCGCCCCTGTTGCTATGTCTCTCCCCGATCGCCTCAACGGTATCAACCTCTATCTCATTGGCATGATGGGTGCTGGCAAAAGCAGTACCGGCGCTGAGTTAGCCCAGGCGCTGGGGTATCAGTTCTTTGACACTGACGCAGTAGTCGAATCGGCAGCCGGACAGCCCATCCCCCAAATCTTTGCCCAGCAGGGCGAGGCGGCTTTTCGTCAGCTAGAGACCCAGGTGCTAGCCGAGCTGTCGGCCTACCGTCGCCTGGTGATCGCCACTGGCGGCGGCATTGTCACCCAGCAGCAAAACTGGAGCTATCTGCACCACGGCATTGTGGTCTGGCTCGACGTGCCGCCCGCAGTGCTGCAAGCTCGTCTGGCGGGCGATATGGGCCGACCGCTGCTCCAGGGGCAAGACTGGGATGCCAAGCTGACTGAGCTACTGGCCCAACGCCAGCCCCTCTACGCCCAGGCTGACGTGCGGGTAGAGGTGGGGGCTGAAGAGAAGGTGGAGGCGATCGTAGCCCGCACTTTGACCCTAGTCGAGGCCAGACTGGCCGCTGAAACTGCTGAAACTGATGTTTCTCTGCTCAATTGATACACTACGGGCAACCGTCAACCCTACAACGGCTACAGTCGCTGGATTAAAGCTGGTATCTTCTTTTCTGCAAGTCACCTAAACCCTATCCACCCTTATCGTTAGCACTATGGTTCAGACCCCTTCTCCGCAACTGGGCAACGTCGAAGAGACCGAGGCCACTCGCGTCCGCATTTTAAGCGAGGCCCTGCCCTACATTCAGCAGTTTCGAGGGCGCACGGTAGTGGTGAAGTACGGCGGCGCTGCCATGAAAGACGGCAGCCTCAAGGCCGGAGTGATTCGCGACATTGTATTTATGGCCTGTGTGGGCATTCGCCCGGTAGTGGTGCACGGCGGCGGCCCTGAGATCAACATCTGGCTGGGCAAGCTGGGCATTGAGCCCCAGTTCAAAGACGGTCTGCGGGTGACCGATGCCCCCACCATGGACGTGGTGGAAATGGTGCTGGTGGGTCGGGTGAATAAGGAACTGGTGTCGCTGATCAACCAGGAAGGGGGCAAGGCCGTGGGCCTGTGCGGCAAGGACGGCAACCTGATTACCGCTCGGCCCCAGGGCGCTGCCGATGTCGGCTTTGTGGGGGAGGTCAGCGGCATTGACTCAGGCATTATTAAAACTCTGGTGGAGGCGGGCTATATTCCTATCGTGTCGAGCGTGGCCAGCGATGAAACCGGCCAGGCTTACAACATCAACGCCGACACCGTAGCGGGCGAAATCGCCGCCGCTCTAGGGGCCGAAAAGCTGATTTTGCTCACCGACACCAAGGGCATTTTAGAAGACTACAAAGACCCCTCGACCCTGCTGCCCAAGCTCGATATTCAGCAGGCCCGGCAGCTGATCGAAACCGGCGTGGTAGCGGGCGGCATGATTCCCAAGGTGACCTGCTGCGTGCGATCGCTGGCCCAAGGGGTCGGTGCCGCCCACATCCTCGATGGCCGGGTGCCCCACGCCCTGCTGCTCGAGATCTTCACCGATCTGGGCATCGGCTCAATGATCGTCGCCTCAGAGTTTCGCCGCTAATTCCATCTCCAGGCCGGGGCGCTGATTCTATTGCGGTCAGGGTTAGGAGATTTCTCCCAAAAGATACCCCTGGGTAGCAGGGCCTGCGCCCTTCTAACGCAACAACATTCTCAGACATGTTTGTTGCCAGAGTTTTCCTGGGGCCATTGCTCGCAAAGCATGTCCCTGCACTGGGCAAACAACCGTTGGCCTCTACGGTAGAACGGCGCATACCAAATCTGCCCCCAAAACCCCGGCTCAAAACTGATACCTGGTAGGGGCGCTGCACTGCAACGCCCCTACCAATCTTGGGTACATCGACAGAACCTAGAAGCAGCCGATGGATGGAACTATTGCGATCGCCCCACCCCAAATCTTGAGAAGCGTTAGACTGTCAACAACGCAGTTACAAAAGTTAACAGATGCTTCCCGACTTAATCGGTGCCACCCGGCACTACTGGCGACAGCTTGACGCTGTCGAGGCCGCTTACCGGCGCAATGAATTGACCGCTGAGGAGGTCAATACCCAGGTCAAGGCGCTGATGGCCGATCTGGGCCAAACCCGTCGACAGCTGCTGCGCGACTCCTGGGCTATTTTTCAGACCTTTCTCAACCGCCAAGGCGAGGCTTTAGCGGGCGTAGCCGCCCTGGGCGTACTGGCCTATCTATGGCTGGTGGCCAACGGGCAAGCCTAGCGCCGCCGTCCAGGCCTGACAATGCTAAACAGCAGCCACAGACCAAAGAAGCTGGCCGCCGCAAACAAAACAATGCTGAGAATTTGTCCCTGGGGCGACTGCCGCCCCGTAGCCACGATCGCCGCCCCGATGATCAACGCCGCCACCACCAGACTAAAGGCCTGTCGATTAGAGGCGGCATCCATGCTGCGGCGCAGGTCGTCGAGCCCCTGAATGCTGAGGGTAAACTTGAGCTGCTCTGAACTGAGGCGATCGAGCAAAAAGCCAAACTGACGCGGCGAGCTGAGCGACAGATTGCGAAACTCTAGCCCCGTGCGCAGCAGGGCTTGCAGTGGGTCATCACCCACCAGCTGCTGACGAAACAGATCGGCCATCAGCGGACGCACTTCGTCGATCAGGTTTACCCCAGGGTTAAACTGCCGAGCCGCCCCCTCCAGGTTGGCCAGCGATTTGGTAAACAGCCCCACGTTGGCGGGCCAGCGCAGGTCGTTGCGAATGCCCGCCGACAGAATCTCGCCAAAGATCTCGGCGGTGTTGATCTGCTCCAAACTGAGGCCGTAGTAGCGGCCCAGTAGCCGAGTGTAGTCGCTCTCGAGCCGAGCCAGGTTTACCGGCTTGAGGGGTTCTGCCAATTGCAGGGTGAGCTGGCTACAGCGCTGGGCATCGCAGTTGACGATCGCCAGCACCATCTCGGTCATGGTGTTGCGGGTGCGTGGGTCCATGTGGCCCATCATGCCGCAGTCGAGCAGGGCCAGACGGCCATCTTCCAGGTAAAAAATATTGCCCGGGTGGGGGTCAGCGTGAAAGAAGCCGTCTACAAAATACTGTTTAAAGAACGCCCGAAACAGCAGCGTTGTGGCCGCCGCTCGCTTGCCGATAGCGCTACTGTGAATATCTTCAGCCCGTAGGTCGGCCTTGAGCAGGGGAGAGCCCTCCAGCCACTCCATGGTCATGATTTTGGAATTGGTCAGATCCCAATAGATCTGAGGCACGACCAGCTGCTTAGCGTTATACCAGGTGCTCTTCGACAGATTGCGGCGCAGCTGATCGGTGTAGCCCGCCTCGGTGGTGAAGTCGAGTTCGGCATTGATGGCATCGGCAAACTCGTCTGCCAGATCGACCACGTTGTAGCGCTGGCCAAACTGGGTGGCCGACACCAGCTTAGCCACATCGCGAATTAGCGTCATATCTTGGTCGACCTGGCGATCGATGCCGGGGCGCTGCACCTTGAGGGCCACCTGCCGACCATCCTTGAGAATGGCTTTGTGGGTTTGGGCAATAGACCCGGCGGCGATCGCCCGATAATCTAGCCGCTCAAACAGCTCCTCTGGGGGGCGACCCAGGTGACGGCGAATATAGGCCTCAATCTCCCTAGGCTCGATCGGGGGAACCGTGCTTTGCAGGCTGCTGAGTTCTTCGATATAGGCGGGGGGTAGGAGGTCGGGCCGGGTGCTTAACAGCTGGCCCAGCTTGACGTACACTGGCCCCAGGTCAGTCAAAATCCTCCGCAGCACCGCCGGGGGCGGAATCTCAGGCTCGTCGGCCTTGCCCCCCACCAGCACCTGCCGCATGTAGCCCCAGCCGTTACCAAGCACCACTTCGACAATTTCTTTTTGACGGGCCAGCCGAGACGATGAAACCATTGGCGACGGTGGGTGGAGTTTGCCTGATGCTAACGAACCTATGGTAAGGCTTTTGACTGCGAGGAGTAGGAATAGGGGGGCGGGGCAAACCCATGGGCCTGCCCTGAGAAATTTTGGCCTGATACCGAATCCGAATTCCATACCCCTGATACCCAATCGGCCAACCTGTAGGGCGTTGGCGTAGCCTGGCCGGAGGCCTTACCGCTGTTCGCCCTGCTGAATCGGGGGCAGGCGAGCAAGATTTGGTATGAGAAATTTTGGCCTGAGAAACGTTGGATTTGTGATTTTGGCAGGCGGAGCCGCCAGAGTGACTATTGATAAACCAGTGATGGGGGCAGATCATCCCGGTGCTATGATGCTTGGGCATTGTCGGTTCCGGTGGGGATCAGTCACCGGAGGTAACGGGGAAAGTGCCGTGAAAAACTGCCGCTGTCCCGCAGCTGTGAAGGCATTTGGTGCGCACTAGGCTAACCGCGCACCAAACACCTGAGCCAGAACGCCCGCCGATCGCACCTCTGTTGATCACTGTTCTTTCTTCGTCTGCGAGGTACGGATGAATTATTGCTTGACTGCCCTGGAGTTGATCAGATCTAGGCTGTCGCAGAACCCCGTGGGACGCGGGGTTTTGCTGGCTGTGTCGATGCTTTTGCTGCTGCCTCTGCCCAGTTTGGCCCACCACCCCTTTGGCGGGGGAACGCCAGCCACCTTTGCTGAAGGCTTTTTATCGGGCCTGGGGCACCCGGTAATTGGCCTCGACCACCTGGCCTTTGTGGTGGCGGTGGGGCTACTGGCAGCGGTCAGCGCTTGGGGTATCGCCATCCCCATGGCCTTTGTCGCTGCGGCCATGGTGGGGACGGGGCTGCACTTGGCTGAGATTACGCTGCCGCTGGCTGAGCTGGCGATCGCCGCCTCGGTGCTGGGCTTTGGCGTACTGCTGGCCCTCAAGCATCGCCCTCAGAGTGCGGTGATCACTGGGTTGGCTGTTCTGGCCGGGCTATTCCACGGGTTTGCCTATGGTGAGGCGATCTTTGGTGCCGAACCTATGCCGGTGGTGGCCTACCTGGCTGGCTTTACGGTGGTGCAGATGACGATCGCGATCGCCGCTTTCCTGATCGGACGGCAGATTACTCAACGCGCCCCGAGCGCTACGATTAACCGAGCGGGGCTGGTGATCTGCGGTATGGGTGCTGCGTTTTTGGCGACCGCTTTGCTTGACGGATTGCTGCCTGTCTAGGCGAGAGAGCAAGGTGCATCATTCACAACCCCCAACCCAGCTGGGCCGACCTACCTAGCTGCCCCCCACCCACCCTCCCATCGCCGCACCGCCAACCCTCATTCCAACCCGCAACGGCGGCCTGTTTGGAGTGAGGGTTGGTGGCTTTAAAGACGGCTTTTAGGGGCTGGGGAAGCGCGATCGCGCCCCTGTAGGTCAAAATAAATAACAATTCACCAAACCTCCTACGGCAACCACGACTATGCCCCGCATTCGAGACATTCTGCACGCTGGCGAACCGGGCCAAAGCACCACCATTCAGGGCTGGGTACGCACCAAGCGCGAGGCCAAAGGCATCACTTTTGTGGAGGTGAACGATGGTTCGTCGATGGCGGGCTTGCAGGTGGTGCTGAGTGCCGATCTGGCGGGCTACGACACTGTTGTTAAAGACCTCACCACCGGCTCTTCAGTGGAAATTGGCGGCACCCTGGTGGAGTCGCCCGGCAAAGGCCAGCGGGTGGAGTTGCAGGGACAGAGCATCACGGTGTTTGGCACCGCTGATGGCGAAACCTACCCGCTGCAAAAGAAGCGGCACTCCTTTGAGTATTTGCGGACGCTGGGGCATTTGCGATCGCGCACCAACACCCTAGGAGCAGTCTTTCGCGTGCGCAATGCCTGCGCCCAGGCGATTCACCAGTTCTTCCGCGAACGTGCGTTCTTGTGGATGCACACCCCGATCATTACCGCTAGCGACTGCGAGGGCGCGGGGGAAATGTTTGCCGTCACCGGGCTGGATTTGGCGAATCCTCCCAAAACTAAAGACGGTGCGGTGGACTACAGCCAAGACTTCTTTGGCAAGCCCGCCTACCTCACCGTCAGCGGCCAGCTCGAAGCCGAGATCATGGCCATGGCCTTTAGCAATGTCTACACCTTTGGCCCCACTTTTCGAGCCGAAAACTCCAACACCTCGCGCCACCTGGCCGAGTTTTGGATGGTAGAGCCAGAGCAAGCCTTCTGCGACTTAGTAGGCAATATGGATTTGGCCGAAGAATTTCTCAAATACATCTTCCACTCGGTGCTAGAGCAGTGCCCGGAGGATATGGCTTTCTTTAACGATCGCATCGATAATTCGGTGCTATCCACAGCCGACAACATTATCAACAACACCTTCGAGCGCATTACCTACACCGAGGCGGTGAAGCTGTTAGAAAAGACAGATCGAAAATTTGAGTTCCCGGTTGAGTGGGGCATCGATCTCCAGTCAGAGCACGAGCGCTATTTAGCTGAAGACCTGTTCAAAAAGCCAACCATTGTCACCGACTACCCCACCGGCATCAAAGCCTTCTACATGCGCCTCAACGACGGCGGCAAGACGGTGGCGGCCATGGACGTGCTGGCCCCCAAGGTGGGTGAAATCATCGGCGGCTCCCAGCGGGAAGAGCGGCTCGACGTGCTGGAGCGCCGCATTCAGGAGGCCGGGTTGCCCGTAGAAGACTACTGGTGGTACCTAGATCTGCGCCGCTTTGGCACCGTGCCCCACGCGGGCTTTGGCCTCGGCTTCGAGCGCCTAGTGCAGTTTATGACCGGCATGGGCAACATCCGCGATGTCATCCCCTTCCCCCGCACCCCCGACAGCATCGAGTTTTAGGAGACTTGAATGAAGCGCAACGACATTAAAAAGCTTTACTTCAAAGGAAAGTCGGTCACAGTTTCTGCAATTACTAAAAAAGCAGCACATCTGGGCCTCTCTGATGCACATGACGCAGACTATACAGAAAGTGAGGCATATCGTATCGCTGAGGTGATTCGTGAAGATTTAGCACATAGGCAACAGCTACCTGTACAGAACTCTCATTCTAAGGTCGTATCTTTACCATTTACAAACTTCAGGCAAGCTGGTGACGAACAATTTAATTATTTTATCCAAGTAATCAACGGGCTCAAGAAAAAGTTCAATGATGATTTGGATGAGTTCGAGAAAACCATTTTGAATCATCCAGAAAAAGCAGCGGAGCTAGCTAAGTCTATCGATCAGCTATTAAGACAGATTGAAGCTGGAAATATTGCGCAATGGACACTTAAGGGTGTAGAAAAGCCTAGATTCGATACTAACCTTAGTGATATTTATCCAGCTCGCCTCGCGCATGCTTTGAAAAATCGTTTATGAAGGCCTTAAAAGTTATACAGCCTTTTTAGCTTAGTGAAATGTATTAAAGGATTTGGGATCCTAGCTATGCGGCAATCTCAGATTCTGACTTGTCCCTTACTATCAGGAAATGCTATGTGGACTGCAAACTATAGAAAATAAGCTGGTTAACTGACAAAAACTTGATCTGGCTCTGCAAAGTAAGCCCGTGCCAAGTGCCGGGTCTAGGGACAGTAGCCCGCAGAAGCGCCAGACCGCTGCCTAATCTAAAAATTGATTGATGTGGATGACGACATCGGGAAAGGCCAACAGCGCTATGGTTCCTGAGTAGATCTTCTACTCCGATTGGTAGTCGCCCTCTGAGGGATCTCGGTAGAGGATGACGCAGCGGTCACACAGGTTGACCACCCAATAGTCAGCCAGACCAGCTTGGGCGTAGACCAGCCGCTCCTCCTTGGTGTCTTTTTCAAGGCTGCTGTTTGAAAACTCAATCACCAGAAATATGTCTTCTGGGTCAAGGATGGGCAGTGCGGCAGGAGCGATCGCACCTACCGCACTGCTGGGTTCGGGTTCGCTGGTTCTGGGGGCAGGCTGATGAGCTTAGGATCGTGGATTAAATAACTTGTGACGGTTCAATTCTCTGTGAGGGCGAACAACCGTTCGCCCCTACCCAAGAATTTCACCTTAATAAATCCACATTCCTTAGCGGAGTGCACATAGTGGCACCCCCAATAGCGTTGGATTTTAGCTCGTGCCAATCTCGACTATTCGCCAGGACAGAGGCAGTTGGCTGTCATCCTAATGAACCCGTGCCAAACTCTGCCGGGTGCCGGGGGCCGCTTTAATCAACCACCCGCAATTTTCCTTGGCTGAGAGCTTCGTAGACCCGATTGATCAAAATTGCATCTCCAGGGCTCAAGTCGCGCTGGGAAAACATCGCCATCAACTGCTGTTGGTCGTGACGCGTGAGTCGACGGGCCGCAAACATTTTCTCGATGGTCTGCTCAAGATTAGACATGGTAACGCACTCTGATGGGTCAAACAGTTGACGGGCCTGATCATAACCAAGCCGATGATTTATGGCAATTTCTATCCTGGTGAAGCATCTTAAGGCTCTTCCACGCCCCGCCCTAATCTAAGAATCAAGGGGGGTATCGAGTGGCACTGTAACTCCGAGAGACTGGGGCATGCAGATTTTCGCACCGATATACCTCACTCGAATGAGAACTGCTACAGGTATAAAGAAGCTTTAAATAAGCCGCTTCAACTTAGTATGTTTGTTCGATTCTAGTCATAGGCACAATTCGCCGCATCGGCGGTATAACCGACTTGTTCACCCTATCGCCACAAAAAGCAGCAGGAAAAATCCGCATTTCTACGGTCGGTAGCGCCATGGGCTGGGCTGACTCTAACAGTGGAGATAAGCCCCTAAAGCCTAGAGTTTACCGGCTATACTCATGCCATAAGGGTATGGATTTAATCGCTAATGCAATACCTGGCTAAGGTTCAAAAAAAAGCATTTTTAGGTGGTGCAGAGCTGCTGCTGCTGGCTGAGCAGACCTCTGACGCCACCTGGTCACGGCTGACTACTGAGCGTCTGGTTGAGACAACCCGGCTGCTGGCTTTTCAGGAGGGCAATCTGGTATTGCTAGAGTTGGACAACCTCAATCAGATCGCCTCGGTGCAAGATGCCACCCCGTGGGTACTGGGCCTAGTTGAGCACTATTTGGCCTGCGGTGTCACCCCCGAAGCCCTAGAGCAAGAAATCGAGCGGGCGGAGCGGTGGCGTCAGTCGCTCACCCTAAAGAGTCAGGAGGTTGAGCGCCGTGCTCTAGAAACTGCCGCCCGCCGTGATGAAATTCAAGAGCTGGAGCGCAGCCTGAAGCAGGAGCGAGAGGAGCTGGAGACTCGCTGGCAAGCGCTGGAGCAGCTCAAGGCAGAAGGGAACAGTTAGCACGTGAGGGGTCCATGTCGTCCTTCGCTACCCTGATATTGCTCTCATCCCTACGCCCCTTGCCTACGCTCCAACATCCTGATTGAATGGGGGCATTAAAAATGAGCTTTGGTCTCGGAGAGCCGCTATGTATATTGTGCAGATCGCTTCGGAATGTGCTCCGGTGATTAAGGCAGGCGGTCTGGGGGATGTGGTCTATGGCCTCAGTCGGGAGCTAGAGAATCGGGGACACTGCGTTGAGCTGATCTTGCCCAAGTATGACTGCATGCGCTACGACCACATCTGGGGTCTGCACGAGGCCTACTGCGATCTGGTGGTGCCCTGGTATGGCACTGATATTCTCTGCGATGTGCTCTGTGGGTGGGTGCACGGGCGGCTGTGCTTTTTCATTGAGCCCAAGTCGTGGGAGATGTTTTTTAATCGGGGGTGCTATTACGGCTGCGACGATGACCCGATGCGGTTTGCCTTTTTTAGCAAGGCGGCGCTGGAGTTTTTGTTGCGCAGCAACAAGCGCCCTGATGTGATTCACTGCCACGACTGGCAGACGGGGCTGATACCGGTCATGCTCTACGAGATCTACAAGTACAACGGCATGGAGTTTCAGCGGGTGCTGTACACCATCCACAACTTCAAGCACCAGGGCTTTGGGGGTGTTGACATCCTTGAGGCGACGGGGCTAAACCGGCCAGAGTACTATTTCGAGTACGGTCGCCTGCGGGACAATTTCAACCCCTTCTCCCTCAACTTTATGCAGGGAGGGATTACCTATGCCAACCATGTCAACACCGTGTCGCCCTACCACGCCTGGGAGGCCCAGCACACGCCCCAGGGCTTTGGTCTAGGGCACACTCTCCATACGCACCAGCAGAAGTTTTCGGGCATTCTCAACGGCATTGACTATGAGGTCTGGAACCCGGAGTCAGACCGCTATATTCCTCACCACTATGGCCTGACCACGTTTGAGGACAAGGCGCTAAATAAAAAGGAACTGCGCGATCGCCTACTGCTGCGTCAGAGCGATCAACCTCTGGTGGCCTTTATCGGTCGCCTGGACGATCAGAAGGGAGTGCATCTGGTGCACCACGCCATTTACTACGCCCTGGAGCGAGGGGCGCAGTTTGTGCTGCTGGGCTCGGCCACTGAGAAGACCATCAACGACTGGTTTTGGCACGAAAAGCTCTTTCTCAATGACAACCCCGATGTGCATCTAGAGCTCAGCTTTAACGAAGAGCTGGCCCATTTGATCTACGCCGGGGCTGACATGATTGTGGTGCCCAGCAATTTTGAGCCCTGTGGCCTTACTCAGATGATTGGCCTGCGCTATGGCACGGTGCCCATTGTGCGCGGGGTGGGGGGCCTGGTCAACACGGTGTTTGACTGGGACTATGACACGATGCATGAGCCGGAGGAACGCAATGGGTTTGTCTTCTTTCAAGACGATACCGTTGCCCTGGAGTCGGCGATGAACCGTGCCTTTGACACCTGGAAAAACGCGCCCGAGATCTTTAGCCAAATTGCCCAGCAGGGTATGGCCTACGATTTTTCTTGGCACCATCCGGGTGAAGAGTATGTGGCACTGTATGACTACATACGGCACAAATAGCGGGTGCTAGTCGGTTTGTTTATCCTTAGGATCCTAGATGGCAGGTTTGACCAAGAGGGCGGTGGAAATCAACCGGAGCTTGACCTGGGGTTGCCGTGGCGATCGCCCCTAGAGAACTGGGCAAGCTTGGAGTAGGTTCATTCTCTATGCGTTGACCAACGCCAACTGTGTATGTCCTTGAGTTCTGACATTCAGCGGCCTCAACTCAGCCGGGCCGAGCTGCTCCGTGGTCAGGGCGATGCCCTCTATGCCATTGGCCGCTACGGCGATGCCCTGGGCCGGTTTCAGGAAGCGATCGCCCTGAATGACAGTGACTATGAGGTGTGGACCCTGCACGGCTTTTGCCTAGCGGCGCTGAAGCAGTATGAGGCTGCTGTCGAGAGCTTTAGCCGGGCGATCGCCCTTTGCCCTGACCATGGTTTGGCCTGGCACGGCAAGGGCCATGCTCTGGCCAAGCTCAGCCACTTCGAAGCCGCCGTTACCCATCTAGAGCGGGCTGTCAAGCTCACCCCCGACGACAACAAGGCCTGGTACAACCTGGGCACCGCCCAAAACCAGCTGCGCTGCTACGCCGATGCTATCGTCAGTTTTGAGCGCAGCCTGCGGCTGAGCCCCCAAGACCACCGCGCCCGCTACAACCAGGGGGTGGCTCTGGGGGGGCTACACCGTTACCAGGAGGCGCTGCAAGCGCTGCAAAAGGCGATCGACCTCAAGCCCAACGCCCACTACCTTTGGAACCAGCGCGGCACGGTGCTGATTCAGCTGGGGCGCTACGGAGAGGCGATCGATAGCTTCGACACCTCGTTGAGCTACCAAGCCCAAAACCCCAACGCCTGGTACGGCAAAGCCCGCGCCTGCGCCATGGCGGGTGATCTAGAGCAAACTCTCAAAAACCTCTACCGTACTTTTGTGCTCAGCCCCTATGTTTACCGGGTGATGGTGCAAATTGACGCCCATTTTGACGGCCTGCGCGATCATCCCAAGTTTCAGCAGATGGTTGACGCGCCCTAGGGCAGGTCAACCATTGCAACCAAAACCCTTGTGAGACCAGCCCTGCCACGCCCGACTCAAACAACAGGCTAGGGGCTGTAATACCGAATCCGAATTCTATACCCCTGATGCCCAACCGGCCAACCTGTAGGGCGTTGGCGTAGCCTGGCCGGAGGCCTTACCGCTGTTCACCCTGCTGAATCGAGGGCAGGCAAGCAGGATTTAGCACAACCTCTGATCTTTGGGCCATAGGCGACTCATTGATGACAGCCCCTAGTTCGCTCTTTTTTCTTGGGAAGAGTATGATTCATCCAGCCATGTTGGAGATTGGGGTGTGGGCATAGCGAGTCAAGGGGCACAGCCAGGGGCAGAGGGCACCGTCGCCATTCGAGGGGCACTGCTCGACTGTGTGGGCGATCCTTTCTATGAACCGGTGGCTCAGGCGGTGCGCTACATTGCCGATGGGCTGCTGGTGGTGCGCCGGGGCTACATTGAGGCGATCGGCCCCTATGCAGAACTCCAGCCGCAGCTGGGGGATATACCTTTGATTGACCGCCGGGGCTGCCTGATTACCCCTGGCTTTATCGATACCCATATTCACTACCCCCAGACGGGGATGATCGCTGCCTACGGCGAGCAACTGCTGGAGTGGCTCAACCGCTATACCTTTCCCACTGAGCGCAAGTTTGCTGACCCGACCTATGCGCGATCGGTGGCGGAGGTCTTTCTCGATGAGCTGCTGAAAAATGGCACTACGACGGCCCTGGTGTTTGCAGCGGTGTTTTCCGCTTCCGTAGAAGCCTTTTTTGAGGCTGCCGAAGCCCGCCACCTGCGCATGATCAGCGGCAAGGTGATGATGGATCGCAATGCGCCAGACTACCTCAGCGATACGGCCCAGTCAGCCTACGACGAGTCGAAGGCGCTGATTGAGAAATGGCACGGGCGGGGGCGACTGCTCTACGCGGTGACGCCTCGCTTTGCGGGCACCTCCAGCGAGGCGCAGCTGAGGCTGGCGGCGCGCCTGCTAGATGAGTTTCCCGATGTATATTTGCACACCCACCTGTCAGAAAACGTCAACGAGGTGGTCTGGATCAAAGAGCTGTTTCCGCAGTATGGCGGGTACTTGGATGTGTACGACCAGACGGGGCTGGTGCGAGAGCGATCGCTGTTTGCCCACGGGGTACAGCTTACCGACGCCGAATTTCAGCGGCTGTCAGCGGCTAAGGCGGCAATTTCTTTTTGCCCCACCTCTAATCTGTTCCTTGGCAGCGGGCTATTTCGTCTTGAGCAGGCTAAAGATCCCGAGCACCCGGTCAAGGTGGGTTTGGGGACTGACATCGGGGCGGGCACCAGTTTTTCAATGCTGCAAACCACCAACGAGGCCTATAAGGTAGCGCAGCTCCGGGGGCAAAAACTCTCGGCGTTTAAATCGCTGTTTTTAGCCACCTTGGGCGGGGCCAGAGCGCTGTGCTTGGAAGACCAGCTGGGCAGCTTTAACCCAGGTAATGAAGCTGACTTTGTCGTGCTTGACCCCAGGGCCACTCCGCTGCTGGCGCTGCGCAATGGGGGCGATATGCCCCATACCCTTGAGGAAGTGGAAGATCTGCTGTTTTCGCTGGTGATCATGGGGGGCGATCGCGCCGTTGCCGCCACCTACATCATGGGAGAGCTAGCCTATAGCCAGGCTGCGTAAGGCCCAGGTCGCGTAAGGCATTGTTACGGCGATCAATCTTGGGGAGCCTATTTTTTATAATAGGAGAGTAGCCGATCGCCCCTGGCCTGGCTCTATCGCTGACTCTGTTGCTACATTCTCTACCGCTATATTTCCCCTCAATTCAATCTGTGAACGGGGAACAGAGAGCCAAAAACGCGGGCCTGCAAAACAGGAGACTCACCGCCATGTTTAAAAAAATTCTCGTCGCCCTCGACAACTCTGCCCACCGGCAAGAGATTTTTGAAAGCGCCCTTAGCCTAGCCGAGGCTACCCAGGCTCAGCTCATGCTGATGCATGTGCTCTCCGCCTACGAGGAGGGTAGTCCTGGCGTTCCTATTCGCTCGTACCAGGCTTACTACCCGGTGCTCGAAGACTCTACCTGGCAGCTTTACCAAAAACGCTGGCAAGAGTTTGAAGCCCAGGGCGTTGCCCGCCTGCGAGAGGAGCTCGATCGCGCCACTAGCAGGGGGGTCACAGCTGAATTTTCCCAAGGTTCGGGGGAACCGGCGCCGATGATCTGCGACGTGGCCAACTCTTGGGGAGCTGACCTGATTATTGTCGGTAGCCACGGTCGCCGAGGGCTGAGCGAGATCCTGCTGGGTAGCGTCAGCAACTATGTCATGCACCATGCCAACTGCTCAGTCATGGTAATGCACCCCGTAGAGCGTCCCTCTACGGCCAGCGCCACCGCTACGGCCAGCGCCAGGGTCTAGCTAGCGATAGCTTCTAATCTGCTTGTGGGGCTGCTGCTTTTGAACCCAGGCGACAAACTTTTGTAGCCTGGGTTCTGCTTTGAGCTGGTCGAGGGTATTGAGTTTGCGAGCCAGGGTGGAGTTGTCAAAGAGGGTGTGGATCTGCTTATGGCAGGGGCGGCACAGCAGCACAGTGGCGCTGGTGGGTAGTCTGCGTCGCCGGGTGTACTGGCGAGGCACCAGATGGTGCTCGGTGAGGTCAGTGACGGGGCGATGGCATAACTGACAGGGCATGGCGTACAGAAGAGGCTAAGGGTAAACGGGGGTACGCTGAGCCAGCTACTGACCTTGCCATTGGCGAATTTCGGCCTGGGCCTGGTCGTAGGCTCCGGTGCCGGGAGGCACCAGATTGGCGGCAGAGATAGCACCAGGAATCTGGCCATCGGCGGCCCGGGCGCGGGCGATAGCCAGAATGTCTCGGCTCCACTGGTCGATGCGATCGCGGGCGATGGGCGACTCGGGGTAGTCGGGGGGAATTTGCTGCGCCAGGGCGATCGCCGCTTGAAACGAGGTGGCCTGGTCGGGCTGAAGCACGCTCTGGGCCTCTTGCAGGAGCTGGCGATTGATCTGCCGCTGCTCCCAGCGCTGGATTTGGGCCTGGGCCTGCCCCCAGGTCTCACCCTGGTCTTCGGGTACCAGCTGGGCGGCGGCGATCGCCCCTCCTAGATCGCCCGAGGCGGCGCGGCCCTCGGCCAGGTCAACAATCACCTGACTCCAGCGTTGAATATCGACCTGGGCCTGGTCGTAGGCGGGATCGCCCACGGGCACCTGGCGGGCCTGCTCAATGGCATCGTTAAACAGCGAGGCCGATAGAGGCTCGATCAGGCGGCGGGCTTCGTCGAGGGCGGCGTTGCCACTGAAACTGGCGCTGGCGTAGCCGGTTTCGGCCTGGGTGACCAGAGCCTCATAGTCAGCCGGGCGCTCGACCTCAGGGATCTGCCTGAGCCAGCCCAGGGCCTCACCAAACTGGCGCTGACTGAGGGCGCTGCGGGCCTGGCTGAGGGCTTCGGCCCCGCTGACTGCCGTGCCTGGAAATAGGGGCTCAACCAGTTCTGGAGTCGGGGCTGCGGGGGCCGGGGCCTCGGCTGGAGACGTTATGGGAGCCTGGGGCACATCAGGAGATAAAGGGGCGATCGCCTCAGGTGCTGCAGCTGGGCGGCGAAAGCTGCTCAGGTTTCGCCCCAGCAGCCCCAGCAGCCCTAACAGCAGCAGGCCCAGGGAGGCCATAGCCCATCGCTGCCAAGCAGAGGAGGCCGGAGCCGGGGATGATGCAATGGGGGAATCGCCGGGTTCTAGAGGTCGATCTGGAGAGGTTTCTGGGTACGGCTTGGGTAGCCGCTCTGGGGCCGGTCTTGAAGACGTCGGCTGCTCATCAGCGGCAGGCTCGGGCGAGGGCCGCCCCCCGCTCTGGTCAGGAGGCTGGGCAGAAATGGGATCTAGCTCACTGGGTTCGGGAGGAATCGGCCCTGGAGAAATCGGCCAGCTGGGGGAGATCGATGGGGTATAACCATCGCCCTCAGCCCTGTCAGGGAACGACTCTTCGGAATCTGGCAGCGTTCTAATGGGCATTTGGCCCACCAGGCTGGGGGGCACTAGCATTAGATACTGCTGCCCCTGAGGAATGACCGCTACGGGGTTTTGCACCGGGCGCCAGTGGTGTTGACAGAGCTGCGGCAGGCGATCGCTCAGATAGTCGACCACCTGGGTCAGGGTGAGACAGCCGTGAAACCGCATGGCTTCGATCAACGCCTCGGTAAAGAGTCCGTGGCGCACCGCCAGCGTCTCCTGGGAAAATTGGTCTGGCTGGCAGGAGAGCACCAGGGGTACGCCTAGACTCTGGGCCAGAGTCAGGGACTGAGTCCCCAATCCGCCGCTGCCGGGGGCAGCGCTGAGGGCGCTCTGGTGGCGGTTGATGTCGAGCATGACCACCGACTGGCGCTGATTGCCCTGGCTCAGCTGCGACAGCACCGCCTCAACCAAAATGCCGGTCTGCTCGATACGGTTGGGGTCGGCGTCGATGGGTAGCAGGTAGTCTTGCCCCTGCCACTGCACCCCATAGCCGCTAAAGAAAAACCACAGGGTATCGTCTGGGCCAGCGCGATCGCAGCTCTGCACCAGCCGCTGCCAGATCACCTCACGGGTGGGCGCCGCCGCCCCCTGATACACCATCGACGCCACATCGGTCAGCAGGGCGCAGTACTCGGCGGGCAAACCCACCTCATTGACCAAAAAATCTCGCAGTTCGAGAGCATCGAACTGTGCGTACATCAGGGGCTGAAGCGCATGATATTGATTGATGCCGACAATAATGGGCCAGTGGCTTGCCATGCCTGGGATATACCTCTGGGAGGGCGGGAAAAACACCTGCCATAGTATAGCGATGGCCATTGGGCTTAGAACACTGACCCTTGCCATCTGCCGGAGCAATCTTAGGGCTTGTCATCAATTTCAGCCGATACCCTGGTGGGATCAGCCTTGCCACGTCCGCCCCCGCCCACAGGCTAGGGGCTGTAACCCTTGAATTTAGGGCAAATTTAGGGCAATAGGTGCTCAGTTGATGACAGCCCCTAGGGCAGCGTGATCGCCTCTTGGGGGGCTAGGGTCGCGCGCCACTCCCGCAGGCGTAGCTGGGCCTGGGCGTAGGCCTCGGTTTGGGCCGGCACGGCTTCGGCTATGGCGATCGCCCGGCTGGGGTTCGAGAAAACCTCTGTCTCTGCCAGCCGCAGAATATCCCAGCTCCACCGGGTGAGAGCCTGGTTAGCCTCGTCATGCTGGGGGCTGCTCTGGGGCACCTGTTGGGCCAGACGCACCGCTTCTGCCAGGGCACTGACGGTGCCTGCCTGGGCGGTTTGGTAGGCCTGGCCTAGCAGCTGCTGCCCCTGGAGCTGCCCCCGCCAGGTGTCGATGCTAGTTTGAGCCTCGCTGTACAGCACCCGACCCGAGCCAATGCGCGACGCCAGGGCAACCGCTTCGCTGAGGCGACCCTGGGCCGCCAGCTGCCGCGCCTGGGCCAAGATGGGGCCATCCTCTGCCCGCTGCAAGTCGGCTCGCCACTCACCAATCTGTCGCTGGGCCTCGCTGTGCAGGGCACGACCCGAGCCAATCTGGCGAGCGGTGGCGATCGCCCCAGCCAGATCTCCCACCTGGGCCTGCTGCTCGGCCTGGCTCAAGATTGGGCGGTCTTCGACGGTTTCAATTTGCCCTCGCCAGCGGCTGATCTCGGTTTCAGCATCTTCCCAAGCCGGGTTGGAGCGCGAAACTTCTTGGGCGGCAATGATGGCGGCCTGGAGATCGCTGACCGTACCGGGGAGGGCCACCTGGCGCGCCCACTCTAGCTGGGTGCGGCCTGCCACCTCGTTTTGCCAACGGCGCAGGAGGGCCTGGGCCTTGCCGTAGAGGGGGCGATCGGCGCTGATGCTCTGGAGCCGCACAATGCCGCCCTCTAGGCCAGACAGGCCCCCCTGCCAGGAGATTTGGCTGGCGTCGATTAGGGTGCGCATGTCGGCGATCGAGTCGCCCAGGTTTAGGGTAGCCGGAATCGCGTCGAGCATTTGCCCAGCGGCCACGGCATCGCGCCGATCGAGGGCGTCCTCGGCCAGATCGAGCAGGTCTTGGCCAAATTCTCGTAGCACCGTCTGAGCCTCTCGGTGCACGGGGCTGTCAGCGGCAATGCCCTGGGCAATGGCGATCGCCTCTTCCATGGCCTTGAGAGTGCCCTGGCGGGCTAGCTCCTTGGCCCGTCCCAGTTCGTTGAGATCGTCTCGGGCAGCGGTGATTTTGCCGGTCAGCTCGTCGTACTTAACGGTTTCCCAGTGGGTGTTGCCCACGGTGAGCAGCTGAATTGCCTTGGCAAAGGCATCCTGAAACGCCAGCTGACCGAGGTCGGCCTCGGCGGCCTGATAGATCGTCTCGGCCTGCTGCCAAATCTCATTCCACTCGCCTACCCGCTGGGTGACCATCTGGGCCGCCGCCGTGTGGTTGGGAATGCGGCGAGCCATGCCAATGGCGCCGGATAGATCCCCCGCCTGAAAGGCATTTTCCGCCAGGTTAAGAATTTTTTCAGACCAGTCTTCGATGCGCAGGTCAATCTCGCCGCGCAGGGGATGGTCTGAGGGCAGCGACTCTAGCAGGGCGATCGCATCGAGATAACCCTCCACACTGGCCTGATCGGCATAGGCCTCGGCACATTGCAGCCGAGTGGTGGCCGATGCTGTCGGCCAAAAAATCGCCCGACAGTTAGGCAAGTTGGGAATGCGAAACAGACTGATGGCCGAAAATATCCCCACCCCCGTCACCGCTACCAGGGTACCCACCGTCCACATAGGCCACTGTTGTGCCAGGCGCTGTAGAGGGGTTAGCGGCGGCTTTGGGGGTGGAGCCTCTGCCCCCTGCCCACCGGCTACCTGCTGGCGCAGCTCAGCCAGGGGATCGTAATGAGCCCCATAGGCCCCGTGGTCGGCGGGCAGGGCCTCAGTGGGCAGAGCGACAGCGGGCATCTCAGGAGCGCGCGCTCCTGGCCGGATTGTCGGTCGACGTAGCCTCGCCTCGGCCTTTGGGTGGGGCGATCGCTCAGGGGTATTTGGGTTTAAAGCCATGCCCTTGTCCTAAACTCAGCCTCAGTATAGCCATGCGCTTGAGAAACGCAATGGCCACTGCTGCGAACGGGCCAGGGAAAGTCATCAGCCGCCCACTTGGTCTTTGTACTCGTCAGCGGTCAGGGTGTCGTCGAGATCGTCGAGATCGGTGGCCTTAACTTTGATCAGCCAGCCGTCGCCGTAGGGGTCGTCGCCAATCTGCTCTGGAGATTCAACCAGGGCCTCGTTGCGCTCAAGCACCTCCCCAGAGAGCGGGGCCTTGAGCTCTTCTACAGCTTTGACCGACTCCACAGTGCCAAATTTTTCGCCCTTCTCAAGACTGTCGCCAATCTCGGGCAACTCTAAAAACACGATGTCGCCCAGCTGATCGATGGCAAAAGCGGTAATGCCCACGGTGACGATGCCCTCGTCTTCGTCGACGCGGGCATACTCGTGGCTATCAAGATATTTCAGCGTTTCAGGATATTCAAATGCCATGGCATAACCTCACATTGCCCAGAAAACGTTGCCCAGAAAAATAAGGATGGTGCAGTAGCTAAGCAGATTGCCAGGAAAGAGAATACCAGCTTTATTTGGCATCTGGAGTCGCTGGAGGGCGAGCACTGCCCACCCGAGGAGAAACTTTTTCCAGAAGTCGCCCCAGCATCGCTTGTCTTGAATGACACACACAATCCAGTGCCAGTGTGCCACGAGTCGAGACATTTCGCGCCCGTAGGCACCGGCATCAGAGCCACCTGAGGAGCCCTTGCCCACGCACCGGCTTATCCGGCTCGATAAAATGGGCGCTTCACCACCGTTGCAGACTGGCCTTTTCCCCGGATCTCCACTTCGAGGGGTTGGCCAATTTTGGCCAACGGGGCCGCTACGTAGGCCAGGGCAATGGGGATATTGAGCGTCGGGGCTAGGGTACCGCTGGTGACGGTGCCCACGACTTGGCCCTGGTGTAGCACCGGGTAGCCGGGGCGGGCAATGTGGCGCCCCGCCATGGCCAGACCCACCAGGCGGCGGCTGACGCCGGTGGCCTTTTGGGCCTCTAGCACCGATCGCCCGACAAAGTCTGCCTTTTCGTCGAGGTGCACCAGCCAGCCCAGGCCCGCTTCTAGGGGGCTAGTGCTGTCATCGATGTCTTGGCCGTAGAGGGCCATGGCGGCCTCCAGGCGCAGAGTATCGCGGGCACCCAGGCCACAGGGGGCGACCCCGGCGGCAATGAGCGCCTGCCATAGGGTCTGGGCGGTGGCAGGATCAGTCATCACCTCAAAGCCGTCTTCGCCGGTATAGCCCGTGCGAGCCACAAAGGCTGGTTGCCCCAGCACCGGCCCCTCCCCATGGCTAAAGCGACCCAGCGCCGCCAGATCCAGGTCGGTGTGGGGCTGGAGCAGAGCGGCGGCCTCTGGCCCCTGAATCGACAGCAGAGCGCGATCGCGCGATTCATCCACCAGATCGATGGCGGTGCCAGCCAGGTGGTCGAGCAACCAGGTCTTGTCTTTGGCGGTGGTGGCCGCATTGACGATCAGGGCTACGGTCTCGGTGGCGGCTCCCTGGGGCGACTTGAGGTAGACAATCAAATCGTCAATGATGCCGCCCTGGGGGTTGAGCAGCACGGTGTACTGGGCCTGGCCAGGGGCTAGCCGAGCCAGGTTAGACGGTACCAGTCGCTGGAGCGCGGCAATTACTCCCGGCCCTGTCAGCGTAAATTTGCCCATGTGGGAGATATCGAACAGCCCGGCGCGATCGCGCACGGCCTGGTGTTCCTGTTTGATACCGCTAAACTGCACCGGCATAGCCCAGCCAGCAAACTCAGTCAGACGCGCCTGGTGCTCAACGCAGGCAGAATACAGCGGGGTTTGCAACAAAGCCATAGTTGGGAACTCTAAAATAACTCAGAGTCTACTGACAAAATGACCATCGGATTGGAGGAATACCGAGTCCAGCTTGGTATTTGTAGTTTCCCTCCAGGCAAAACTCCGCCTTTGGCCAGGGCTAGGAATCCCTAGCCCTGGCCCCCAAAAATTGGGGGCCAGGCTGAGAAAACCTGCTGTTACAAAAGTTTTTGTCGTAAAGTGCTGCCTCATCCTGGGCCTGGGGGTAGGTATGACGGGTCACCTCGGGCTGGCTGGCTGTGTTTCTCGAATGTGCATCCTATGATTGCTCTAATGCCCCACGGGTCTTGCTTTTTGTGGGATCCGTGGTTGACGTCTCTCCATGCGGTCGGCGACAGCCTAATTTTAGTGGCCTACTTTTCTATTCCAGGGCTGCTGCTGCTAAACCGGCAACATATTGCCGCTCAGATCCGCCCGGTACTGCTGTTGTTCGCCGCCTTTATTTTTAGCTGCGGCATTGGCCACGGCATTCGGGTGTGGAATATCTGGCATGCCAACTACTGGCTGGAGGGCAGCTGGAGCTGGGTCACTGCCACGGTCAGCCTCTACACCGCCTGGCAGCTCAAGGGTCTAGTGCCCCAAATGCTCAACACCCACAAAGACCTCATGGCCACCCGTGAGCTGGTGGAGCAAGATCCCCTGACCGGCATTGCCAACCGACGGGGGTTAGAAGCCAGCCTGGCTGCCTTACCCCACCAGAGCGCGATCGCCCACACGTTGGTGTTGATCGACCTAGACGGCTTCAAAGACATCAACGACACCTACGGTCATGTGGTTGGCGATCAGCTGCTACAAACGGTGGCAGAGATTTTGAGTGGCCACATTCGCGCCGTCGATCTAGCTGCCCGCATCGGTGGAGACGAGTTTGCCCTGCTGCTGGTGGGTTGCCCTCCCTCAGAGGCCAAAATCAAAGTTGAGTTGGTCAGACAGCAGATTGAAGCCATTCCCTTACCGGCCCTGGGCCACCCCGGTAGCTGCCCGCTGGTGTCGGCCAGCATTGGCATCAGTGAGCTCAGCCTCGACCAGGGGCTGGTCTACAGCTATCAGCAGGCCGACATGGCCCTCTACCGTGCCAAAAAGAGCGGCAAGAACCAGATTCAGATAGCCCCCACGTCGCAGGCGGTGCCAGAGTGAGCTGCGAGTGAGCCCGCGCCAGCTATTTACCGTTTAAGCCGTTAATTTTTGACAAATCCGCCCAGATCGGGGCGATAGCGAGCCACAAACCCGCCGTGGGCATCGTAGATAGCCACCTGGCGATCGATCTGGTGACTGGTCGTGATGATCTGCTCGATCAGCTGCTGGGTACTGACGCTAATTTGGTTGGTAAAGGCAAAGGTGCCGTCGGCGGCGGGGGGCGTAATCGCCTGGCGCAGCGGTTCGGCATACTGACTCGACAGCACCACCTGAATTTGGCTGGGGTCTTCGCGCACGGTGCAGGGGGTAGCCGAGAGTTCGCAGAGCTGGGCCAGGGTAGTCGTCAGAGTTTGCAGGGCGACGGCGTTGCGCAGACGGTTTTGGGCATTGGCCATGGCGGGCTGGTAGGTCTCTAGCAGCACGGCACCCTCCTCCGCCAAAATCGTATCGGCGGGAATTTGCCGGGCGCTGCCCACCGCCTGCCGCCACTGGGTTACCGCCAGGGTCCACTGACCTTTGGCTTCGTAGGCGGCGGCGGCGCGGGCGGCCTGTACCGCCTGGTTGTAGTGATGGGCACCGGCCTCTTCGAGGGTGGCTCGGTTGGTCGATCGCAGCCGCTGCTGCTGGTAGTCTCGAAGCTGGGCTTGGGCCTCGCCGTAGGCCATGGTGCCCTGGGGAATCAGCGTCAGCCCCTTGATGGCGGCCTGCCACTCTTTGTCGGCCAGTTGCCAACCCGCCAGGGAGTTGGCGGTGTCCATCCGCTGACGGGCCAGGTTGCCGGTTTGAATGGCGGTACTAAAGTTGGCTTCGGCTTCTTCTTCGGCCACGATGCGGCGGCCAATGGCGCTGTGGTTGTTGCGGTACTCCCGCAGCTTTTGCTGGGCAACGTCAAAGGCCGGGCTCTCAGCCGGAATGTCTGCCAGCAGATCCATCGACTGCTTCCACAGTAGGTGCACTTTCACCCAGCGCTCGACCGGGTGGGGCGGGTCTTGGCTCAGGTTAGCCGCCTCTCGGGCGATCGCCTGGGCCTGGATCAGCGCGTTGAGCGAGGCCACGCTGCCCTCGTAGCGCTGGAGATCGGCCTGGGCCTCAGGGTAGCGAGATGACCAGGTGGGAATCGGGGTGAGCAGATCTATGGCGGTTTGAATGTCGGCCTGGGCTGCCGCCAGGTCATCGCCACTAGAGCTACCAGCCAGGGTTTCTTGGGCCTGGTCATAGAACTCGTTAGCCTGATCGAGGCGATCGCAGCTACCCACCACACAGGGCCGCAACAGAGCATAGGCAAAGGCCCCACTGCCCACCAAAATGAGCGCCGCCAGGCCATAGCTCCAGTAGTAGCCCAGCGATCGCACCCCCTGCTTGGCCCAGTGCTGCCCCTGCTGTAGCCATGGGTTGGGCGGCGGCGGTTGAACAGTCACATCGGGCAGAGCCAGCGCCTGGTCGCTAAAAGAGGCCATAGCCGGCAGCGCTTCCTCGGGGTGAAGAACACTCGCGCCAGGTGCTGCCGCAGGAGAACTGCCTGCCGCCCGACCAGCGGCGGAGCCCGTCGTCTCAGCCTCACCCAAGCTGCCATCGATCGCAGACTCTTCTCCATGTTCGGCGGCGGCGGTTCGATCGGTGGCTGGGGCCACGGGGAACAGCAGCTGGGCGGCATCTTCAGGGTGCCAAGTGAACGTGTGGAAGGCGTAGGGCTGAGTTGCTCCTACAAGCTGGAGAGCAATGCGTACCGATAGCTCAGCTGTCAGCGCCCAGTCGGCCTCGGGCAGCCCCACCGTCGGCACCAGCTCCCGAAAGGCCGCCTCCAGCTCCCGCAGCAGATCGTTGGGCTCCCCTACCTCCGGTGCCGGGTGATCGGCCAGCAATAAGAGCCGCCCCGATCGCTCAGAACAGCCGATCTGGGTGAGCCCAGGGTAGAGATGAGTCTCCTTGAGATAGCTGGCAAAGGCCTGTTCGAGAAGCTCAAAGCCCCTCGAACCCGTAGAGATAAACGGTGAAAGTGAGGTCATAGAATACCGGTGGATACTGCTCCAGACAGCAATGCTCCAAAGCGCAAACCGCCGCCCGAATGACCTGGCGAAACCCGGTCAGCCTGAGCCAACCTGCCCATACCCCAAGGCTGATTGCGGCCAGCAGAAAGGGGGGATTTTTCGTGCGGAAATTTTCCCACGCTCAGGGGAGCATTGGGCTGCGGTCGAGATTTCCCTAGTGAGTATGCTAGATCAAGGTTGATATTCTGAGCCAAGATAAAGTAAATCCAAGCCCAGGGGCAGAGGGTTGGTTGGCCGTGACGGGGGAGACACACCGCCATGGGCGCTCCCAGCTTAGCGAGTTGCGATGCCGACCCTGGGGAGAAGGGTTTTGACAAGTCACTTAGAGTAGGTCGCGGTGCTAATTCTAATTGTCGAAGACGAAACCGAAATTGCCCGTCTGATCCGGCTTTACCTGGAGAAAGATGGCTTCACCTGCGAGGTCTGCGAAGACGGCGAAACGGCTCTGCGCTACCAGCAGACCCTCCAGCCCGACCTGATCATTCTCGACGTGATGTTGCCTAAGCTAGACGGTCTTGAGGTCTGCACCCGCATTCGCCAGGGGCCGGGGGCCAAAGACCCCTACATTCTCATGCTCACTGCTCGGGGAGAAGAGATCGATCGCATCATCGGTCTCTCTACCGGTGCCGACGACTATTTGGTCAAACCCTTCAGCCCGCGAGAGCTGGTGGCCCGGGTGCGAGCCCTGCTGCGTCGCAGCCTGCGCCACGGCCAAGAAGCTCCGAGCCAAACCTATCGCACCACCCACTTCAGCCTTGACCTTGACCAGCGCATCGCTCAGCGCCAAATTGCCCCCAGCGAGACCGAGCTGCTCGATCTCACGCCCCTGGAGTTTGACCTGCTGGCCACCTTCATGAGCTACCCCGGTCGGGTGTGGAGCCGCCACCACCTGATCGAAAAACTCTGGGGCGAAGATTTCTTTGGCGACGAGCGGGTGGTCGACACCCATATCGCCCGCCTGCGCAAAAAAATCGAGCCCGACTCGTCGCAACCCACCTTTGTCAAGACAGTGACCGGCGTTGGCTATCGGTTTGAGGATGAGTCGGGCTAGGGAATTGTTGTAGGTTTGAGACGCAGATCAAACCACAACTCTCTGTACGCCATGGCTCTCTGGCAGCTCGACCAAATTCGCATTGTTTTAGTAGAGCCAGCGGGGCCGCTCAATGTGGGGGCTGCGGCCCGGGTGATGAAGAATATGGGGTTGCATCACCTGGTGTTGGTCAACCCTCAGTGCGACCCTGGAGACGAGTCGGCCCGGCGGATGGCGGTGCATGGGGCCAATGTGCTCGCCGCTGCCACCACCGTGGCCAGCCTGCCCGAGGCGCTGGTGGGGTGTCAGCGGGCGATCGCCACTACCGGTCGTCTGCACCGCCAAGACCAACCTCTAGAACCCCCAGAAGTGGCGCTACCCTGGCTATTGCCCCCTGACCCCGCCCACCACTTTGCCACCGCCCTGATCTTTGGCCCCGAAGATCGGGGGCTGAGCAATGCTGAGCTGGTCTATGCCCAGCGCTGGGTGCGCATTCCGGCCAGCGACGACTACCCCTCGCTCAACTTGGCCCAGGCGGTGGCGGTGTGCAGTTATCTAATGCACCGAGCCGCCACGGCAGAGGCCCCCGCCGCAACCGCTATCTCTGAGAAGTCGCCCGTCGTCGATACACCCGCTGCTGCGCTGGAACAGATTGAGGGGTTTTATCAAGACTTGGAAATTCTTTTGCTAAAAATCGGTTATCTTTACCCCCATACCGCTGCCAGCCGGATGGCAAAGCTGCGGCGATTATTACATCGGGCAGGGCCAGATCACCAGGAGTTAGCTATGCTTAGGGGCATTCTACGCCAGGTCAACTGGGCGGTAGAGTCTTCCTCCAAGGGGGCTAGAGGCTCTGGGGAGTTTCCCTCGGGCAGTTAGGTTACAGATCAAATTACCCAAGGGCAACCCATCTGCGAAGGAACCGTTCTAGGTGGTCTGACCGCAGTGGGTTAGCCAGATAGCGGGCACCCTAGGTAACTGTCAGCCAGGTAATGGGCCAAGACACATACGGCACAGGCAGGATATATGTCTCAGTACGACGATTCTCGCAATCCCTTTTCTTCGGCCTCAGGTCGTTCCGATGCCAGGTCGCCTTGGGATGAGCCTACACCGGGCCCTAACCCTCCCCAAGATGGCCTTCAACTACCAGGCGAGGCGAGTGGCCTCTGGGATAATGACGGCACCCAGCGTCCTTCGCCCATGGCTCGACGTCGCAATCAGTGGCGACAGCACCAGCAGCTAGCTCCAGATTTTGGCGCTCCAGCGGCGGCAGCTGAGCCACCCCGGTCGACTGCCCGCAACGCTTCGCTGCCCAGCTTTAGGCGTCCGGTGCCCGCTCCTGGCCCCACTCCCTCGGGCGATCGCCCCGGCGCTCCAGCTCTGGGCAATATTTCGGCCCCAGACATGGCCGCAGCCAGCAGAAATTCGCTACAGATGCATCCCCATAGCTTTCAGGCCCCTCCTGGCGCTGCCCACAGTCTGCAATTTCAAAATACTCCGCTGCCCCGGCCCGGCCTGGGTAGTCCTAGGCTGGGCGATCAGTCTGTCACCGGGTTGGCCTCGCCCCCCAGCCCTCTGCCTGCCAACGTTACGGTGCTGCGCCCCTCAGACCCCAGGCGGGTAAAGCAGCGACCAAATTCAGCGCCCGCTCCGGTTGACCGATCCCTGGGGGAGGCTGTCACCGGTACCGGACTGCCGACAAACCGTCGCCCATCGCGGCTGGGGAAGGCTCGGCGACGGTTATCTAACCCACCCCTGCCGCTGCTCTACCTGATTCGGCTAGTGATCTTGGGCGTGGGTGTAGCGGCGATCGCTGGCACCCTGCTGTCGGTGCTCAATCCGGTTAATGTGGCCTCATCTCAGTCTGGAGCGCCCCCAGAGGCCCAGGCGCGAGGCGCTAATGTCGGTGTTTTGGCCCAGGGAACTCAGGCTAGTGCGATCACAGACCTGCGCCTGACCAGCGAAATTACTCGTCTTAAGGGGGAGCTAGAACGATTGGCTACCCTGACCCCTGGCCTAACCCCGGCGGCCTTTGCCATCGATTTAGACTCAGGTCAGTACGTCGATCTGGGTGGGGCCGAGATGATACCGGCAGCCAGCACCATCAAGGTGCAGATCTTGATTGCTTTTTTGCAGCAGGTTGATGCGGGCACCCTGGCGCTCAACCAGGCTCTGACGCTGCAAGAAGAGTACATTGCGGGCGGGTCGGGCAATATGCGCGGCGAGGCTGTCGGCACCGAATACACCGCGTTGGAAGTGGCTACTCGCATGATTGTGATTAGCGATAACACCGCCACCAATATGATGATTGCCGCCCTGGGTGGCATTGAGGCGCTCAACCAGACCTTTGCCGCCTGGGGGCTAGAGTCTACTCTCCTGCGCAACCCCCTGCCCGATCTAGAGGGTACCAATGTGACCAGCGCTAAAGATCTGGCGTTGATCATGGCTCTGGTTGACCAGGGGGGGCTGCTGACGCCGCGATCGCGCGATCGCCTGTTCAGCATCATGCAGCGCACCCAAAATGACAGTCTGATTCCTTCGGGGATCGCCGATCGCTCCCTCAGGGCCAACAAAACCGGCGACATTGGCTCAATGCTGGGCGATGTCGCCCTGATCGATGTGCCCAACGGCAAGCGCTATGCCCTGGCCCTGCTGGTGCAGCGACCCAACAACGATGGCCGCGCCAGCGAACTGATCCGCCGCATGACCGAAACCATCCATGCCGAAATGGCCCAGCCGGTGGCCCCCGTGGGTAACGCCAACACGCCTCAGCCCACCCCAGCTGGAGAGTTTGCCCCCTCTGAGGGCTCGTCCCCAGGGGATTCGGGAGAGTTTGCCCCCCCGGCTATGGAGCCCTCTGGGGCCGTGGAAAACCCAGGTGGCTCAGAGCCGGTTAACCTAGCCCCAACCGAGCGCCCCCCCGCACGGGATGAAATTCCACCGGGTTAGCTCCAGCGCCAAACCATTTTGGCCCCAGACTATCGGGGTCGCACAATAAAGGGCGTGTCAATGCGGGGTGCCCGCAGCTGGAGCACCAGCGCCTGGTAGACGGCGGCACAGACGTCGGCGCGGCTGGCCACCCGGTTGGGGTTGAGCAGAGCCACCTCGGGCACGTTGACCACTAGCCCCAGATAGGTCGCTTTAGCGATCGCATCTACGGCATAGTCGGGGATCAAGGTGCGATCGCGGTACAGATTGAGCAGCGATCGGTTGCCGGTCTGGTTGGGCAGCAGCGCCAGCCCCGCCACCAGCGCCACCCACACCTGGGCCCGCAGCATTGGACTCTCAGGCCCAAAGGTCTGGTCGGGAAAGCCCGAGAGAAAGCCCCCCCGGTAGGCGACCTGAATAGCGCTCGCCCCCCAATAGCCCGCTGGCACGTCGCGAAAC
Source organism: Pseudanabaena sp. PCC 9330 (assembly GCF_055795045.1). NCBI lineage: Bacteria > Bacillati > Cyanobacteriota > Cyanophyceae > Pseudanabaenales > Pseudanabaenaceae > Pseudanabaena > Pseudanabaena sp. PCC 9330. The sequence continues at coordinate 154,449 of NZ_JAYFES010000108.1, read as the reverse complement.
AGCTGAGGGGGCCGGCGGGGGGCGGGGGCAAAGGCGCGGCTGACCAGGGCGGCAAACTGAGCCCGGCCCATGGGCTGGGTGGGGTTAAACCGGCCCGCGTCGTCGCCCTGCACCAGACCCAGGTTAAACAGCCCCTGAATAAAATCCATGGCCCAGTGGGTCTGAATATCGGGAAACGAACTGCGGGCGGTGGCCACGGGCGGCGGTGACACCCCCCCAGTTTCCAATCGAGGCGCTTTTTCCTGGGCCACCAGGCTCTGGTAGATCAGCACGGCGATCTCGGCCCGAGTCATGGTCTCTAGGGGCCGCAGCAGGGCCGGGTCGGGGTGGTTGACCACCAGGCCTGCCTGGGTGGCCGCCGCCAGGGCATCGATGGCATAGCTGGGAATCTGGGCGCGATCGCGGTAGACCCCCAGCACGCTGGCCGGGGCGGGGGGCAGCTTTAGCCCCGTCGCCACCGCCACGATCGCCTGCACCCGCACCATGCCCTGGTCAGGGCGAAAGGTCTGGTCGGGATACCCGCCCAAAAAACCTCGGCGCTGGGCTATGTCAATGGCGCTGGCGGCCCAGTGGCCAGCGGGCACATCGCGAAAGACGACCGCCTCTCGGGCGATCGCCGTCGATCCGTAGCTGGCCGCCACCAGAGCCGCAAACTGGGCGCGGTTAATGGGGTCATTGGGGCGGTAGGTGCCGTTTTCATAGCCCTTCACTAGACCGCGATCGGCCAGCGCTTCGACGTAGGCCACCGCCCAGTGGTTGCTCAGATCGCTAAAACGAGTCGGTGGGACCGCTACCGGCGCGGGAGATGGCCCCACTGGTGCCGGGGGCGGCAAGGTCTCCTCCGGGGGCGCACCAGAAGATACCCCAGAGGAGGCTTCAGTAAGGGGGGGAGATGCAGGGCGATCGCTGAGCAGCATCGGCGGCACCGCCGTCAAGTCAGGACGCTGGCTAGCGGCCAGGGTAATGGCTCCAGTGAGCCCCTGGGGCACTAGGTCATTGCCCACCGCCACCAGCCCCTGGCGGCTGTCGTTGCGCACATCGCCCTGGCGGTTGTAGCGAATGATGTTGCCCGCCGGGTCATCGGGCTGGCCCAGATCGGGGCGGCCACTGTCTTGCACCACCAGGCCAGTAGTCTGATTTTGCACCAGGCGATTAAATCGCAGCACCGGGCTGGCGCTGCCCGCCACCTGTATGCCCACCTGATTGTTGCTGCACTGGGTATTGCGCACCAGCGGAGCCGCCGTTTGACCGCTGTAGATACCGGTGGCGCAGCGCTCGACAATGCAGTCTTGCACCTCTCCCCGCGCTCGATCGACAAAACTGAGGCCGCGATCGCCGCTATTCTCCACCAGGGTTTTGGCTACTAGGGGCTGGGCGTTGCCGCCCACCTGCACCCCCACCTGGCACTGACTCAGCCGACAGCCCACCACCGAGGGCGCGCCGGAGGCAATCAAAATCCCCACCCCCTGGGGGTTTTGTACCGTCACTCCCCGCAGCTCGCTCTGGTCATCCATGACCAGAGCGGTCAACGTATTCCCCGGCCCAGGGCCACCGCCGGTAATCACCACCCCCTGGCCCTGGGCCGCTTCCTGACCGGTCACTTGCACCCCGTCGGGCAGCGTCAGGGGAAACCGTTCGCCTGTGGCAGCGCTATAGCTGCCGGTGGCCAGCCTGATCAAGGTGCTGCCCTGGGCGGCACCGAGGGCAGCGGTCAGGGTTTTGTAGGGCAGGTGGGGGCGGCCCGAGGGTTGGTCAACCCCCCGGCCAGGGTCAACATCTAGAATCTTGGCAGAGGTATCCAATGGGGGTGTCCTAATGGCAGTGAGAGCTACAGCAGCAGGCCCAGGAGATCGCTATAAAATATTGCTACGACAGAATATCGCTATGATTGAACCAGCTAAAAGGATAGGTCGAAACCTGTGATTGCGGTTGCTGTTAGCCTGAATTTAGGAATTGCGCTGTTTTGTTTTTACGTCGCCTGGCGGCTGTGGCGGCTGACCCAGACCCTGGGGGCCGTGGCCGATGCCATGGTGGTCTGGGAGCGCAGCACCCACAACACCCTCAATCCTGCCGTCATTCCCCCAGCGATTTTGCTAGGGCAGCGGGGTACGGCGCGGCTGCGCAAGAGCTACGCCCAGCTGCAACGGCAGCTACTCCAGCTGCAGCAGGTGGTAGCGGTAGTGAGTCTATTGCCCATGGCCAGCCGCTGGGTTGGCCTGGGTAGCCGCCCTCGCCGGTTTAGCCCTCGGGGGCAGGTCGCCCAGACCAAAAAACGATAGGATTGCCTTAGCCTTGGGTGGCCTTGGCTGCCCAGGCTCACCCTTAGGGAGAGTGTACTGTGAGCGATAATCAGTCTGGTCGATTTTTAGGCGGTTTACTAGTGGGCGCGGCCATGGGTGCGGTCGCCGGTCTACTGGTGGCTCCCCGTACCGGGCGTGAAACCCGGCACATTTTGAAAAAGTCTGCCGATGCCCTACCGGAGCTGGTAGAAGACCTTTCTAGCTCCGTCTACCTCCAGGCCGATCGCCTGTCTGAGACGGCTCTAGTAAACTGGGAACACACTCTCACTCGTCTGCGAGAGGCGATCGTCGCCGGGCAAGCGGCCAGTCGCCAGGAGTACGAGCAGCTCATCAAAGCCCCGACCGCCACCACTAATGGCTCTGCCCAAGAGTAGGAGCATTTTCTTTGGTCGATCCGCTGTTCTGGCTAGCTCTGTCGTTTTTGTTAGTCGTCATCAGCCTGACGGCGGTGCTGATGGTGGCCATTCCTGCCCTGCGGGAGCTGGGCCGAGCGGCCCGCAGCGCCGAAAAGCTGTTTGACACCCTGGGGCGCGAGCTGCCCCCTACCCTAGAGGCCATTCGCCTGACCGGGCTAGAGATCACTGAGCTGACCGACGATGTCACCGAAGGGGTGCAGAGCGCTGGCCAGGTGGTACAGCAAGTCAACCAGAGTCTGACCTCAGCCCAGACGGGGGTCAAGCGTCTCAATACTGGCACCAAGAGCCTGTTTGCCGGGGCCAGAGCGGCTTGGCGCGCCCTGACTACTGACGAGCCGCCGAGGGCTGGGCGACGGCCTTCTCCCCCAGGCAAGGCGCTTGCCCGCGCTGACGCACTCGATGAACCCGAAGCGCGATTGGATCTAAAAGAGAATCAGAGCCATCTCCCGCCGCATTCTCGATCGGTTCTCAACGATCAGAGGCACCGCGACGCAGAGACTAGGAGCTTTACCCTAGAGCCCTCGTCGGCCGATGGCGATCGCCCCCTTGACGACCACCTCAGCCCGATGCCCCTAGAGGCCGACTCAGCCCCCTTTCCGGCAGCCGAAACCGAACTTGCTGAGCGGCCTGCCCAGCGATCGCCGCAGGAAACCAACCGCAACCCCTAACTCACCAGACGGGCTACCAGTTTCACTTCAAACACGCCTTCAAAGTAGTCTTTTTTGTAGTCTAAATTCCACAGTTCTGAGGCGCAGTCGTCGTTGGGGTTGGCGGCTTTGACCTCCATATTCAGCTGGTGGGCGTCGGCGTCAAAGTGGCAGTGGATGCTCTTGACCGCGCCAATGCCCCGGCGATCGAGGGCCACGGCCAGACGCAGCAGGGCGCTCAGCTGGGTAATCATCTGGCGATGGTAGCGGGTGGGCAGGTTGCTGTAGTTTTCATGCTTTTTCTTCGGCGCGCTCTTGCGGTGGTAGCGGGCAATGTTGGCAATCACCTCTAGCTCAGTTTCGGTATAGCCCAACAGCTCACCGTGGCGAATCAGGTAGTAGGAATGCTTGTGGTGGGAGGAGTGGCTGATGAAGTGGCCGCTGTTGTGGAGAATAGCGGCGGCCCAGAGCAGCTCTTTCTCCAGGTTGCCCCAGCTGTGCAGGCTGCTGTGGGTCTGGTCAAACAAATCGATGGCAAACTGGGCCACCCGCTGGGAGCGCTCAAGGTGCACTTTGTATTTTTTGGCGGTTTTGAGAATATTGCGCTGGCGGACTGACTTCTGAAACTGCATCCGGTCTTCGATCAGACCGTGGGTGAGCATCCAGTCGACGACCACTCCTTCCCGCAGGGCTCGCTCGCAAATGGTGATGTGTTCGGCTTTGAGCAGGCCCATGGCCTCGTGTAAAATCACCGCCCCAGCGACAATGATCTCGGCTCGTCGGGGCGACATATCTGGCATGTCTAGCCGCTGGGCATAGGTCGCCTGCCGCAGCTTCTCCACTAGGCGAGAGATGTCTTCATAGCTCATCCGAAAGCCGTTTAGCGGGTCGGGCACCAGCCCTAGGCGGTCGGTGGCGATCTGGGCCGCCAGACACTCGATGGTGCCCGAGGTGCCCATCAGCTGCATGGGCTCTTCGGGCTGGAGGTGCTGCTTCAGCCCGGTGGTGTTGGACTCTAGCATGCCCCGCACGTAGGCCCGCAGGGCGGTGAACTCAGCGTCTGAGATCGGGTCGGTGGAGACCATCTGAGCTGTGAGCCGTACCGCCCCCACCTTGGTACTGCTGAGAAAGCGGTGGGGTTCGCCGGTGCCCAAAATCAGCTCGGTGGAGCCGCCGCCAATGTCAATAATGGCGTGGGGCTTGCCGTTAAATTCCATGCCCGAGAGCACGCCGAGGTAGATGCGGCGGGCCTCTTCGGTGCCAGAGATGAGGTTGATGGCGAGGCCGACTTCTCGATAGACCCGATCGATAAAGTCTTTGCCGTTGCTGGCTTCCCGCACGGCGCTGGTGGCGACGGCGATTACGTCTTCAGCTTTGAGACTGGTGGCGATCGCACAGCAGCGCTTCAGGGCGTTGATGGCTCGCTCCATGGCAGCCTCCGACAGGCCGCCGGTTTTTTCGTTGAAGTCGCCCAGGCGAACGGTCTCTTTTTCGCGATCGACAATGCTAAAGGCGGGCAGGTCGGGCTGAATTTTGACCACCACCATGTGGATGGAGTTGGTGCCCACGTCGATGGCGGCCAAAATGCGATCGCTGGTAATTTCGGGTGGGGCAAAGGCTGAGAAATCGGTCATGGGAAGGCTCATCGCCGGGGCTAGAGAAAGGGAGCTGCCATTCAAGGCCTTGCTGCTCTGTTTCAAATCTTACCTGTCTAGACCCAACCCATCGGCGCCGTGGAAAAACTTTATTCACGCTATAGCCGCCGTCACACCCCTTAGAACAGTCCACCATGGCCTGTAGCAATGGCTACAGGCCATGGTGCTATCCCCAGTCTCGCCAAGCATCATCGCTATAGTTTTTGGGCCGAGAGCCGCCCGAGGCTAAACCGCTGGGTTTTCTCTCTGCTTCAGCCGCTACACTCAGTGAGGACAAGCGCTGGACAGGCCATGACCGTTGACTACGATGGGGTAATTTTGGGCGGCACTGTGCAGGGCCGCGTTGCCGCCGCTCTGGCTGCCCGAGAGGGTGCCCGCATCGCCCTAGTAGAGCCGCCGGGAGCCATCGATCGCCAGCTGCGCCGTCAGTTGCTGATCGCCGGGTTGGCCCAAGCCGCAGCTTTTAGCTGGAGCCAACTCCAGGAGCGCATTGTCGCCCTGGAGGCGATCGCCTATCCCCACTTGCATCTCGACTACCTGGCCAGCGGCGGCGTCGATGTGGTGGCCGAGGCCGGGCAGTTTAGCCTCCGGCCCCGGCTGGCAGTGGTCACCGCCAGCCGCCAGCTGCGATCGCGCCGCTACCTGCTCGCCCCCGGCACTCAGTTCACTGTGCCCGAGATTCCAGGGCTGGCGGCAACCCCGTACCTCACTCTCGATACCCTGTCAGATCTCGATACCCTGCCGGAGTCGGCCCTGGTGCTAGGGCGCAGCGGCGGTGCGATCGCCCTGGCCCAAGCCCTGGCCCAGCGGGGCACCCAAACCACCCTAGTGAGCCGAGGTGACTCTTTACTACCCACCGAAGACACCGATATGTCCGCTTTTATCGCCGCTCTGCTGGAGGCCGCCGGGGTCACCCTGTGCCTGGGTGCCCAGATTGAAGCGATCGCCCACCAGGATTGCTATACGCTAACCCTGGCCGACGGCTCGGTGTTGACAGGGGCGGTGCTGATCGTTGCCACAGCCCCTGAAGCCGAAGTCGAAGGCCTCAACTTGGGGAGCCTGGGCATTTACCCCCGGCGGGTACATGGTCGAGCCACGGCCCTACCGGTAGACGATCGCCTGGGTACTGCCCACCCCCGCGTCTTTGCCTGCGGCCCCGCCCTGGGCGGCTACTGGGCCGACGCCACCGACCACAGCGATGTCGCCCTGGCCCTGCACAATGCTCTCTACCTGCCCTGGCGGCAGTTCTCCTGGCTCAACCGTCCGGCCCAGCTCTACACCAGTCCAGCCTTTACCCGCCTGGGTCTGACGGCTGCCCAGGCTCGGCGCTGGTACGGCAGCGAGGCCGCCGTGGTGCAGGTGCCCTTTGGCCATGTGCTCAAAGCTCACTGGGGTGACGACATTACCGGCTTTTGTCGCTGGCTGGTGCACCGCAATGGGCAACTGCTGGGAGCCCAGATCTGCGGCCCCGGTGCCAGCGAGCTGATACAGGTCGTCGCCCTGGCGGTGCACCAGCAGATTCCTCTCCAGCAGATTGAGCGGCTGTCTGCTCTGCCCCACAGCCTGGCCACCCTGCTGCCCATGCTGGTAGATGAATGGCAGAGGCAGCGCTGGCAGCCGGGCACCTGGCGCCGCGACTGGGCCGAAAACTGGTTTAACTGGCGGCGATCGCGCCCTCGCTCCTAGACCACCGCCGGGCGGCGATCGCTGACCAGGGCAACAAAATTAGACAGCATCACCAACCCAGCGGGGGCCGACTTTTCGGGGTGGTACTGCATGGCCATCACATTATCTCGGGCGATCGCCGCCGTCACGGTCTGGGTACCATGGGTCACCGTGGCCGCATTCACCCCTGGGTCAGCCGGGTCGGCGTAGTAGGAATGCACAAAATAGACCCAGTCGCCCTCGGTCACCCCCTGCCACAGAGGGCAATGGGGCTGAGTCAGACTCAGCTGGTTCCAACCCATATGGGGAATGGTAATGCCCGGCTCGGGCTTAAACTTGCGAATGCGGCCCGGAATGATGCCCAGCCCGGCCTCGCTGCCCTCATCGCTGCCCTCAAACAGCAGCTGTAGCCCCAGGCAGATGCCCAAAAAGGGTTTACCCGCCGCAATTTCTCGCCTGATCGGCTCCACCAGACCCGTCTGACGTAGGTGTCGCATGGCTGGGTCAAAGGCCCCGTCTCCCGGCAGCACCAGGGCATCGGCAGCCTCTAGATCGGCCACTGACTGGGTAATGTGCGGCGTCGCCCCCGCCAGCGCCAGCCCCTTGCAGGCCGAGTGCAAATTGCCCATGTCGTAGTCAATCACGGCAATAGTCGCCATACCTGCTCCTGAATCTTTACTCTGCTTGGGCGGGGAGATTTACACTCTATCGTACCTAGCGGCCCCAGCTAGATTTTGGCTTGTAGATATGGTGATGGCCATGGCGTTGCTACGATTGCGTATCTTAGAGAGCAGAGGGCTTTGCTGCTAGGGATGCGCAGCTTAACGGTGTACCCAGCTGCCTACGGCAGTAGCTGATTTGCTGGCCAGGCCCTAGCGTCGCCGCGAGCGAGACTTAGGCCCCATGAGCCCCAGCAGTGGCCCCAACACCAGACCAAAGACAAACCCGCCGGAGTGGGCCCAGTAGGCGACCCCGCCAGCGCCCAGATTTACCTCGCTGCTGAGGCTGGCCAGGCTAAAGAGCGCCTGCTGCACAAACCAAAACCCCAAAAAGAAAATGGCGGGAATGCGAACAGTGGTAAAGAAGATAATCAGCGGAATCAGGGTGACAATATGGGCTCGAGGGAAGCGGAGAATATAGGCCCCCATCACCCCGGCGATCGCCCCACTGGCCCCAATGGTCGGCACCGTGGAGGCGGGGTCAAACACCCACTGGGTCAGGCCTGCCAGCACCCCACAACCCAGGTAAAAAATCAAAAACCGCAGGTGCCCCAGATGATCTTCAATGTTGTTGCCAAATACCCAGAGGTAGAGTAGGTTGCCCCCAATGTGAAAAAAGCCGCCGTGCAAAAACTGGGACGACACCAGGGTAACCCACTCGTAGGCGGGGGCTTGCATCGCGCCTCTAAAGCTCTCGCTGAGCTGGGCTGGCACCAGCGCCCAGGCATCAAAAAAATTGTCTAGCCCCTGCCGCGACAGGTTGAGTTGAAATAAAAACATTGCAATGTTTAGCCCGATCAGCCCGTAGGTAACCACAGGGGTAATGCTGGTGGGGTTGTCGTCACGGAGGGGAACCACGGCCTATACCTAACGCAAGCCTCTATTGTAGAGAGGTCGCCACATTCGGCAGAATTTCGAGGGTGCCGCTGGTGCTATCTAGACGGGTCATGGCCCCTACGGGCAGCGCTGCGTTGTCGCCGTCATGGCCAAAGGGCAGCTCAGACACCACCGGTAAGCCTAGATCTCCCAAGCGATCGCGCAGCACCGCCGCCACCTCAAAACTCGGCCCTCCAGCGGGTGGCTCGCAGCGGCTAAACCGACCCAGGGCAATGCCTTTCACACCCTCAAATTTTCCCAACATGCGCCAGTGGGTGAGCATGCGATCGATTCGGTAGGGAGCCTCGGTGACATCTTCAAAGGCGAGAATAGCGCCCTTGAGATCAGGCTCATGGGCGGTGCCCAGCAGGTGCGTTGCCACCGTCAGGTTGGCGGGCCACAGCCGCCCCGCAGCACTACCCTGACCCCAGCCCTCTCCCCGCAGAGGGGAAATCCCATGGCCCATGACCAGAGCCTTGAGCCGCTGTTGCGACCAGTCGGGCTCTGCCGCCAGGGTGGTCAGCAACGGCCCATGAACGCCGACAACACCTTGTTTACCCAGGCTCCACAACAGGCTGGTGATATCTGAAAAGCCCACCACCCACTTCGGTGGCAGGTGGCTGGGCCAGTGCCAACCCTCTAGCAGGCGGGTGCCGCCGTAGCCTCCCCGGGCGCAGAGAATGCCTTTATAGGTGGGGTCGGCTAGGGCATGGCCCAACTGCTGCCGCCGGTGGTCGTCGGATCCGGCCAGGTAACCCCACTGTTCGCCCACCCCTGGGCTGACATCGACGGTAAACCCCCAGCTGCGCCACACCTCTAGCCCCTGGTTAAAGCTCTCTAGCTCCCGCAGGGCACCGCTAGGAGCGATCGCCCGCAGGCGATCGCCCGACTGGAGTGGTGGCGGGTAGCGTAGACCAGTGGCACTGCTGGGTTGACTCACTCCTTAGACCCCTCTCTACAAACGCACTTCAACAGGCTGGCCCTAGGGCGGCTCTAGGGCCGCTTTCTAGACCATCTTACCTGGGGGGTGATTGCTATACTTAACAAAACGTTACAAAACAGAGTTGACCCATGACAAAATCGTCTCCTTCCACCGAGCCCCGTGAGTGGGGCTTTACCCCCGCAGCCGAAAGCCTAAACGGACGGCTGGCAATGCTCGGCTTTGCCTTTGCAGTGGTGATCGAGCTGCTCAGTGGCCAGGGCGTGCTGCATTTTCTCAATCTGGTTTAGGGCCACCCGTTATCGTTGCAGCTCAAAGCCCTAGCTCACCCTAAAGCCCTCTCCCAGAGCGGGCTACCGTGTCTACAAAAAGGCATCTCGGCGGAATTGCTCTCGTTCCATCCTCCCAAACCTCCTTGGAAAAGGGGATTTGGGTTTTCTTAACTAAAGAAAATTCCCCCCCTTTCTCAAGGGGGGCTCTATTGAAGAATTCTAATCGGTTGAAACTGGGGGGATCACAGCGTATGCCCTCAAAACCGGCAGCTCAGCCCCCCTGACTGAGGCGGCGAATTTTGAGCACATCAGTCATTTTGCGAATTTGGCCAAAGGTTTGATCGAGGTGAGCGTGATCTTTGACATCGATCCCCAGGTCAATCTCGGCGGTTTGACCAGGAAATGTCTTGACTTGGGCCTTGTGGACGTTGATTTGCAGGTCTGACAGGTGGGAGAGAATGTCTTTGAGCACGCCCACCCGGTCGATCACCATGATGCGCACCTCGACCGGGTAAGTTTGACGAGAGGCGCTGTGCTCGGCACAGTTCCAGGTGACGGGGATAATGCGATCGCCCGGTATGTCGGCCAGATTGGAGCAGCCCTGGCGGTGGATGGCAATGCCTCGGCTGCCCAGGGATACGCTGCCAATAATGGGCTCACCGGGCAGCGGGTTACAGCAGCCCGCAATGTGGTGCACTAGCCCCTCAATACCCAAGATTGGATCCTTTGAGGGGGTCTGGCGATGGCGATGGGGGGGGGTAACAGCCCCGGCCAAAACCTTTTCAGAGTCTTCTAACGACGCCTCCGAAGAGATCGACTCCAGGGGTTGCTTAGCCTTGACCGCTTCCCGCAGGCGGTTGACAAATAGGTTGAGGGTAACCTCGCCGTAGCCAAGCCCGGCCAAAAAGTCGTCGACACTCTGGTAGTTGCAGCGCTCGGCAGCGAGCTGAGCTGGCTCAGACTTGAGCAGGGCGTCAAAGCCGCTGCGGCCCAGCTCTTTTTCGAGCATGTCGCGACCTCGGGCGATGTTTTCGTCGCGGTGCGATCGCTTATACCACTGGCGAATGCGGTTGCGGGCGCTGGGAGTGACGACAAAATTTAGCCAGTCGAGGCTGGGGTGGCTATTCTTTTGGGTGATGATTTCAACGATATCGCCGTTTTCTAGCGGCGTGCCGAGGGTGACAATGCGGCCATTCACCCTGGCCCCGGCGCAGTGGTTGCCCACCTCGGTGTGAATGCGGTAGGCAAAATCGACGGACGTTGCCCCCCGGCTCAGGGGCACCACGTCGCCGTCGGGGGTGAAGACGTAGACATCTTCGTCAAACAGATTGCCCTTGACGTTTTCGAGAAATTCTTTGGCGTCTTTGAGGTCGTTTTGCCACTCCAGCAGCTGCCTCAGCCAGGTAAATTTTTCGTCGTCGGCGTTGATGCGGGTATTAGACGAGGAGCCAGCTTCCTTATATTTCCAGTGGGCGGCGATGCCGTACTCGGCGATGTGGTGCATCTCAAGGGTGCGAATCTGCACCTCAATAGGCTTGCCCTTGGGGCCGATCACCACCGTGTGGAGCGACTGGTAGCGGTTGGGCTTGGGCAGGCCAATGTAGTCTTTGAAGCGACCAGGAATGGGGCGAAAGGCATCGTGGGCGATCGCCAGAGCGCGGTAGCACTCTTCGTGGGTGCCGACGATCAGGCGAATGGCGGCGATATCGTAGATCTGGGTGAAATCTTTTTGCTGCCGCTCCATTTTGCGGTAGATGCCGTACAGGTGTTTGGGCCGACTGCTGACATCGACCACCTGAATGTCGGCCTGGTGCATGCGATCGCGCAGGGTTTCTGCCACCTGCACCAGCCGTGCCTCGCGATCGGCCCGCTTTTCGGTGACGTGCTGCTGCATCTGCCGGTAGGCGTCGGGCTCTAGATACTTAAAGGAGAGATCTTCCAATTCCCACTTGAAGCGGCCGATCCCCAGACGGTTGGCCAGGGGGGCAAAGATCTCCATGGTTTCGCGGGCAATGCGGCGGCGTTTTTCGTCGCTGAGGTGCTCTAGGGTGCGCATGTTGTGGAGGCGATCGGCCAGCTTCACCACAATCACGCGAATGTCTTGGGCCATGGCCAAAAACATGCGGCGAAAGTTTTCGGCCTGGCGCTCGGTTTTGCTTTCAAAGTTAAACTTTGAAAGTTTGGTAACCCCCTCGACTAACTGGCGCACCTCATCGCCAAAGTGACTCTCAATTTCTTCGGGGGTAATGTCGGTGTCTTCGACAATGTCGTGGAGAAAGCCCGAAGCAATCATGGCGCTGTCGCCCCCCAGATCGCGCAGCAGGCCAGCTACGGCGATGGGGTGGCAAATGTAGGGCTCGCCCGAGGCGCGATACTGGCCTTTGTGCAGGGTGTAGGCAAACTCAAAGGCCTGGCAGACTAGCAGGTTGTTCGATTTGTCTTCGGGGTCTTGGGCATGGTCATCGTGGCTGTCATCGTGATGGGCCAGCACGCAGGTTTGCAGCCAACTGGGCAGGGTGCAGTCATCGGGTAGGGGGGGATGAACTGTTGCAGTCATAGGATGCCGGTGACCTATCAGGGAGAGGAGTTTAATGAGGAGAATCTAGAATTAAAGGTGAAGCTCTAAACACTGCACTTAGGTTTATAGGTAGATCAAAAAAAGTAATTGCTAACTCAGAACAGCGGTGGCTGACCAATAGCTAAAGATGACCGCTAGACCGATGCATAGGGTGTAGCTGTTAGTAATCCTGGCAAAACTCATACAAATGTTCTGCCCTGGATAACTTGGCATGGGGCGGCAATAGTTAGCCTGGCTGGGCCAGTCGCTCGACACCTTGAGATAGCAATAACCTACACCATATCTCTGAGAAACCTGATGTTTTTTAGCCAAGCCGCAACAAATGCTTATGGCTTGCTTCGAGCTGGTAGAGAGTTATGTATTAATCTTAACATTTGTCCCCTCCAGGGGGAATTGGTTATTTGTCTTTGGTTACAGTAAAACGCCATTCCACTGAAAAAATCACTGTTCTAGATGGCCGATCGATCTAATGAACCCTGCTCCAGAAACCCTGCGATTGCACCTCCAAGCGCTGGACACCCTCGCCAGCGCTCCCCAGCCCGACGGTCGCCGCCTGCAAGAGCAATTTTTGCTGGCCCAGCAGCACTTTCAGCACCAGATTTTGCCCCTGGGTGAGCCCTACCCTGCCGTGCAGCCAGTGCTCACCGAGATGAATCGTGGTTTGCGGCTGCTGGCCATGGATGTGGCTTTTTTACAGGCGGCCCGCCAGTCGCTGACGACCCAGCAGCGCCAGCGCCAGATGAGAGAAAAGCTAGAGCAGCTGCTGGGGTTCTGTGAGGCGCTAATCCAGGGTTTAGAGGCGGAGGTGTAGCACTAAATTGATGATCGGTATGAATGATCGGTTGGGCGAGAAGCCGATTTCAGGGGTTGGATGGCTGATTTGAGGGTTTGAAGGTTGGCGCGTTAAACCCTTCCGACTGCCCAACTTTCAACGCTCGTGCCCGCCGAAACAGCAAATCTAGGCTCCTTTAGCCAGCACCGGGGCGGCTTGCAGCAGGGTTTGGGTGTAGGGATGTTGGGGCGATTCAAACAGGGTTTTGGTGGGGGCCAGTTCGACAATTTTGCCCGCCTGCATGACGGCAATGCGATCGCACATAAACCGGGCTACCCAGAGATCGTGGGTAATAAACAGATAGGTGAGGTTGAATTCTTCTTTTAGGGCCACCATCAGCTCTAGTACCTGGGTTTGCACCGTGGCGTCGAGCATGCTCACCGGCTCGTCGCAGATCACGAGCTGAGGCTTGGTGATCAGGGCGCGGGCGATCGCCACCCGCTGCTGCTGCCCACCGGACAGATCGCCAGGGAAGCGGTGGAAGTAGTCATGGGTGGGCGTCAGGCTGACTCGGGCCAGCATGTCGTGGGCCTGCTTCTCGGCCTCGGCCTTAGTGGCCAGCCTGTGGATAATTAGCGGATCAGCGATGCCTCGGCCCACGGCCATCATCGGGTTGAGACAGGCGTGGGGGTCTTGAAACACCATTTGCAGCTGCCGCCGCTGCTGTCGCATGGCTTCGCGGGAGAGGGTGGTGAGGTCGGTGCCGTCAAACATCACCTGGCCCGCCGTGGGCTTGATCAGCTGCAAAATAGTGCGCGACAGGGTGCTTTTGCCGCAGCCCGACTCGCCCACCAGCCCCACCACCTCGCCAGGGTAGATGTCGAAAGAGAGCCCATCTACCGCTTTGATCACCTTCGCCTCTGGCCCTCCCAGCAGCCCGGCCAGGGGGTTAGTCTCTAGGGTGTAGTATTGCTGCACATTTCGCAGACTAAGAATCGGCCCGGCGGGGGTAGCGGTGTAGGCTAGCCCTTCCGACTGCTGAAGCTGTAGGGCGCTCTCTACCAGCGATCGCGTGTAGTCGTCCTGAGGGTTTTGCAGCACCGTGGCGGCGCGGCCCTCTTCGACCACGCGGCCCTCGTACATGACCGCCACGCGATCGCAGTACTCGGCCACCAGCGACAGATCGTGGGAGATCAGCACCAGAGCAGTACCGGTCTGATCGCACAGGCGGGTCAGCTCGTCGAGAATTTGGGCCGATACAGTGACATCTAAACTGGTCGTCGGCTCGTCGGCCACGATCAGCAGGGGTTCTAAAATCATCGCCAGGGCGATCGCCACCCGCTGGCGCATGCCGCCGCTAAACTCGTGGGGGTACTGGTCAAACCGGCTGGCGGGAATGTTGACCGTTTCTAGGACGGCGATCGCCCGATCCTTGGCCTCGGCCTGGGAAATCTCAGAACGGTGGGCGCGCAGGGTCTCAATACAGTGATCGCCAATGGTCATCAGCGGGTTGAGCCGCGTCATCGGGTCTTGAAACACCAGGGCGATCGCCTCACCCCGAAACTGCCGCAGCCGCCGGGGGCTAAAGTCGAGCACCGACTCACCGTTAAACCACACCCGCCCTTGCAGCTCCGTCTCCTGGGGCAGCAGCCGTAGCGCCGCCCGCCCCAGGGTGCTTTTGCCGCAGCCCGACTCCCCCACCAGGCCGAGTTTTTCTCCCGCTGATATGGCTAGGGAGAGGCGATCGACCGCCCGCCGATCTTGGCCGGGGTAGGTGACACAAAAGCTTTCGAGAGACAACAGAGACTCTGTCATGGATGCCTACAACAGTGAAGGGCTAGCAGCCCCAAGGGAACAAGACTACCAGGAGTCTACGACAAGACACCGAGCAAAGTAGGGTTTCCCTGGGGCAGATAGACCCTATTGCCCGTACCACTCTTGCCGCCAAGCTTCCATCTGGTCGATCTCGGCCTGCTGGGAGGCGATGATCTCATCGGCCAGAGTGAGCAGCTCGGGGCGTGTGCTCTTGCTCTGCAAATCCTCCGCCATCTCCACCGCCCCCACATGGTGGGGAATCATTGCGTCAATAAAGCGCCGGTCAAACTCTTCGTCAGCCCCGCCCAGATCCATATCCATGCGCATGGCGGCGATCATCTCTTTGCTCATCGCCATATCGTGCTGCATTTCGGCGTGGTACATCATCGGCTCGGCGGGGGCGTTGGGGTACCACTCAGCCCGCCACGCTTCCATCTGCGCAATCTCTACCTGCTGGGCCGCAATGATGTCTTCTGCCAGCTGGCGAATTTCGGGCCGTTGAGAATTTTCTAGCGCCGCCTCGGCCATCACCAGCGCCCCCTCGTGGTGGGGAATCATGCCATCGATAAAGCGCAGGTCGTAGGTGGCATCGGCGGGGCCAAGATCCATCGCGTGACCGCCGTGCGGCATGTCACCGTCAGCCACAGCGGTAACCGCGTGACCGTCGTGCATAGCCTCCATCGACCGATTTCCGCAGGCAGCCAAAGGCATCAAGGTCGCCAGGGCTAGCATTGTTGCCAGGGGCCGATTCAGTCGCATAGTCCATCTCCTAAAGGCGTTACAAATCTAGCGTACATATTCCAGCCGGCTAGAGGGTCAAGGGATGCGATCGCCCCTCGCCAGCCCTATCTAAGCCATCTCCCTCAGCTGCGGAAAGTCTCCACCCCAAAAAGATCTGGGGTTTTTGAAAAACTCCGGATCTTGGCTTTCCAGCACCATGAGCCCCGGGGCGACGCTCAGCGCCCCGGGGCTGACGGATCCAACCCATCAAACCAATTTACTCTGACCAGATTTTATTTAATGTTTTGTTACGAAAATGAGAGGGGCGATCGCAGACTATTGTAAGTTTTGTAAGCAAAGTTGACCCTAATTTATTGCAAATTGTGTCACCTAAACCCCCTAAGCCTTATTGAATAAGGTTTTCTGGTACAAACATGAAAGACACATTCGATTTTGCTTTCGTTACGAAATATTTCCTGTAAAGTCTGAGAGTGTTTGTCCGCGGGTCGGCTCAATCGCTCATGGCTCGATCTCCCGGTCGAAGTCCCCCCACCCCAGCCCACGAAAGGAGTCTTACTGCATGTTCACCCACGTCAAGCCCACTGTGCGCCACATTGCCCCCGATGACCTCAACGGGCGGCGTCTGGTTAAGGTGGTCTATGTGGTTTTAGAGCCTCAATACCAGAGCTCTCTGTCGTCCGCCATCCGGTCGATCAATGCCAGCAATTCCCAGGTTGCCTTTGAGGTGAGCGGCTACCTGATCGAAGAACTGCGCGACGCCAGCAACTATGAGGCATTCAAGCGCGATGTGGCCGAGGCCAACGTCTTCATCGCCTCGCTGATCTTCATCGAAGACCTGGCCGATAAGGTGGTCGAGGCCGTTGCCCCGGTGCGCGACCAGCTCGATGTGGCCGTGTGCTTCCCCTCCATGCCCCAGGTGATGCGCCTCAATAAGATGGGCAGCTTCTCCATGGCCCAGCTCGGCCAGTCGAAGAGCATGATCGCCTCCTTCATGAAAAAGCGGAAGGAGAAGTCGGGCGCAGGCTTCCAAGACGCCATGCTGAAGCTGCTGCGCACCCTACCCACGGTGCTCAAGTACCTGCCGGTGGAAAAGGCCCAGGACGCCCGCAACTTCATGCTCAGCTTCCAGTACTGGCTGGGCGGGTCGCCTGAGAACCTGGAAAACTTCTTTCTCATGCTGGCCGATCGCTACGTGATCACCGATAGCCAGATTGAAGGTGCCCCCCAGGCCGAAAGCCTGGAGTACGAGGAGCCCGTCACCTACCCCGACATGGGCATCTGGCACCCCATGGCACCCCAGATGTTTGAGGATATTAAGGAATACCTCAACTGGCACGCCTCCCGCCGCGACATTTCGGAGGATCTCAGAGATCCCCTCGCCCCCACTATTGGCCTGGTGCTGCAACGCACCCACCTGGTGACCGGCGACGAAGCCCACTACGTGGCCATGGTGCAGGAGTTTGAATATCTGGGCGCGAAGGTAATCCCCGTGTTCGCGGGCGGTCTAGATTTCTCTAAGCCTGTGGATGCCTACTTCTTTGACCCGGTAGACAACAGCAAGACCATTGTCGATGCGGTGGTCTCGCTCACTGGCTTCGCCCTAGTGGGTGGCCCGGCGCGGCAAGATCACCCTAAGGCGATCGAAACCCTCAAGCGGCTCAACCGCCCCTACATGGTGGCGCTGCCCCTGGTCTTCCAAACCACCGAAGAGTGGGAAGACAGCGACCTGGGCCTGCACCCGATTCAGGTGGCGCTGCAAATGGCGATCCCTGAGCTAGATGGGGCGATCGAGCCGATTGTGCTCTCGGGCCGCGACGGGTTAACGGGTCGGGCGATTTCGCTTCAGGATCGGATCGAATCGATCACCCAGCGGGCGATGAAGTGGGCCAACCTGCGCCGCAAGCCCAAGCTCGACAAAAAGCTGGCGATCACCGTGTTTAGCTTCCCCCCCGACAAGGGCAACGTGGGTACGGCGGCGTACCTAGACGTATTCGGCTCGATCTACAAAGTGCTGGAGGCGATGAAGCAGAACGGCTACGACGTGCAGGATCTGCCCGAGTCGCCCGAAGCCCTGCTCCAGGAGGTGATCCACGACGCCCAGGCCCAGTATGCTAGCCCTGAGCTAAATATCGCCTACCGCATGCCGGTGCGCGAGTACCAGGCTCTCACCCCCTACGCTGAGCGCCTGGAAGAAAACTGGGGGCCACCGCCGGGGAACCTCAACACCGATGGCGAGAACATGCTGGTCTACGGCAAGGCCTTCGGCAATGTGTTTATTGGCGTGCAGCCCACCTTTGGCTATGAGGGCGACCCGATGCGGCTGCTGTTCTCCCGCTCTGCCAGCCCCCACCACGGCTTTGCCGCCTACTACACGTTCTTGAACAAAATCTGGGGCGCGGATGCGGTGCTGCACTTTGGCACCCACGGGTCGCTAGAGTTTATGCCCGGCAAGCAGATGGGCATGTCGGGCACCTGCTACCCCGATAACCTGATCGGCAGCATCCCCAACCTGTACTACTACGCCGCCAACAATCCCTCCGAGGCGACGATCGCCAAGCGCCGGGGCTACGCCGAAACCATCAGCTACCTCACCCCCCCCGCCGAGAATGCGGGCCTGTATAAGGGCCTGAAGGAGCTGAGCGAACTGATCGGTTCCTACCAGGGCAACAAAGAGAGCGGTCGAGCGGTACAGATCGTCAACGCCATCATCGAAACGGCGCGGATCTGCAACCTCGACAAGGATGTAACCTTGCCGGAAGGCGACTCTGGGGAGCTGTCAAACGAGGAGCGCGACGGCCTGGTGGGCAAGATCTACATCAAGCTGATGGAGATCGAGTCGCGGCTGCTGCCCTGCGGTCTGCACGTGGTAGGTAAGCCGCCCACGGCTGAAGAGGCGATCGCCACCCTGGTCAATATCGGCAGCCTCGATCGCGAAGAAGACGGCATCAAGAGCCTCCAGCGGATCATCGCTGAGAGCATTGGCCGGGATATTGACGATATCTACGGGAACAGCGATCGCGGCTACCTCGCCGACGTGCAGCTGCTCTACGACATCAACCAGGGGGTTCGTGCCGCCGTTGCCGCCCTCGTCCATGAGCAGATCGACGCCGAAGGCCGAGTCAGCATGGTGTCTCGACTCAATTTCTTCAACATTGGCCGCAAGGAACCCTGGATCAAGTCTCTCCATGAGTCAGGCTACAAGAACGTAGACGCCGACGCCATCAAGCCCCTGATGGAATACCTGGAGTTTTGCCTGGAGCAGGTCTGCGCCGACAACGAGCTGGGCGGGCTGCTACAAGCCCTCGAAGGCGAATACATTCTCCCCGGCCCCGGCGGCGACCCCATCCGCAACCCCGACGTGCTGCCCACGGGCAAAAACATCCACGCCCTCGATCCTCAGTCAATCCCCACCACCGCTGCGGTGCAGTCGGCCAAAATCGTGGTCGATCGCCTGCTAGAGCGCCAGCGCCAGGAAAACGGCGGGGCCTACCCCGAAACCATTGCCACCGTGCTCTGGGGCACCGACAACATCAAAACCTACGGCGAATCCCTCGCCCAGATGATGTGGTTTGTCGGCGTTAAGCCCGTGCCCGACTCCCTAGGCCGGGTGAATAAGCTAGAGCTGCTGTCCCTGGAAGAGCTGGGTCGTCCTCGCGTTGACATCGTGGTCAACTGCTCTGGGGTGTTCCGCGACCTGTTTATTAACCAGATGGCTCTGCTCGATCGCGCCGTGAAAATGGCCGCCGAAGCTGACGAGCCCCTGGAGATGAACTTCGTCCGCAAGCACGCTCTGGAGCAGGCGGCGGAAATGGGGATTGGCCTGCGCGAAGCGGCTACCCGCATTTTCTCCAACGCCTCGGGGTCGTACTCGTCGAACATCAACCTGGCGGTGGAAAACAGCACCTGGGAAAACGAGGCCGAACTCCAGGAGATGTACCTGAAGCGCAAGTCCTTTGCCTTTAACTCCGACAACCCCGGCGTGATGGACAGCAACCGAGGTTTATTTGAGTCGGCCCTCAAGACCGCCGAGGCCACCTTCCAAAACCTGGATTCCTCGGAGATCTCCCTCACCGACGTGTCGCACTACTTCGACTCTGACCCCACCAAGCTGGTAGCCAGTCTGCGCGAAGACGGCAAAGCCCCGGCCTCGTACATTGCCGACACCACCACCGCCAACGCCCAGGTGCGCACCCTGTCGGAGACCGTGCGCCTGGATGCCCGTACCAAAATGCTCAACCCCAAGTGGTACGAGGGCATGCTCTCCCACGGTTACGAAGGGGTGCGGGAACTCTCCAAGCGCCTGGTCAACACCATGGGCTGGTCGGCCACAGCGGGTGCAGTGGACAACTGGGTCTACGAAGATGTCAACACCACCTTCATTCAAGATCCGGAGATGTGCAAGCGCCTGATGGATCTCAACCCCAACTCCTTCCGCCGCATGGTTTCGACCCTGCTGGAAGTGAACGGGCGCGGCTACTGGGAAACCAGCGACGAAAATCTGGAGAAGCTGCAAGAGCTCTACCAGGAAGTCGAAGACCGGATTGAGGGCGTTGAGTAGACCCTGACGAATAGCTAACAGAGAGGGGTAGGCGCAAGCCTGCCCCTTTTCGCTATAGCTGAGCAACAGTCATGAAACCGTTAGGGTCAGAGGGCGGCGGCAGCCCAGGCAGGCTGGTGCTGGTGGGCCACCAGAGAACTCACCCGGCCCAGCTCGTCGAGGCGCAGACTAGAGCCCGAGGGCAAACACAGCCCCCGCTGAAACAGATCGGCAGCAACGGCCCCACCCACCACCTCACAGCCCGCAAACAGGGGTTGCAGGTGTAGGGGTTTCCACACCGGGCGCGACTCGATCTGAACGGCCTCTAGAGCCAGGCGAATGGTGTCGCGATCGCAGCCAAACTCGTCTTCATCCACCGTTAGGCAGGTGAGCCAGCGGGTGGCTCTGCCGTAGGCGGCCTCGGGCATGAAGCTAATCCCCGGCAGGTGGCCGAGGGCCTGGTGGTAGGCGGCAAAGTTGCGGCGGCGGGCGGCGACCCGTTCTTCTAATACCGCCAGCTGCCCCCGGCCAATGCCCGCCAGCACGTTGCTGAGGCGATAGTTGTAGCCCAGGTGCGAGTGCTGGTAGTGGGGAGCGGGGTCGCGGGCCTGGGTAGCCAAAAACTTGGCCTGGCGGGCCAGATCTGGGTCAGCGGTGACCAGCATGCCGCCACCGGAGGTGGTGATAATTTTGTTGCCGTTAAACGAAAAAATGCCCAGGCGGCCCACAGTGCCGGTGGCCCGCCCCCGGTAGGTGGCCCCCAACGACTCGGCGGCATCTTCGATCAGGGGCACGCCGTAGCGATCGCAGATCTGCCCGATGGCACCCAGGTCGGCACTCTGGCCGTAGAGGTGCACCAGTACCACGGCTTTGGGCAGTTTACCTCGCCGGGCTCTCTGTTCGAGTGCCGCTTCTAGCAGGTTAGGATCCATATTCCAGGAGGTGCGATCGCTGTCGATAAAGACCGGCGTTGCCCCCTGGTAGACAATCGGGTTAGCCGTGGCCACAAAGGTTAGAGTCGAGCACAGCACCTCATCCCCCGGCCCCACCCCCAGCAGCCGCAGGGCCAGGTGCAGAGCCGCCGTGCCCGAGCTGACCGCCACCGCGTGGGGCGACCCCACCGCCGCACCAAATTCGGCCTCAAAGGCATCGACGTGGGGGCCGACCGGGGCGATCCAGTTGGTGGCAAAGGCCTCTTTGACGTACTCCAGCTCGGCCTCGCCCAGGTGAGGGGGAGACAGCAAAATGGGCTTAGGCGGCATGACTTACTCCTCTAGGGTGGCGCGGTAGGCAGGAAAAAAGGTGCCCTGGGTCAGTTGGTCGGGGGCAACGCCCAGGGCCTTGGCCCGCCGGTTGACCAGGGTCTGGTACTGGGCGGGGTCGCTCACCAGCCGCAGGCTTTGAAACTGCCACCGCCCCGACGCAAACCCGGCTTTAAACTCAAATAAGGGGTCTCTGGCGGCCCCTACGCCGCCGCCCAGATGCAGCCAGCGATCGCCCCGCGCCTTGGCCCACTGGCGCACACAGTCGGTTTCTAAAGTAGTGGGCGACTGCCTTAGAAAGGCGGTGCGGGTGCCGCCAAACAGTGCTTGCACCATACCGTGGGACTCGGAATACAGCCCGGCAGAGGCGGTTTCGCCCTCGGCTTCGACCACGCACAGGTGCAGGCGATCGCCCAGGGCCTGGTGCAGCCCCTCAAAATAGGCCTGGTCAAACTCAAAGTAGGTGCCGGTGGCCCCCACCCGGGCCATGGTTTCGGTGTAGATCTCGACAAACAGCGGCAGGTGGGTGGCGCAGGGCACCAGCTTGGCCTCCCAGCCCTGGCGGCGGCAGCGGTTGATCTTGTTGCGGTGGCCCGACTTGGTCTGGTTCCACAGCTGCGCCTCGGGCAGGGTGAGATCGATGGCTACGGTTTCGCCGTGGTCTATCACGGTGCAGCCGGGTACCCCCGTGCGAAAGTCGGCATTTAGCCACGGGTGCAGCCGAAAAAAGGCCGAGCAGACGCCTTTTTCTTTGAGGCCCCAGCAGAGTAGGGCGATCGCTCGGTTGAGAAACGCCGCATCTTCTCGCGCCGCCTGGTTCAGCAGCAGCCCCGGATAGCCGTAGGGCGACACCGCATCGAGGGGGTCGGCGATCGCCCAGCCGTCGGGGTCGCCGTCGGGATCGCCGCCGTGGCGCAGCAGGTAGGGGGCCAGCAGCGCCCGGCCCTGGTCTTCGACCACCATGGCCTCAGGCAGGGTGTGGGTGCGGGCCGCTTCTACCAGCAGGTAGCCGGGCTGCTGGTAAATATCGTGGGGGTTGTGGTCGAGCAGCGATCGCCAGCGCGGGCTGTCGGGGGTCAAAACATCGAGCTGCATAGAAACGGTTTCCTCACGCTAGCTAAACTCTCAGGTGTCCACGTAGGGGCACAATGCTGTGCCCCTAGGCACGGCGGCTCAAACCAGCCCCCGTCTACCGGGCCAAAATCTGCACCTGTAGACCCTGAGGAGGCCGCAGCGAAAATGACGGCCCTGGGTGGGGCACCATGGTTTGGTTTGGCAAGGGCCGCAGCTGAAATCGCTGACCAATGTCGGCCAGCAGCAGCACCGCCTCTAGCATGGTCAGCCCCTGGCCAATGCAGGCGCGGGGGCCACCGCCAAAGGGATAGTAGGCCTGGGGAGGAATGCGCTTGGCCACATCGGCAGCCCAGCGCTGGGGTTTAAAGCTATTGGGGTCGTCAAACCAGCGGCTGTCGCGGTGGGTGACCCACTGGCACATGACCACATTTTCGCCCGCATGAATGGGCTGCCCGGCGATGGTGCAGTCTTCGGTGGCCACTCGCCCGGTCACCCAGGCCAGGGGGTACAGGCGCAGGGTTTCTTTGATCGTCCACTCGGTTAGAGGCAGGCGGGAAACGTCTTCCATACTGGGCGATCGCCCCCCCAGCACCGTTTGCCATTCCTCTACCAGGCGGGCTTCCCAGTCGGGAGCTTGGGCAATCTGCCACCAGGCCCAGCAAAACACATCGGGAATGGTGTCGTGGCCAACGATGACGTTGATCAGCTCGTCGCGCAGCTCGCGATCGCTCATGCCGACCCCGGTGTCGTCTTGCACCTTGAGCAGCTGGAAGAGCATGTCGCCGGTATCGGGGTTGTGCTCTCGCCCAGCGGCGATCGCCGCGTAGATCCAGCGATCCATCGCCTTGGTGGCCTCGTGGTAGAGGCGGTTAGTCGCGGTCGGAAAATGCTCAGGCATCAGGTACAGCAGCCAGTTGCGATCGCGGTTGTCGTACTCCTTGAGAGCCGCATTCAGCACGGCCTCGATACCGTCGATATGGGCCAGCCCCACCTCGCCAAAGGCAATTTTGGTAATGATTTGGCGGGCCACACGGGTGATTACTGGGCGGATGTCGAGTACGTCGCCCGAGCACCAGGTGTCGAGCTGGGCGCGCATCTGGGCCACCGCCCAATCGCCGTAGTTCGCCAGGTGGGAGCGCTGAAAAATCGGCTGCATCAGCCGCCGCTGCCGCCGCCAAAAGGTGCCCTCGCTCACCGCCAGCCCGTGGCCAAACAGCGGATCAAAAAATCGCGACTCGCGCCCCTCAGCTCGGGCCAAAAAGCTCGACCCCTGGGTGACAAACACGTCTTTGATCAGATCGGGATGGTTGAGGAAATACACCGGGTGGGGGCCAAAGCGCAGCCGCACAAAGTCGCCGTACTCGGCGCAGCGGCTATAAAACTTGAGCGGGTTCAGCCGATAGTCGAGGGCGTGGCCAATCACCGGGTAGCCCTTGGGCTCAGCCAGGGCGCGGGGCGACGGCAGCGGTTGGAGGGTGGTAGTCATGACTCAGCTCATCCTTCACAAATAGATGAATAGGACTCAACAGCACAAACGGCCCTAGACAATTTGCCGCACCAGGGCAAAGGCCTCGGCAGCGGCGACGCCCACCGTGGCCCCCCGCAGCTGGGCCAGGGCCTGGAGTGCTGGCAGCGATCGCGGGTGCGGAAACGGCTTGACCTCGTCGCGGTAGCAGCTCATCGCCTTGAGCTTGACCTCCAGGTAGGGGGTAATGTCGGCAAACACCGTGGGCCGAAACACCTGGTCACCCTCCGGCGAGGCCCACTCGGTCTCTGAGAGGGTCTCGTAGCAGAGCACCTGGCGCACCGGGCAGTCGTTGATGGGCCGCGCCGCCACCAGCCCCGCCAGGTACACCCGCTGGTGGTCGGCGTGAATGTCGCCCCGGTGCGGCAGGTACAAAATCGTGGGCTGCACCTGGGCGATCGCCTCGCCAATGGCATTGGCCAACTGGTAGCCCGGCAGGCTGTCGAGCCGAGGGGCCGGAAAATCGAGATGGGTAGTGCTAGCTACCCCCAGGGCCCGGTGGGCGGCGCGAATATCTTGCTCTAGGGCGGCCTGATCGTCGTCGGGGTAGAGGTCGGGGTCGCCCTTGGTCATAATCAGCACATGCACCACATCACCCGCGTCGGCGTGGCGAGCGATGGTGCCGCCACAGCCTAAGACCTCGTCATCGGGGTGAGGGGCGACTACTAAGACAGACTGACTCATAGCGGGTTCTGGGGAAGAGTGAGGGTATGGGCGGCGGGAGATATTGACAACTTTTTAGCTTCGACAATGCCCTATGCAGCAAACTAAGCCACACCCAGGGCCAGGGGGCGCGATCGCACCGCCGGAGCCTCTAAAAACCATCGGGTATCAGGGCCGCAGCAAAACAACACATCCAAAATCGACAGGTTAGGAATAAACCCCGCCTCAGGGAAGAGCTGGGTATAGGTGGGCGGCGTAAACTCTTGCCACTGCACCTTCACCCCCGCCGCATCAAACAGCGCCAGATCCATATAGTCGCGGCCCCCTGGCCCCGAGAGGTAAGTGCCGGCCCCCACCGCTTTGCAGGCCGAGATCAGCAGCTCGCTTTTGTGGCCCTGGGTCGATAACTCAGACAGCCGAATGATGGGCGTATGAATCTCGAGCTGCTGCATCACCCACTCGATCAACGCCATATTTAAAGCACAGAGATTGTGCCAATCCTGCTGCAACAGGTATTGCAAATCAGCAGCGTAGCGATCAAAGTAGGGCGCAGGCGAATAGTTGGTAGTTAGGGTGCCCCAGTGCTTGCGGCTCCAGGCCGTATCGGGGTTGATTTTGACATCGAGAATGCGCTGATTTTGCTGGTGTAAAACCGGTACCGTCAGCCACTGATCGCCCTGGCTAGTTTTGACCTTATTGCGGTGCTGCAAACCTCGCCGCAAAAACTCGACATCATCCATCACAATAAACAAGTCGGCCTGAGCCAGTTTATGAAAAAAGCCGAGATAGGGCAGGTACTGGGGCTGGTGAATAGCGGCAATCGTCATGGTAAGTAAGGAAGAAAACAGCTGGGCCGATCTGACAAATACTGGGGCCTGGTGAGCTTGTCTGAGCGATGGTTGCGTTGGGTTACGCTATCGCTAACCCAACCTACGACTGCGCTGATCTTGGCTGGGCAGTGCCCACCCGGCGGCAGATTCACGAGAGTTCTACGTCCTGGCTTTCGTAGACCCCCTCCTTGCGCAACACCACCGGAATAGTGAGCAGCAAAATCCAAAGATCTAGCGCTAGGGACCAGCGTTCGACATACCAAATGTCGAGTTCGAGTCGTTCTTCTAGGGTGTTATCTAAGCCCCCTTTAACAGCCTCCCAGGCCGTCATACCCGGCAGCAACAGCAACCGCTTTTTCTGTCGAGCGGTATAGGTTTCAAGGGCCGATAGCAAAAGAGGTCGAGGCCCCACCAGGCTCATTTCACCGCGCAGCACATTAAACAGCTGGGGCAGTTCATCGAGGTGATAGTCTCGCAAAAACTTGCCCACGGCGGTAATGCGAGGGTCGCCCTTAAAGGTATTAATGCCCGCCCCCAGGTGAACAGCCCCATCGACCATAGTGCGAAATTTGTAGATATAAAAGGGCTGGCCAAACTGGCCCATGCGCTCTTGAATAAACAAAATCGGGCCAGGAGAACTGAGGCGCACGGCGATCGCGATCGCCACCAGCAGCGGTGCAATCATCACTATCCCGATCGCCGCCAGCACCACATCTATCAGGCGCTTCACGGCCAGCTGAAATTGAATGCCCTGGCGCTGGTGGCGATGCTCTCGCTCCAGCCTTGGCCAATCGGTGAGAGAACGGGTTTTAGAATCGGTTTGCACGGGCAGCACCTCGGGAAATAATGACATTAATGCCGGACATGGGGGGTCGAAAGCTCCAGGGCGGTGGCCCTTGGAACCGCCATTTGCAGCCCCAGCTCTCGATACCAGGTGGCCAGGCGATCAAACACGTAGCGCTCGTCGTAGATGGCTTCTACCCGCTGGCGACTGGCCTCACCAAACCGCTGCCGCAGGGCGCGATCGCCCAGCAATTTCCCTAGCGCTGCAGCCAAAGCATCGCTATGCTGCGGGGGCACAATCAGCCCGTTTTCGTAAGGAATCACCGCCTCACGGCAGCCGCGAATATCGGTGGTGACAATCGGCAACCCCATGGCCATGGCTTCGAGAATGGAGCGGGGTAGCCCCTCGCCAAAGTAGGTGGGCAGGCAAAACACATCCACCAGCCCCAGCAGCTCTGGAATGTCATCGCGAAAACCGGTAAAAGTAACGCAGTCTTGCAGCCCTAGACTCTGCACCTGGGCTACCAGTTCGGCCTCAAAGGGTTCGGGGTCGGTGCTGAGTTCGCCACCAATAATCAACAGATGCAAATTAGAAAACTGGGGCCGCAGCTGGGCGATCGCCTCCACCAGATAGGCAAACCCCTTTTGTCGGGTCAGCCGCCCAATGGTGCCCACCACCAATGCCTCGGGAGGAAGGCCCAGGAGCTCGCGCAGGTGAGCTTGAGTTCCTGGGCTGAGTCGCTGTTGAGAAAATTTGTGGCTGTCAACCCCGTTATTGAGGTGGCGAACTTTGGAGGCTGGGCAGAGGTTTTTTTGCTGGGCGGTGACGAAATCTTCGTAGCTTTGGGTCAAAATCAGATCGGTAAACTGGGCGCAAAATTTTTCAATTACAAAGTAGCTAGCATATTGCTGAGGCGACAGCAGATCGTGAAAGGGAAAGCCGTGGGCGGTGTAAACAATGCGTTTGACCCCAGCAATTTTGGCCGCCATGCGGCCCAGGACCGCAGCAATGGGCGTGTGTACATGCACCAGGTCGTACTGCTGTTGCCGCATCAGCTGCACCAGCTGAATTAGGCTTCTGAGATTTTTTGTAGGGGAAATTTCGCGGTCAATTTGCACCGGGTGCACCACATAGCCGAGCTGGCTAAAGGCCTTGGCATTGGCATCAGGAGAGCAGGCCACCTCGACCTCAAGCCCGCAGTTTAGCAAATAGTCTATCTGGGGGCGCAACAGCTTTTGGGTGGTCGCCCCCACCGCACAAACATGTAAAACTTTCATTGTTAAAAGCGTAGTTGGGCAAGGCAATATTGCCTTGATAAGTGCAATTATTCTGGTTCTGACTGGGCTGAATTCTGTGTTTAATGTAGACAAGTCTAGGGATTAAGTCGTGCCATTTTGCCAGCCCTGAAGGGTTGACTGAAGCCAACAATCTGGCTCTCAAAATTAGGCCTCTAGTTCTCGACGACGGCAGTAACCCACCGACCTGCCAAAGCAAAACCCTTGCCGGTTCTGGAATCCCTTTGCTGTCTTCTGCCTTGAAGTACCAGGGTCTAGAAGTACCAGGGTCTAGGGAACTGTGATCTGGATTGATTCGCTGAGTGTGACTGATAGGGTGTGGGTATTGCCCTGGCTCTGGGTGACAACGGTGTAGTTGCCCTGGGGCAGATAGGCGATCGCGATTTTTCCCGGTACCTGAGTTTGCAGCAGAGTTTTTGCCTCGTGGCGTAGGGTTAGCTGGGTCTCAGGGGCGGGCAGCGCTAGCTCTAGTCGGCCAATATCTTGCCGAGCCTGGGCCAGTTTCAGCAGGGCTGCCCCGGCCTGACCGCTCTCTAGCCGCATGACCGATTCGCCCTGATCTAGAATGCGATCGCCCAAATCTTCAGCCGCCCTTAGAAATATGGGGTCATCGCTAGCGGCGTAGGCCTCCAGCAAAATATCGAGAAAAATTGTCTGCTCGGGGTCGAGGCCTGAGTCGGCCACCCTCGCCCCCCGCTGCACCATCTCGGGGGCGAGGCCGTTTTTCCCCAGGTTTTTGAGGGTGTTCCAGACGATCTGAAGGCGGTCGAGGTAGGCGCGATCGCCCGTTACCCGGTAGGCCTCTACCAGCATATAGAGGGTGTTGTATTTGCCGTCGCCGTAGAGGCTATCGACCGCCCGGCTGCCGTCGGGGTTGAGCTTGCGAATAAAGTGGCCCCACTCGGGCACCCAGGCCCGCTCGACCCAGACATCGGTGGTGGCCATGGCCCAGTCGCAGTATTGGGGGCTGTTGGTCAGGTCGCACAGCTCAAACAGCTGGCGCACAAAGTACAGCGTGTCGGTGTCGCTGGAGGGTTCTTCGGGGCGATCGAGCCCCTGGGTGAGCACAAACTGTTCGTAGAGCAGGGGCAGGGTATTGCTCTGGGGGTGCTGCCAAACGAAGGCCAGCTTTTCGTCGGCCCAGGGCTGCAAAGCGGGGTTGGCCTGGGCTAGCTTTGCCATGCCCAGGGCCACTTGGCCGTAGTCTTGGGTCAGGGTGAGGGCGTGGCGGGGGGCAGCGCCGCTAGAGACATCGACCCAGCCCCACAGCCCCGTAGGGGTGCCCGGCGGGGCGGCGGTGGCGACGACATCAAAGTGGTCAATGGTGCTCTGGGCCAGATCTAAACACTGGTTTTGCAGGGCGCGATCGCGCGGAAACCACTGACACAGCTCAGCGGCTCGGTCGATCAGGCCCACGGGCTGCTTATTGCCGGTGGTAAGGGTGCTGTTTGGCGCGTTGGGGTCGCTGGGCAGCTCGGCATCATAGGCGTAGGGAATTAGCCCCGTTTGCGGGTCGCGAGCGGCAAAAAAGGTTTCGGCTAGCTGGGCCATCAGCTCATCAGCGGGTCGGTAGCCCAGGGCCTTGAGCGCCGGGGGCAGGTAGTGGTCCACATGGCCCCGCGCCAGATCAGGATTTTCGTTGAGCAGGGTAGTCCAATAGTCGGTGAGCAGGGTGAGGCCGGTGGTTAGCGCCTCATCCCCCGCGGCGTAGTAGGTTTCAACCTGGCCGTCGGGGCGCTCGGCAACGGCCAGGGGCGTCAGGCTAGCCGAGGGGGCGCGGCTGTGGGTGAACAAGACCAGCCCAGCGGTGATGATAGCGGCCAGGCTGCTGAGCAGTAGGGTGGGCGGGCGGGCCATGGGGGTTAGGGGCGGCTCTGCTGGGTATGGGGAAGCAGGTCTTGGTAGAGGTTGACCATGGCGGTGACATGGGCCGTGGTGGAGAAGTCGCGCTGGACGCGATCGCGCCCGGCTTGACCCATCTGCGATCGCAGATCCCCATCTTTGAGCAAGGTTTCGAGGGCGTCGGCCAGGGCGATCGGGTCGCTGGGGGGCACCACCAGACCATTGACGCCGTGGTTAACCTGTTCGCGCACGCCTGCGATATCGGTGCCGACAATGGGCAGGCCAAAGGCCATGGCCTCTAGATGAGTGGTGGGGAAGCCTTCATTGCCGCCCACCTCAACGATGCGATGGGCGGGGCGCATCGCCTGCGGCAGGCCAGCATCAGCAGTCCCCTCGGGGTGGGCACCGGTCTCAAAATCGCCGTAGTCGAGCCGCTCGTAGCTGACCGAGGGCAGTACCTCAATGTCGGCCAGCTGATAAAACCCAAACGGATTCGACTGCCACCCGGTAAACGTGACATTGTGCAGGTGCAGCGCCTGCCGCCGCTGCATTAGCCAGTCGGCGTGGTGTTGATATTCGGCTTCAATATCGCCCACGCAGAGCACCACCAGGCGATCGGCCCAGCCCCGGCGGTTTAGCTCGGCGATCGCCTCTAGCAGGTGGTGATGGCCTTTAAAGGGCACCACCGAGGCAAAACAGCTCACCACTAGCTTGCCCTCCTGCTTGAGCGCCTTGAGCCAAGCGCTGGGTTGGCCGGGTGCCAGGCTGGGCCGCACGCTGTTGTAGATGGTGGTAGCTTTGGCTCGGCCCGCGGGGGTCAGGTCAGATTGAATGGCGTCGCACACGGTGACAATGCGGCTTGAGACCCATTCAAAATAGGTGTGAGAAATGCCCGCAAAGGGCAGCTGGCCGTGCATGTGCCCCACCACCGGACAGCCCCACAGCTTTGCCGCTGCGCCAATCATCAGGCTGCCTCGGCCCCCATCGACATGGACTAGATCGGGCTGCCACGCCTGCATCAGCGCCAGGCACTGCCAGGTGTAGGGCAATAGCTCGGTCATCGCTACCTGGGCGCGTTTCCAGGTCGACCAGCTCAGCATGGCCTTGCCAAACTGGTTGAGATGTCTGCCGGGAGGTAACACTTCGACCTCAAGACCAGCTTCTCGGTAGACGTCGGCGGCGCGGCCTTCTCCGGCTAGCACCACCAGCGGTGTGATGTGACTGGGCAGATGAGTAATCAGCTCAAACAGCACCCGGTTGGCCCCGGCCATGCGTTGGTAGTAGGCCAGGTAGTAGAGCACTCGCAGGGGGGCTGCCACGGGCTGAGGCACAGGGCTGGGAGCCAATGGCATAGATTTTAGAGATGGCATGGTGATACTTGAGTTAGGTCAACGGTTGCAGCCCATGGCAAAAGATTTTGGCGTACTGGCGGGCGATCGCATCAGCACAAAACTGCTGCGATCGCACCCGGCCCCGCGCCACCAGCTGAGCCCTCAGATCGGGCTCTTGGAGCACGCGCAAAATGCCCACGGCTAAAGCGGCGGCATCGCGCGGGGGTACCAGCACCCCTGTTTCGCCGTTCTCTAAGATTTCGGCGGGGCCGTGGGGGCAGTCGGTCGAGACCACCGGCACGCCGCAGGCCAAGGCCTCGGCCACCACGTTGCCAAAGCCTTCGTACACCGACGACAGCACAAACACATCCGCCGCCGCCATCAGCTGGTAGGGGTTGGGCCGAAAGCCCAGCAGCCGCACGGCGTCGCCCAGACCCAATCGCTGAATCTGCCGCTCTAGCCGGGGGCGCAGCGGCCCCTCGCCCACAATCCACAGGTGGGCGGGCGTGGTCTGCCGCACCTGGGCCAGCGCGTCAAGCAGGTAGGTAAAGCCCTTTTGCTCGCACAGCCGCCCGCAGGCGACGATCAGCGGGCGCGGCAGGGGCAGATCGGCGTCTAGCAGGGGGGCGATCGCGCCCGTGGTCACCCGGTCATCTACGCCAGCGTTATAGATCACGTGGATGGGGGGCTGGGGCGGCGGCATCAGCGAGGCAAACTCCGCTGCTACCCCCTCCGAGAGTGCAATCAGCCCGTCTGCCTCAGCCAGCTGGCGGGCCAGCAGCCGCAGCATGGCGCGATCGAGCGGGTGCCAGGAACGGTGGTACTGACTGAGGGGCGAGTTTTGGGCACACACCAGCAGCTTGGGGCGGTGGGGCAGCCCTCGACAGGCCGCGATCGCCGCCAGGTTGGCGTGGTCAAGGGCGGCGCAGACCACATCGGGCCGCTGGGCCTGTATCAGGCGGCGCAGTGGCTGAATCGCCCGCACCATGCGCAGCGTGCTAGAGCGGATCCTGGGCGGATTTAAGCTAAACACCGGCACGCTGGGGTCGAGGGCCGCCTCGTAACTGCCGCCCAGCTGAGCCAGTGCGATCGCTGGCTCAAACTGCTGGCGATCGAGGGCATTGATCAGCCGTAAAAAATGCATTTCTGCTCCCCCGTTGCCCAGGGAAGCGGTAAAAAATAAAAGCTTTAGTTTGCCGGACTGATTCTGATCAGAGGATCGACTGGAAGCGGAGACATCAATTGCCTTCATAGACAGTCCCGGCAGCGGGAGATTGATCATTTTCATGCCATTGCTGAAGAGCAACAATCTGATTAAATTGTTGCGTGAACCCAGCCGCATTACATGCCACTTTGCCGCCTAAAGGTCAAGAAAAAAGACACGCTCTGTGTCTTTCCAGGATTATTCCTGGATGAATAAATTAGATTATCTTAGATCTTGTGTGAATCCTTGATCCAGGAAAAGATAGAAATCTCAAGAATCAAAGGCTAAGGCTCTGGAAGCTTTTTCAAAGTCTACTTAAACAAGAGATTATACCAAATCCGAATCCCATAACCCCGAGCCCAAAAAGGCCAAACTGTAGGGGCATAGGCGTAGCCGAGCCAGAGGCTATATGCCATGCGCCCTTCTGAATTAGGGGCAACTAAGCAGGACCTAGTCTTATTTCAAAAACGCCAAGGTGATTTCGCTGTCATCAAAAGCCCCACTCCATCATTAAGCTGAAAGTATCACTGCTATTGGTATAGCTACCTGTCAGTGTTCCTGCCCCAGGGACTGTGCGATTGATATCAAATCCAGCAATAAAGATATGTAGCCAACGAGCTGTTATCCCTAGATTTTCAATTGGTCGGTAGGTCGCTCCCAAATCAAGTAGAATTCCATCACCGCTCGGAATTCGAGGGCTGATAAACTCAGCTTTTACAGGAGAAGGATCATAGGCAAGTCCGAACCTGAGTCTCCATTGCTCCGAGGGATCATAGACTGCGCCAAGGGAAAACCGAAAAGTATCTTGCCAGTTCTGAGTTTCTACCAGATCGGGCTGGGCGGCGTTGGCAAAATTAACCCTAGTCTCTGAGTAGCGACTCCAGTTTGTCCAGTCAACCTGGCCAGCCATGCCAAAGTTTGAACTTATCTGATGGTAAATACCTAAAGAAACAATATCAGGTAAATCTAGGCTGGTGGTCACACCTGTATCAGTAAAAACGCCTGTAGATGTCAGACCGATCGCTGCGTCAGGAACAGTAAAATCTGCATTGCCGCTTAGGTTATGGCTCACAGCAGAGCGATAGGTTAAGCCAATGCGGGTAGTATCTGTTGGCTGGTAAAGAAGGCCTGCATTCCATCCCCAGCTCCAGTCTTCACCTGATACTTTAACCAAGCCATCAAGCTGTTGAGGCGAAGGTGGAAAGCCAGCCAATGCAATCAAAGAGCCAAAATCGATAGCGTTTGACAAAACAGTGGTGGAGTATTGCAGATTAACACCTACTCCGGCAGATAGATTATCAGTAACTTGAAACCCAATCGCAGGGTTAATATTCAGAGTTGAAAGTCGAGATTCGATGGCTTGATAGCGACCAGCCCAATCGTTAGGATAAAGTGTTGCTAAACCAAAGTCATTGTCAACGCTTAAGCCAACTGCAACATCATCTGAAATTCGCCAGGTGCCGTGAAAGCTGGGCACTAAAACTTCTGCGCGTGCAGATGCACCACCTCCTGACAAGGGCAAGCCTGGTATTAATTCAGAGCCTTTGTCAGTAAAGCTAGGATTGAGAATGGTTACATCTGAGCGAATCACTAATTGGCTGCCATCAAAGCGCATGATAGCAGCAGGATTATAAAATACTGCTGAGGCATTATCTAATCCAGAAGCGCCTTGACTGCCTGCTGGGTTTACAGGATTAGCCAGTGGCGCATAGTCCAATCCACCGGCTAATGCTTTATCGCTGGCATGAGCAAGGATACAAATACTGCCAACAAACAAGCTAAGGACATATAGCTTGGACTTAAAAGTATGATCCATAGCAATTCTCCTAAGAATAGGATTCCAAAGCAACTTATCAGGTTTAAGGCCAAACTTTTTGTCGCTTTCTCAGACTTATTTATGGCCAATATCTATTGGCAAAATATTTCACCAGTTCTAAAATTCAAATCATTTGAGCGCGTCTCAAATTGACTGCTGCTCTAGGGTTTAGAGCTATAAAACTGGTTACCGACGGCATAGCTCTAGCTTTTAGACATTATCAAGATCGAAGCTAAAACTTCTTGCCAATTTGCCTCATAGCCCGACCTACCTCGCACCCCAGGGTCTAGGCCTAGGGCGTCACGCCGGGCAGGGACGACTGCGAGATCAGCGTACAGACTTGGTCGTCGGTGAGTTGGGCAAAGTCGTCGTACCAGA
Source organism: Pseudanabaena sp. PCC 9330 (assembly GCF_055795045.1). Classification (NCBI taxonomy): domain Bacteria; kingdom Bacillati; phylum Cyanobacteriota; class Cyanophyceae; order Pseudanabaenales; family Pseudanabaenaceae; genus Pseudanabaena; species Pseudanabaena sp. PCC 9330. Next base: position 120,512 of record NZ_JAYFES010000108.1, on the reverse strand, counting down.
GGCTGATGGAGTAGAGGTCGTTGGGGGTGAGCAGGCACACCACCTCATCGACCTGAGTTTTGAGGGTGGCGCAGGTGGAGGGCGGGGCCACGGGCACGGCCACGACTAACCGGGCCGGATGCTGGGGTTTGATCACCGCGATTACCGCCTGCATTGTCAACCCGGTGGCCATGCCGTCATCGACCAAAATAACGGTGCGATCGCGCATCTCGGGCGGGGGGCGATCGCCTCGGTAGACGCGATCGCGGCGCTGCAATTCTTTTAGCTCGCGGGCCGCGACGGCATCGATGGTGCGGCCCGAAATATTCAGCCAGCTCAAGACCTCGTAGTTGAGCACCCGCACGCCATTTGAGGCGATCGCCCCCATGGCCAGCTCTCGATGGCCAGGCACCCCCAGCTTACGCACCAGGCAAATATCCCAGGGCACCCCCAGAGCCTGCGCCACCTCGTCGGCAATGGGCACACCGCCTCGGGGCAGCCCCAGCACTAGCACATCAGAGCGCTGGGCGTAGGGCTGGAGCCGAGCGGCGAGCTGCTGTCCGGCGTCGGTTCGGTCTTTAAATCGGGCGTAGTGGGTATGCATGGTTGGTCTCCTCGGCAACCATCACGCCTGGGATTGACCCAGCAGGTGCTGGCGGGCCGAGGCCAGAGCCGTTCTAGCCCGCTGGCCAGAGTCTCGCAGGCTGTGCAGCAAACTCTCCCACTGGTTGTGCAGCAGGGTGGTAGCGGCCTGCAGAGCGGTGAGGTCGTGCTCTCCTGAGGCTGCCAGTTCCTCACGGGCATCTTCGACCTTAACCCGCACTGCGTCGGGGCCATCCTGGGGCAGCAGCAGTGGATACAGACGGTGGCGCATAATGCCCACCAGGTACTGCACTGGCTCCGGTTGTTCGCTCAAAAAGTCCTTCAAACCCTCCGATTCGGGCTGCAAGTCTGCGTAGGCATCTTCTTTCAGCCGCAGGTAGTCAGGGGCCAGTTCTTCCACATCTTCGGGATAAAACACCGCGTGCTCGCCCAGGGGCTCAACGCTGCGCCCGGCCAGCACGTAGGCGGCGATTTCGCCCGTTTGCCAGTCAAAGAGAAAATCGTCAACCCAGCCCAGCAAGTCACCCCAAAACGACTGTACCCGCAGCTCGTGTAGCGGCTGTAGGTGGTCTGGGGCTTCGAGCAGCAGCCGACCATAGGTCGACAGCGCCTGCTGGTTAATATCGGCCACCTGATCGAGGGGCAAATAGCCCTCGCGGCCCGACAGATAGGCCACATGGCCCGTGTTGTCTAGCCACACCGCCTCGATCTCACCCAGGTTTGAAATGGTGGCCCCATCAATAGCCATCAACCCATGAATCTGGCTGTGTCGCACCACGGTAAGCATAGGTTCCTCCAGATACCTGCCCCCTAGAACAGGGGGCAGGGCAGATCTAACTCAGTCGCCAGATGGCCTAGCTAATGTTGACCTTCACAACTGACTGAGGCGCTGACTCAACCTTGGGCAGGGTGAGATGCAGCATGCCATTTTTGTACTCAGCCTGCACCTCGCCGGTTTTAATCGAGGTCGGCAGCGGAATTACCCGCTCAAACGTGCCGTAGTGAAACTCCGATCGCACGACGCCTTTTTCTTCGGTTTTAGACTCGGACTTGCGCTCGCCCTTAACCGACACCGTTGATTCGGTCACTTCTACGTCTAGATCCTGAGCTTCCATACCGGGAACTTCGAGCTTGAGATGAATCGCCTGATCGGTTTCTTTCATCTCAGCAGAGGGCATGAAGGTGATCGATCGCCCGTCGCCATCGGGCATGAGGCGATCAAACAGGTGGTTCATTTCTTGATGCAGCCGTTCAATACCTCTAAACGGTTCCCAACGGGTAAGTTCATCGAGGGAGTCGCGTTGCATAATAGCCATACTTTTTCCTCCATGGATAAATAACGATGAGGGCGATGATTGACTACTGAAGAGCTAGCTCATCACCGACCGATCGCTGTTTAGAAGACCGTACATTGAGGCTTGATTCGTAGCTGATAACCGTACGTTAATGCACTAGCCTTCTAATTTGATCGTAGATCGATTTCGTGAATTTTTTGTGAAGAGAAACAGAACTAAACCCTGGCCAAAATTAAGCTCTACCACCCTTTCTTACCGCCTACAGCAACGCTCTTAGGGGTGCAATAGATCTAGAAGATCTCCTAGAATTGACGACTTGGCGATCGCCCCAGGGTCATCGCCCCGATCGCCATCAAAAAAGCTACGGCGGGCACCAGCATCATCAACCAGGCAATGATGCTGAGGCCCGAGGGCTCTGCCAATAAAAACAGCGTGATCACGTACAGCACAATGGCCGCTGGCTGGTCAGCATAGGTGCGAAAACTGTCGGTCAGCCAGCGGGTAAAAATGCCAAACAAAAAGAAGGCGATCGCCACCCCCGGCACGCCAAAATTCCAGTAGGCTTCGCCCACGGCCCCCGGCGGCATGCCCACGGGCATATCAAAAAACGCCTCGCCGACCCTACCGGCCACCAGGCCCGGCTTTTCAGGCCACAGAACCCGAGGTACCGGCAGGGTGAGCACCGCCAGGTACGAGCTGCCGTGAATGAAATCGACCTGATCGGGCACCAGCCCCAAAATGGGAAACACCCCAGCGTAGACGCTGGTGCGCTGCGACACCTCGCTCAGCCCGCTGGTCAGAGCCGACTCGCCCGTGGTTGACTCGGCGGGCACCCCGCCCCTCAGCACGTTCCAGTCGATGGTGCCGCCGTAGGTGCTGGCCCGCAGATTGCCCAAAATGCCCATCAAAAACAGACCCGCCAGCGCGATCGCCACCAGCCGCATGACGGCCATCTTGCGCTCGCGCAGCAGCCAGGCCAGCACCCCCATAATCATGAAATAGATCACGCTAGAGCGAGAGCCGCCCGTCAGGTAGGTCATCATCAGACTAGTGACGGTGCAGCCCCAAAACAGGGGTCGCACCGTCGATCGCGGGTCTATCACCAGCCAGCTGAGGCAGCCAATCAGCCCCAGCTGGGTAAAAAACTGCCAGTAAAAAGCCCCGGCCAGCGCCTCGTTGCGCCCCGCCCCCCACGACAAAATGTGGCTGAGAATGCCCCCCCGGCTCTGCATATAGGCCGCAAACAGCGCCGCCGAAAATAGCACCGCCCCGCTCACCTTGGCCGCCAGATGGCGGGGCCGATGAAACTGCACGGCGGGGGCGGGCAGCGCCGGGGACAGCACATAGCCCCCGTACCAGGCCACCAGCCCTAGCCCTTGCAGCAGCAGTTCTTGGCTCAGCAAAGCGGTGAGGCTTTCGGTGCTCCAGCCGGGCAGGGCGGCATGCCACTGCAACCCGCTGAGATACACATCGATGCGGCGCAGGTGGTCGAGGTAGGTAAAAAACAGCCCAAAGATCAGCGGATGAAACCAGCCAAAGCCAGGCTGGTAGAAGATTACCGGCGCTAGCAGCAGCGCAAAGTTGGCGATCAGCGCCGCAAAGGCTCCCGCCATTTCGCCATTGCCCGATGGGTTAAAAATTTGGTAGAGGCCAATGGCAAACAGCGTGCCGATCAGCACCACCCCGGTCAGCACCCGGTGGGCCACGGTCATGGGCACAAAGGGCGACCCACCCATGTCTAGCGCGCGGGGCTGAGAGGCTAAAGACAGATCGTTCATGGCGGTATGCAGGGGATAGGTTGGCGGCGTCAGCCTAGGTGAAGGTGTTCTGGGGCCATGGCCCCGGAGCCTAGGGCGAGGCTTTCCCCAGGGCGTAGGCTGAGCTTTGCGTAGATAGATAGGCAGCCCTGAATCCCTAGCTCTAGGCCAAAGCTTTGGGCGCGGTGCTGACCGGCGTGGGCCAGCGCCAGGCGGCGATTAGAATCGGTTGCCAGGGTGCGAAGGGCGATCGCCAGGCGATCCACATTTTCTGGCGGCACCAGCAGGGCAGACACCCCCGCCTCCACCACTTGAGGAATGCCATCTACCTCGGTCGCAATAATCGGCAGCCCCGCCGCCATCGCCTCAATCAGCACAATGCCAAAGGGCTCGTGGCGGCTCGGCAACACAAATAGGTCGGCGGTGGCGTAGGCCGAAGCGATCGCCTCGGGGTTAATGGCTCCGCTCAGCTCGACGCGATCGCCTAGGCCGAGCTCATCTACCAGGGCCAGCAGCTGCTGCCGGTAGGTCTCAGATCCACTACCCACAATCCGCGCTCGCAGGGGCAAATCTGGCAGCTGGGCCAGGGCGCGCAGGTACAGGTCTAGCCCCTTGACCGGAAACAACCGAGCCACGGTGAGCAGTTCGAGCGGGGCCGAGGGCTGGGGCGTGGGGCGGTGGCGCGCGATCGCCACAAAGGGCTGCAGATCGATGAAGTTTGGCAGCAGCACGATTTTGCTGGTGGCCACGCCATAGTGCTGCGCCAGGCGCTGCTGAAACCGAGGCGTGGTGGCCCAAATACAGCTGTACAGCGCAAACAGCAGCCGCTGAAACGCCTCGGTGCTCAAGCGGTTGAGCCCTTGGGTCAGCCGCCTTTGCCACCCACTGGAGGCAGAGAAATCTTGCAGGGTGGCATTTTGCTGCACCAGATCAGCGGTGTATTTAATCAGCGCCGGCACCCGATGCCAGCGGGCCAGCCAGCCCGTGATCAGCGCCAGGTTACCCGCCGCCGTCTGCATGTGGATCACGCTAGGGCAAAACTGACGAATGATGCGGTCTAAATCGCGGCCCACCTCCAGATTGCGCCCGAGCTTGCCCCCCAGCGAAGCCCGCTGGCCGCCGTCGAGAAACTGCACGGGCACCCCATCTAGGTGGCCGCTGGCCGCTGGGTCACCATAGGTCACCACCTGCACGGCTAGGCCCCGAGCCATCAACCCCTGGGCCAGGTGCTTGGTTTGCAGCGATGGCCCGCCCCCCGCCGGGGGATATACCCCAGAGACCAGCAAAATTCTGGGGAGAAAAGACGCACCAGAGCCAGCATCCGCCATTACAATCGCCCTCCGGTAAAGGAATGTCGCCCCATCAGCAGCCGCAGCGGGGCAACCAGCGCCTTAGTCATCAGGCGAGTGTTGGGGCGGGTTTGGGGAATCAGCCAGAAAAACAGATAGCCGCCGATCGCATAGGAGATCAGCGTGGCCACCGCCGCGCCCATGCCGCCCCAGTGAGGAATCAGCCACAGGTTGAGCAAAATATTGGTGGCCAACCCGGCCAGGCGTGAGTAAAGGTTGAAAATTTGCAGCCCTTCAGCCACGATCCACTTGCTTTGAGCGATGCCGAGAAAAGCAAACAGAGTGCTCCAGATATGTACCGCAAAAATGGGCAGGGCCGCCTGGTAGGCGGGGCCATAGAGGCCCAAAATCAGCACCCCCGACAGGGGAATCAGCACCACAATCAGGCCGTAGGCAATCAGGGTGTTGAGGTCGTAGAGGTTTTGCAGCCGCCGCCGGTAGCCGCCGCCCCGCTGCCCTTGGGCTTTGACAATGCCGGGAAATAGCGACGAGCAGACAATGATCGGCAAAAATGAAGTCGCTTCAGAAAGGTTAGACGCGCTGGCGTAGATGCCGACGGCGGTGCTGTCAAGCATGTGACCCAGCATCACCTGGTCAATGCTGATGTAAAGCACGCAGGCGGTAGACGACAGCACCAGCGGATACGACTCTTTGAACAAGTAAACTGCCCGTTTGAGGCTGGCGCGCCAGGCGCTAAATCGCTGCCCCTGGCGATGGTAAAACAGCAGCAGCCCCATCGCGTAGAGCAGCGCTTCGAGGGCGATCAGGGTGGCAAAGGCGGTGACGGAGGCCTGGTTGAGCACCAGAGCAATCTTCAGTCCCACAATGAGTAAAAAGGCCCCCTGTTCTGCGATGACGGCGTACTTAGAGGCGATCTGAGCTTCAAACCAGTTCTCAAGGGGCTGGAGCGAGTTAAACAAATATTTGCAGGCAACGATCGCCACCAGCAGCTGCGCCAGGGGCTGATCGGGGGCCAGCCACACCATGCCCAAAATGCTGAGGGCGATCGCCGCCAGTCCGCCCACCACCTGCACGGTGACGGCAGTGCCCAAAATTTCCCCGGCCTCGGCGGGCTGGCGCACCAAGTCGCGGGTGACAATTGGCCCCATCTGCACCGTCGAGAGCGGCGAAAAAAAGCTGACAAAAGACAGGGCATACTGCAAGCTGCCAAACCCCTCGGGCTTGAGGTAGCGGGCCACCCAGGTACCCACCAGCAGGCTCACCAGCAGGCGGGCGCTGCGGCCCACAAACAGCCAGCTGGTGTTGCTCAGCACCTGGCGCACTTCGCCATCAACGCCGCCGTAGATTTTTGCGACCCGGTTAAGCATGGGTTAGGCGCGCCTGCTGGGGGTCAGTTCGCGGGCGGGCGCTGCGGCTGGTTCACCGGCTGGCCGGTCTGCCACGCGATCGCCGTAGGTGCCGTAGTAGAAGTAGCTGTGGGGCTCGTGGTGGGGCAAGATGCCATTGATCACCTGGCCCAGCACCGGCTGGCGGGCCTGTTCGAGCCGTTCTTTGGCCATGGCGGCGCTGTCGATATCGACGATGCCGGGGCGGGTGACCAGCACCACCCCGTCGGCCATTTGCCCCAGGGCGAGGGCGTCGACGCCGATGTTGAGGGCGGGGGTGTCGATGACAATAAAGTCGTAGACTGCGGCCAGCTCAGCTAGCACGGCCACCATGCGTTGAGAGTCGAGCAGCACCGCCGGATTGGGGGGAATCACCCCGGCGGTCAGCAGGTCGAGGTGCTCTACCGGAGTTTTAATCATGCCCTGCACCGGCATCTGCTCGACCAGCAGATTGCTGAGGCCCCGGTCGTTGACCACATTCCAGATCTGGTGCTGGCGGGGGCAGCGCATGTCGGCATCGATCAGCAGCACCCGCTGGCCGGTCTGGGCGCGGGCCATGGCCAGGTTGGCCGACACCACCGATTTGCCCTCGCCAATCACCGAGCTGGTAATCACCACGGTGTTGATGGCGCGGTCAGAGCTGAGAAACCGGAGGTTGGCTTGCAGCATGCGGTAGGCTTCGGCGATCGCACCGCTGGGGGCCTGCTCGACCACCACCTCGCCATGGTCGCCGCCGGGCAGCGCGTTACCCCAGCGATGGTCAGGAATCATGCCCAGCAGGGTGAGACCAAAGCGGTCTTTGGCTTCGGTGGCCGTTTTGATCTTGCGATCGCGCGACTCTAGCCCCAGGGCCGTCAGCCCCGCCAGACCCAGCGCCAGCATCGTTCCGGTTGCCAAAAATGACCCCTTACGCGGGGAAACAGGCTGATCGAGCAATACCGCAGGCTGCATAATCCGGGCGTTGCCTACGTTCTGGTTTTCGCTGACGCGGGCCTCGTGCAGCCGCCCCAGCAGTAGCGAATAGGTGGCCTGAGCGGCCTCCAGCTGACGCATCAGCTCTCGCTGCTCTTGCTCCAAAAAAGGCAGCTGGGCGGCCCGCTGTTGGTAGGTATTTTGGGCCGCCGCCAGGGCACTGACCTGCTGACTCAGGCCCTGGCGCAGAGCCTCGGTGCGGGCCAGATCGCCAGCTAGGGCCGCTCGCAGCTCGCCCCCCTGGAGCTGGCCTTTGGCTGGGGCCGGCTGGTTGCCTAGGGCTTCGGCAATGCGATCGTTCAGCAGGGCTTCTAGGTGGTCGCGGCGGCGCAGCAGCGAGACAATTACGGGGCTTTCGTCACGGTAGCGCCCTCGCTCGGTGGCCAGCTGCGCCTCCAGGGCCTGAAACTGGGTCAGCACATCCTGCACTCCCGGCGACTGGCTCAGGGCGGTGAGGGCGATCGCCTGCTGCGGCGTCATTCCCAACTGCTGACTAAACGACTGGGTCTGAGCGTTGGCATTGGCCAGCTCGGCGTTGGTATCGGCAATGCTGCGGCGCAGCTCTTCTCGAGCGATCACCATCGCCCCCTTTTCCTCCTCCAGAGAGGCCACCTGGTAGGTCTCTTGAAAGCGGCGCAGGGCGGTTTCCGCCGCCTTTACCCTGGCCTCGGCCCCCGGCAGCTCCCGCTCTAAAAACTCGCGGGCGGCCACGGTCTCGGCTCGGTTGTCTTGAATGTGCTGGTCGAGGTACACCGCCATCACCGTATCGACAATGGCCTGGGCCAGCTCAGGATTTTCATCGCGGTAGGCCATCAGCAAAATATCGGTGCCGCGCGGGCTGGTCAGCTTCAGGTTGCGCTTTAGGTCGCCCCGGCTGAGGGGCGCTTGGGCGGCGGGGGCAAAGGCGCTGATGCGCTCCAGGGCGGTGTCTAGCACCGGGGCCGAGCGCATGGTTTCCATCTCGGTGGTGATCGGGTTGTTTGACTCCACCGTGGGGTCAAATCCACCGACCCCAGCGCCCACACCGGTCAGCACCGCTGCCTTGTCGGCCCCCGTAAAGCGAATTTTGCCCTCTGCCTGATAGATCTCGGGCTGGAGCGCCAGAACGGCGGCGGTACCGGCAACGACGCTGGTAAACACCACGGTTGCCGGTAACCAGCGGCGTTTGAGTATAGGCCAATAGGAGGAGGTGTTCATGGGCGTGGCGGGTGAGGAGTGAGGAATGAGAAAGCGATTCGGTAGGGCGCATTCGGCGGCCCAGGTCAGGGGCCGTGCCCCAGGACTGTGCTCCGCCAATACACCATTCCACGGGCTGCCAACGGCGATTGATCGCCCTGCCGTTTTGGCCCTATCGGTTTAGATGCACGGTCAAAAATCTTTGGGCTTACCCTAGCAAGGGCGATCGCCGCTAGGGTGCCAGTTTGCCTAGGCAGCGGTCACTCGTTGGCCCAGGGGCACGGCCTGGCGGTAGTAAGCCCGGTACCACTGCACAAAACGACGAATGCCAACCTCGGGCGGAGTGGTAGGCCGAAAGCCTGTGGCCTCGGTGAGGGAGTCAATGTCGGCGTAGGTGGCGGGCACGTCACCGGGCTGCATGGGCAGCCAATTTTTCTGGGCGATTTTCCCCATCTCCTGCTCGATCAGCTCGATAAAGGTCAGCAGCGCCATGGGCTGGTTGTTGCCCAGGTTGTAGAGGGCGTAGGGGGCAGTGCGCCCCCAGGCCTGGGGCGGGCGGTGCAGCAGACGCACCACCCCCTCCACCACATCGTCGATGTAGGTGAAGTCGCGCTGCATGTGGCCATGGTTGTAGATGTCGATAGGCTCGCCCCGGTCGATGGCCCGCACAAACTTGAAGTAGGCCATATCGGGCCGCCCCCAGGGGCCGTAGACGGTAAAAAATCGCAGCCCGGTGACCGGCAGGCGGTAGAGGTGGCTATAGGAGTGGGCCATGAGCTCGTTGGCTTTTTTGGTGGCAGCGTAGAAGGAAATGGGGTGGTCCACCGGGTCGCCCACCGCAAAAGGCACCTTTTCATTGGCCCCGTACACCGAGCTAGAGGAGGCGTAGATCAGATGGGGGATGCGATCGCGGCAGCCCTCTAGCACATTGGCAAACCCCACCAGGTTGCTGTTGACGTAGGCCTGAGGGTTGTGGAGCGAGTGGCGCACCCCCGCCTGGGCTGCCAGATGCACCACCCCGTCAAAGCTCTGCTGGGCCAGCAGGGCTTTGAGCCTAGGTCCATCGGCGATATCTAAGGGCTCAAAGGTAAATTGCTCAAAGGCCAGTAGCTGGCCCAGGCGAGCCTGCTTGAGAGTCACGTCGTAGTAGTCGTTAAGGTTATCGAGGCCGTAGACCCGGTGACCATCGGCGAGCAGACGACAGGCCACGTGGTAGCCAATAAACCCGGCGGCCCCGGTGACTAAAATATGCATGATGATTTCAATGGCTAGGTTTGCTTGCACACTGGAAAATGTGTTGCCTGATGCCGAAGTGCGAGACCCTAATTTAGACTGGGCATATCATTAGTTTTAGCCCAGCAGAAAAGGTCACAAAGGGCCATTTTGCCCAATGCCAAACTTTGTATAAATGTAAATTTAAGACCGCATAAAACAGGAATTTTATGACGGCTTTGAATACAGAATATTGACATCGCTAAGTTTGCATATCTACCGACAGGCCCACAGACGCCATAGGGTGCATTCTAGTTTGTAGCCCACTCTGCGGGAAGCAAGCTATACCCTACGCCCCGCTCCCGCTCTGGCAGCGGGGCGTAGGGTATAGCTTTTAAAAGGGGCATGCACCCTGGCAATTTGGCATAGTGGGGCCAAAAAAGTAGCCTATGCTGCTGTGAAAAACAACGCCTTCATCGGTCTGCTGTCTATTTGGGTGGGGCATGGCGACGCAATACTCCACCCAAGTACTTTTGCAGAGAAGGTCGCAAAAACACTTTTCTCGGTAGTGGATATTGCCCATGCTGCCATGGTTGCAGTCGTTGTTTAAATTAGAAGTTTTTCCTTGGAAACCCTATGGAAAATTTGACCGCTTTGAATTTCCCATAAATCGCTATTGATCACGTCTTTAGATGTCGATTACTACTCCATTTCACTTTGCTTAACCGATTAGCTTTGGCGGTTTTAGCTCCAGCCTAGCTGTGGAGTATTGCTGATGAGCAAGCTTCGATTCTGGGCTGGGTTCAGCACATCACGGCTCTCAGGAGAATATTACAATGCTAATTCAGCTCAAGGGGCGCTGGCCTAATCTTCGCAATCGCCACGTACTGCTGGCCGATACGGTTTTCTTTTTGCTATCTCCGCTGCTGGCCCTGGGCCTGCGGCTTGACGGGGTTCTTAACCTGCACATCTACTACCCTCAGATACTTTGGTATACGCTGATCGGCCTCGGGGTGAAGCTGGGGGTACTGGGTATTTTTGGCGGGTACCGCCGCTGCTGGCGCTACGCCAGCGTTGACGAGCTGCAACAGCTCACCCTGATGACAGTGGCCGCCATGGTGCTGCAATCTCTCAGCTTTACCCTGCTGGCCCAGCCCAGTGGGGCGCTGCTGGCGGGGCTGCCGCGATCGCTGCCCCTGCTCGATGCCATCCTCGGCTTTTTGCTGGTGGGGGCACTGCGGTTTAGAATTCGCGCCGTGGAGCGGCTTAACCAGTCGCGGCGCACCTTCTTTCGCCGCGATCGCGTGCTGGTGGTGGGGGCAGGCAGTGCCGGAGTCTCATTGGTGCAGGAGATGCAGCGCAACCCTTCCCTGGGTCTGCGCCCGGTTGCCTTTGTAGACGATGACCCCGCCAAACTGCACCTGCGCATTCGCGGGCTGCCGGTGGCGGGCCACCGCCGCCAAATCCCTGAACTGGTGCGATCGCAGCACATTCGCCGCGTGATTATCGCCATGCCCACGGTGCCCGGCCCGATCATTCGCGAAACCCTGGAAATCTGCCAGCAGGCCGGAGTGCAGACCAGCACGCTGCCCGGCATTCACGAAATTCTCAACGGGCGCGTGTCAGTGGGCCGAGTGCGCGATGTGCAGATCGAAGACCTGCTGCGCCGCGAGCCCGTGCAGATGGAGGTCGACCAGGTGATCCGCCTGGTGCAGGGCAAGCGAGTGCTGGTCACCGGGGCGGGAGGCTCCATCGGCAGCGAGCTGTGCCGCCAACTGCTCCAGTGTCGCCCCGCCGAGCTGGTGCTGGTGGGCCACGGCGAAAACTCGATCTTCACCATTCAGCAGGAGCTAGAAAAGATCGTCAAAGCCGACAGCGCGGCCTCCACCAAAATTTCGCCCTTTATTGCCGACATTCGCTTTCGCCACCGGCTAGAGCAGGGCTTTGTTCAGTACCGCCCTCAAATGGTGTTCCACGCCGCCGCCCACAAGCACGTGCCCATGATGGAGGCCAACGCTCCAGAGGCGGTCACCAACAACATTATGGGCACCCAAAACCTGGTCACCCTGGCCCAGCGCTACGAGGTCGAGCACTTTGTCATGATCTCTACCGACAAGGCGGTCAACCCCACCAACATCATGGGGGCCAGCAAGCGGGTGGCCGAAATGCTGGTGCTGCAAGCGGCTCAGCAGAGCGGCAGACGCTACGAAGTGGTGCGCTTTGGCAATGTGCTGGGCAGTCGGGGCAGCGTGGTGCCCACCTTCAAGCGGCAGATCGCCGAGGGCGGCCCAATTACCGTCACCCACCCCGACATTTGCCGCTACTTTATGACCATCCCCGAGGCGGTGCAGCTGGTGTTGCAGGCGGCCACCATGGGCCAGGGTGGCGAAATCTTCATGCTCGACATGGGCCAGCCGGTCAAAATTGTGGATCTGGCTAAGGAGCTGATTCACCTGTCGGGCTACGAGCTGGGCAAGACCATGGATATTGTGTTTACCGGCCTGCGCCCCGGCGAAAAACTCTACGAGGAGCTGTTTATCGGCGGTGAGCAGTACACGGCCACCCGCCACCAAAAGCTGTTTATTGTCACCAACGGCGGGCGATCGGTGCCCACCCACCTCGATCGTCTGGTACGAGCCCTGGGCCGCGCTGCCCTGCGCCACGACCCGGTAGAAATCACCTTTTTGCTAGAGCAGCTAGTGCCAGGGTTTAGACCCCAGTACCCGGTGCCCCCGGTATCGCCCGAGCCGGCCCCGGTGCTGGCCCAGCGCCCCAGCCGCCCAGCCTCTGACAGCCGCCCGGTACAGATGCTGACGGGCAACTTCGACAAAATTGCCTAGATCGAATGAGACGGGTTTCCCTCCGCTCCTGCTCAGCCAGGCCAATCTCTGTTCTGCAGCCGTGTCTGTGTTGTCTTGCCCATATTGTTTAGGAGATCGCTGACGATGCCAGGTTTACCGATGATCAAGCAAGTTTGGCGGCCCAGCGTTTTGTCGCTGGGCCTCACCCTGGTGATGGGCGGGGCGCTGGCTTCGCCGCCGCCGATGGCCACAGCCCCAACAGAGTCTGATCCACCGGCTCCTGCCCTAGCGGCGTCCGCCCCCATAGCCGCCGCTATCTCCACCGAGACCTATCTGCTGGGGGCGGGCGATCGCGTCTTGGTCGATATCTTTGAGGTGCCTGAGCACAGCGGCGAACGGCAGGTGCTGATCGATGGGTCGGTACACCTCAACTGGGTGGGCGGTGTGCCGGTGCAGGGGTTGACCCTGGCCGAAGCTGCTGGAGCGATCGCCGCCGCCTACGATCGCCACCTCTACGACCCGCTGGTCACGCTCACCCTGGTCAGCCCGCGCCCGCTGCGGGTCAGCGTGGCTGGGGCCGTCAACCGACCTGGCACCTACGTGGTGCCCTTTACCGAGGCCCCCGGCAGCGACCCCGATGCCCGCTGGCCTTCCCTCACCCAGGCGCTGCAGCTGGCCGGGGGCATTACCCAGTTTGCCAACGTGCGCCAGGTGCAGGTCGAGCGCCAGCGGGCGGTCAATGCCTCTGGCACCCTCGACGTCGATCTCTGGGCGCTGTTGCAAAGCGGCGATCTGGCCCAGGATATTCTTCTGCGAGATGGCGACAGCATTTGGGTGCCCGCCACCACCGCCATCGACCCTACCGAGGCCCAAAGTCTAGCCAGCGCTAGCTTTTCGCCTGCCATTGTCCGCGTCAATGTGGTGGGCGAAGTGCCCCGCCCCGGCACGGTGGAAGTGCCTCCCAACACGCCCCTCAACCAGGCGCTGCTGGCCGCAGGCGGCTTTGACAACAGCCGTGCCCAAACCGGCTCGGTGCAGCTGGTGCGCCTCAACCCCGACGGCAGCGTCTCCCAGCGGCAGGTGCCGGTAGACTTTACCCAGGGCATCAACGAAGCCACCAACCCCATTCTCTACGCCAACGATGTGATCATCGTCGGGCGATCGGGCAATGCCCAGTTTTCTGACTCCTTCAACGGCGTGCTCGACACCATCGGCAAAATTTTCCCGTTCTTTTTCTTTTTCTAGGAGAGTAGGCGCTTGTGCCCCATCACTCAAACCGTCGCCGCTCCTCGATCTCCCAGGGGGCCAGCGGCAGACGGTACAGCAGGCTGTCGGTCTCGGCTACCCAGTCGCCGTCAGCGGAATCGGAGTAGCTCCAGCGATCGCCCATGACCAGCACCCGCTGGGGGTCGGCGGCATCTACGAGCATGCCCTGGCGTAGCCACAGGCAATCGGTGAGCGCCAGAGAATGCTGGGTCAGGGGGGTACCGGCCTGGAGGGGGTGCTCAATCAGCCGGGGCAGCAGTTGACGGTTGAGAACGGTGCTGGGCACCGCGCCCAGGGGGGTGCACAGCTTGAAAAAGGCGAGCTGCGATCGCAGATGGAATTGTCGATGCAGTGGGCTAGCCAGAGCCGGCCAGCGATCGACAATACCCCCAAGGGCGGCAGCCGAAATGCGCACAATTTGGCTGGGGGCAGCGGCTCTGGCCCGGTAGGGCAGGGGGGAAACCCAAAAACGGCGATCGCCCCCCCGAGAAAAGCTCTGGCCCTCGCCCCCAAACCCTTGCCCAGGCCCCAGCTTAGCCACCGAAACCGTTCTTTGCAGTCGAGGGTTTTCGCCTAGTAGGCGCACCGCCCCCGCCGCCACCAGATACAGGTCGGCAGCGGGGCCACCGGCCCTAGGGAGAGGCAGATCTGGGGCGTACTGCACAATGGGATCTCCCAGGTCGACGCTGTAGCACTGCACCCCCTCGCCCCCCTGGAGCAGACTGTGGATCAGCTCTGTGGCGATCAAGTCTTTGGCCGCAATAGCGGTTCGACGTGCCGAGCGACGAAAGCTGTATCCAGGCGGCAACAGCGCTTCTTTTACCTGGCACGATAGATCACCCTTCATAGCATTGCCCTTAGGTAGATATAGAGCAGTATTCCTGCTGACCCTAGCCTACCAAGCATTGAAAATATAGCTCTACAGATCGATTAAGAATGCGAATAAGTTCTCGGTTTTTTAGTGAGGTAATGATGAAGAAAATGCCCCCGTCCCAGCTCTAGTTTCTCTCTGAATAAAGGTTAGACGATTGCCCCGACTCTAACAACCTCCCCAGAGGTCTGGGGAGGTTGTCAATGTTCTCTCCAGTGTTCTAATCTCCAGACTCAAGGCTGAACAAAAGCGCAGCGAGTCTATCAATAAAGGCAAGATGGCAGTATAATTTCAAAAACTTCTTTTATACTTCTCATTCAGCACCTAAAACAAGTGATTTTGATCCTTAACTGCAACCGATATATTTCTGGCCAAGTTGCCTGCGTAGCCTATCAACAGATTAATTGTGGGAAACAAGGTCTATGGCCAACGTTCTCGATATATCTTTAAGCTCCCAAGAGGTCGTTAATTTTTTGAGAAAAAATTTTCGGCTTGCCGATATTTATCAAGAAATTATTGAGCAAAAGATTGTCCGTCAAGTGGCCCTAGAGCATGGCATCGGCGTAACGCCAGAAGAAATCCAAATGGAAATCGATAGCATTCGCTACCAGCAGGGGTTTGATCACCCTGCCAGCCTCATGGCCTGGCTGCGCGATCGCCGGGCCACCCTAGCCGACCTGCAAGAGTCAGTGAGCGCTACTCTACTAGCTCAAAAAGTAATGCGCCACCTGTTTGCAGAGCAAATTGAATCTCGTTTTGCCCAACAGCGCCACAGCTTTGATCACATTGTGCTCTATAAATTGGTCGTGCCCTACGAGCATCTGGCCCAGGAAATTTTTTATCAAATTGAAGAAGAAGAAATCAGCTTCTTTGAAGCTGCCCACGTCTATGATATCGATAAGGGCCGACGGCTGCGCTGCGGCTACGAAGGCCATCTACAGCGACGCGACCTGTCACCAGAATTGGCTGAGCTCTTGTTCAGCGCCAAAAATGGCGAACTCATTGGCCCCATTAAAACAGCGAACGATGTTTACGAACTCTTTTGGATAGACGACGTGGTTCCCTCTGACCTAAGCGCCGCCCTCCGCAACGACATGCTCGATCAGCTGTTTCAAGACTGGATGACAGGGCAGATCGAGGCCTACCTGGTCAGCCCCCCGGCGGAGCCACCCCAGGAGTAGCTAACGCCACACCTATAAGATGATCAGGCATGGGACGCAGCTGGCAGCGGTGGAGAATGTATGGGTTGATTGGCGGGGGGCTGGTGGGGCTGACCCTGGGAGGTTGGCTGACTCTGCAAATCACCTTGGCCCAGCGCCAGGCACCGATACCCCAGGCGATATTGGTGCTAGAAGGGCAAACCAGCCGGGTACGCCTGGGGGCCGAGCTGGCTCAGCAGTACCCTACCCTGCCGGTGTGGGTGTCGGGTAACCCAGCCGGGCAGCCGCTCAACGAGGCGATTTTTCGGCAGGCGGGGGTAGAACCAGGCCGGGTCTACTACGACCACTGCGCTACCGACACGGTCACCAACTTTACCTGCACCCTAGATGACCTCACCGATCGCCGCATTCAACACGTCTACCTGGTCACCTCTGATTACCACATGCAGCGTTCTCGCACCATCGCTGCCATTGTGTTTGGCAGCCGTGGCATAGTGGTCACCCCCGTCGTCATCGCTGCCCCCGATCGCCGTCCTGAGTCACCCCTACGCACCCTGCGCGACGGGCTGCGATCGCTGCTGTGGCTGGCAACCGGCAAAACCGGAGCCAGCTTCAATCCTCGCTAGGGGGTGGCCGTCTAAAGGGTTGAATTTTTGGAAGGGGCGTGGTGTAGCCATGGCGCTGTTCCAAGGTTTATCACCGGTAGCGGCCAATAGCCTAAGCGCGATCGCCATCGCTATTCCACAGCGCAGCATTGCCTGCAGAAAGCGATCCACCTAGCTAACGGCATTGAGCCCCTTACCTTGAGCGGGCTAAACACAGGGGGGATTCAGATTGGTGCAGTGGGTCAGCGAGATGGTCAACCTGAGGCTCGACCGACGGGCGGAGACGATTTTCTTTAATTAATCGTTTATAGGTGCGGTAGGGCAAATAGTGGGCTGGGTTATAGCCCGCACAGCGCAAAATCAAGACGCAGGCCCAAGAATATTTACCGTTTAGAATAGCGGTTACAACCTGGTCAAACTGCTCAGCTGTCATAGCTCGATCAAGTTGCCCGCACAGGCTCTGAGAATCAGTAAAAGAATGCGGCATGAAAACCTCCAAAGCTATTAAAAAATGGGTTTAAGTCAAAGTAAAAAAGGATGATCAAAATACACAAGGTTGGTCAAACCGTTAACCGACTAGCCTTTAGGTGAGGCAGATCGCAGTTTGGGTAATTCAGCCTCGTCAAAAATGGTGAAGCTTAGTCGATTACAAAGGCCTCGCGGCCCACCCGGCGGGAAGCAAGCTACATTCCCAGCCCCTCTCCCAGAAATGAAAGGGGAGCCGGAAGCGCTTCAAAGTTTCTCTTCCCACGAGGAATTTTGCGGGCTGGCTGGATCAGAGCAAAAGAGCATCTTTGTAATCGCCTGAAACTGCCAAGAGAGCCAACGCAGTAGATATAAAAAGGCTGATTAGCAATCGTTTTGACCCACCCATGACCTTTGCCCCGTTGAGAAACATTGAGAAAAAGCTGCTTTATCATTGAGTTTTTCGAGAATATAGCGGCTGGCTGAGAACAAGACTTAAACCCAGCGATGAGTTAAGTCTTAACGCCTTCGTCGTGAAGAAGTTGTGAGGCAAAGAAGGGCTGGTAACGAATGTGTCACAAAACTTGATTTGAGTTGACTTTCTATAGATAGAACTTCCAGAAATCGGCGCACCCGCATGGCCAACTAGCGGCGGCGACGGCCAGCTTCAGCGCAATTAAGCCGCCCAGTTTGAACATAGTCAACCATTGACCAATCGCGGTGCATTGGAGATAGGCAGTTTGGCCAGATCTCGGGTGGCGATGGGGCTAGGTTGAAGCTGCAGCGGTCGGGTAGATACCTCAGGCGTTGGGCTGATAGCCTAGGGGGTTTTCACCGCCCGGTGTGCTCAACCCTCAAGGCTTAGACCGATGACGATTCTGGATATCTCCACCGTTGCCCCCCAGACCGCTATCGAGGCAGATGTCTGTATTGTGGGGGCGGGGGCGGCCGGGCTGGCCCTGGCCCGTGAGTTGATCGACAGCCGCTACAGCGTCGTCGTGCTAGAGAGCGGCGGGCTGAAGAGCGATGGAGCCACCCAGGCCCTCTACGACGTTGACACTGTGGGGCACCCCCTGCGCCTGGAGCAGGGCTATGTGTCGCGCAATCGCTATTTTGGTGGCTCAACCAACACCTGGGGCGGGCGCTGCATTCCCCTCAACGCTATTGATTTTGAAGCGCGAGACTGGGTGAGCGACAGCGGTTGGCCCTTTGACAAACAGGCGCTAGAGCCTTTTTATCGCCAGGCGGCCAGGGTGTTGCGGCTGCCCGACTATGACTACTTTAGCCCTGAGCGCTGGCAGTCCAGGCTGTTGGGGCCGCTGGCCCAGGAGCTCTACGGCGAGGCGGTGGTGCCTGAGGTGGCGCTGATGGGGCGATCGCCCATCAAAATGGGGCGGGTCTACCGGCGGCAGCTAGCGGCAGCCTCCAACCTGCGCATTTATCTCCAGGCCAATGTGACTGAACTGGAGCCTAACCCGGCGGGTACCACCATCGCGCAGATCCATGGGGTCACCCTGGGGGGCGATCGCTTTCGGGTGCGGGCTAAGGTGTTCATTTTGGCCTGCGGCGGCTGGGAAAATGCTCGCCTGCTGCTGGCCTCGTCGCGCCACTGCCCCCAAGGGCTGGGCAACCCCTACGACGTAGTGGGCCGCTACTATATGGAGCACCCCAAAATTTTGCTCGGGCGGATCTATCCCCGCGCTGACCTGCTGCGATCGCCCGCTGTGCTCGACTATGCCCCCATTGCTAGAGGCTCTGGGCAACTGGGGCTGCGGCTGAGCGATGCCCAGCAGCGCCAGTTACAGGTGCTCAACCACTACCTTCAACTGCTGCCGGGCTTTCCTGCCGGGCTGCCCGAGGCGCGCCAGACCTGGCAGTGGGTGTGCAGCCGGGCCAAGCGCCTGCGGTTCCACGAAATTCGTAGACAAGACCTGCGCCAGGTGGCCCCCCACCTGGGCCAAATTGGCGAGTACTTTCTCTGCCGCACTCTCAATCGGCCCATTCCCTACCCTCATATCGACGTGTTTAACCACTTTGAGCACGCCCCCAACCGCGACAGCCGGGTAAGCCTGAGCCGCGATCGCGACGCTCTGGGCAGCCCCCGACTTCAGGTCGATCTGCGCGTTACCACCCAGGAAAAGGATGATCTGCTACGCCTACATCGCCAGGTGGCCAGCCATCTGCAACAGCTAGGGCTGGGCGATCTAGTCACCCCCGACATTGACCCCGCCACGGCTTGGCCGGGGCTGACCGATGCCTCCCACCACATGGGCACCACCCGCATGGGCTTAAACCCCCGGCGATCGGTGGTCGACCCCGACGGCTGCGTCCACGGCCTGAGCAACCTCTACATCACCGGTAGCTCGGTGTTTCCTACCGGGGGGCATGCAAACCCCACCCTGACGCTGGTCGCCCTGGCTCTGCGGCTGGCCCACCACCTGCAAACGGCTGTGCTGCCCAAAATCGCCCGCTCTACCCCGGTGCCAGACCCGGCCATCCCAGCCTCGCCAGATCGGCAAAGCCAACCCCAGACGGCTTCTCCCAGGTCACTGCGCACCCAAGGCACCTCCCCATAACCGCCTCTCTCCCCACAACCCCCTCATCACCCATCCCCCTTGAGACCATGCACTCCCTCAAACGCAGCTGGATCAGCACCCGTCGCCGCACCCGCCAGATCGCCCGCGTAGCCGGGGCGATCTGGCGGGGCGACATCTCCCGCTATCCCGCCTTTGTAGAAGCGTTTGAACAGCGCTACGCCCGGTGGGTGGGGCGAGACTACGGGCTGTCGTTGTGCAATGGCACCTCGGCCCTAGAAGCAGCCCTATTTGCCGCCCAAGTCGGCCCTGGGGACGAGGTGATTGTGCCGTCCTGCACCTTCCACGCCTCCATTGACCCAATTCTCAACGCTGGAGCCGTGCCGGTGTTTACCGATGTCGAAGAAAAGTCGTGGACCCTAAACCCAATGGCGGTGCAGGCCAACCTTACCCCCCGCACCAAGGCGGTGATTGTGGTCCACATTTGGGGCATTCCGACAGACATGGGGTCGTTGATGGCAGTGCTAGAGGGCCACGATATTACCCTGATTGAAGATGTCTCCCATGCCCACGGGGCTCGGTGGGGCGATCGTGCCTGCGGTGCCTTTGGCCGATTTGGGGTGTTTAGTCTCCAGGGCAGTAAGCCAGTGGCGGCAGGGGAGGGGGCCATGGTGGTCACCGACAACTGGGCCGATTTTGTGCGCATGTCGATGTGGGGCCATTTTGACCGCCACAGCGACTACTTTAGCGACATTGACGCCAAAGAATTTTGCTACACCGGAGTGGGCTATAAGCGGCGCATGGCCCCCCTAGGCGCGCTACTGGCCGATGTGGATCTCGACTATCTAGCCGACTACAACCAACTCAAGCGCCAAAACGTGGGGCGTTTAGATGCCGAACTGGGCAATGTGCCAGGCATTGCGATCGCTCGTCCCAGTCGTGAAGCCGTGCGGGGTGGGTTTTACCAGGGCTACCCGATTCAGCTACTGGGCGATCGGGTCTCGCGGGCTACGGTGCTGCGCACCCTCAAGGCCGAAGGCATTGACGCTATCCCCTATCCCTTTCCGCTGCACCACCGTCTGCGGGTGTACACCGACCCAGCCTACCGTCACCAGGTGCTGACCGGGCGATCGACCGCCCCTATCCCCCGCCCTGAGGTCTCGTTACCCGTGACCGATCGCCTCGCCGATCGCCTGCTGCTTCTCGCCCCCCGCTATCTGTTAACCCTTAATCAAAAGACCCTTAGCACCCTAAGAACGATTCTGAGTGCGCTTTGACTCCAGGTGCTGTTGCTAAAGAGATCTCTAGAAAAGAAGATACCCCCATGCAGGGGCACAGGGCCTGCGCCCTCAGGAGGAAGCAAAAGTGCTGGGGAATTTTCTTTGGTGAAACTGACCCAAAACTCGGCTGACTGCTCTGTCAGCATAAATCAGCAAGCACCGTGCAGTGAATGGCGTCGGTGAGGGCTAGATCGACCGTCAGCACCGGGTGCGAAAACCGCCGCACCAGAATCTCGGCTCCCTCTAGCTGCAAACTACTCTCGGGCAGAAACTCGTCGTACACTCACTGTTCCATAGCTGCTGCCCCGCGCCAGAGCTGCCCCAAAGCATACCGCCACTGCATTAATTGCAGGGAGGGCGGGTCAGGGATAGCTAAATGTGGGGAATAGTCTTAAAAATGGGGGGCGTTGGGCGATCGCGGGCTATCTTGGGCGGGTAGCTCCCACCCGCTGCCACCATGGCCGACGTCTTTATCTCCTACTCGCGCCGCGACAAAGAGTTTGTGCGCAAGCTTCATGCTGCTCTGCTGGCCAGCGAGTATGAAGTCTGGATTGACTATCAGGATATTGCTCCCACCGCAGAGTGGTGGAAAGAAATCGAGGCGGGCATTGAAGGAGCCCACACATTTATTTTTATCCTCAGCAAAGACTCCGTTTTATCAGAATATTGTCAAAAAGAAATTAAACACGCTATCCAGCACGGCAAACGCCTGATATCTTTGCTGCTGGGGCGTAAAGATTTTTCAACTGCAAGTCTCCATGAAAAAGTGAAACAACATCAATGGATTACCTTTCAGTTAGAGGGTGATTTTGATGCAACTTTTTCAACTTTAGTAGAAGCCATTAATACAGACTTAGAATACAAGAAAACTCATACTCGCTTAGAGTTGAGAGCGATCGAATGGAGACAGAATTATAAGGATGCCAGTTTACTACTGCGCGGCAGTACGCTCAATAAGGCAGAGCAATGGTTATTACATGCCACCACTGGGAAAGACCCCACACCTACAGAATTACAGGCAGATTACATTGGTGCCAGCCGCAAAGGCACTACCCAGCGACAAGGACTACTTGTAGGAACCCTCTCAGGTCTACTACTATTAGCAACCGGAGCAGGCACTTTTGCCTGGATACAGCAACAGAAAGCACTCACAGGAGAAATTAACGCCCAGTTTGTGGCTGAGAGCCTAGCAATGGAAGTTTATTTAGAGGCAGGTTTAGAACAGCAGGCAGTGACACAAGCGATGCTCACAGCACAAGGAATACAAAGCCTAAATAACAACCGTTTAGAGCCTGATACCCGTTTTCGGACAGTCTCTTCGATACGAGAAGTTGTTTTTGGAGTTAGAGAACAAGAAAGGTTAATTGGTCATGCTGATAGCGTTAGGAATGTAGTGTTTAGCCCTGACGGGGAAACCATTGCCAGTGCCAGCGCAGATAATATGGTTAAGCTCTGGAATAAAAGTGGCGAACTCTTGCGAACCCTAGAAGGGCATGAAGGTGAGGTTTGGGATGTAGCATTCAGCTCTGATGGGGAGATGCTTGCCAGTGCTAGTAATGACAATACGGTAAAACTCTGGACTAAAGGTGGCAAAGAACTGATAACCTTTAACGGCCATGGTTCCTTAGTTTGGAGTGTGGCATTTAGTCCTGACAGAGAAATTATTGCCAGTGGTAGTGATGACTATACAGTTAAGCTTTGGACTAAAAATGGTAAGGAATTAGTTACGCTTAAAGGCCATAGGGGAGGAGTCAGGAGCGTAGCATTCAGTCCTAATGGAGAGATAGTTGCCAGTGCTAGCGATGATAATACTGTGAAGCTATGGACTAAGGACGGTGATTTTCTAAAAACTCTTATTGGCCACAGTACCCCAGTAAGAGGTGTAGCCTTTAGTCCTGATGGAAAAATAATCGCTAGTGCTAGTGCAGACAGTACGCTGAAACTATGGAATACGGAAGGCGTATTCCTGCAGGACATCAAAGGCCATAGTGGCTGGGTTTGGGATGTGGCCTTCAGTCCTGATGGAGAGACTCTCGCCAGCGCCAGCGATGATAATACAGTCAGACTCTGGAATAAGAGCGGCGAACCCTTGCAGATTCTTAAAGGTCACAGTGCCTCAGTCTGGGGTGTGGCCTTCAGTCCTGATGAGAAAACCCTTGCTAGCGCTAGCGATGACAATACTGTGAAAATATGGAGCAGGGATAGCGACTCTTTAAAGACCCTTAAAAAGGATACCGATCCAGTGTTGAATCTAGCATTTAGTCCGGACGGTCAAACACTTGTTAGCACTAGCGCAGACAACACATTAAAGATCTGGAACCAAGAAGGCAATTTACTAAGAACGATCAAAGACTATCATACAGATAAGGTCAGGAGTGTGGAATTTAATCCTGATGGCAAAACTTTTGTAAGCGCCAGTGCAGACAAAACATTAAAGATCTGGAGCAGAGACGGTGATTTATTGAAAACTCTATCAGCTCACAGGGATGGAGTTTGGGATGTGGCATTCAGTCCTGACGGTCAAACCTTTGCCAGCGCTAGCGCAGATACCTTAGTTAGACTATGGAGTAAAGATGGTGAAGAATATAAAATTCTTGACGGCCATAGTTCTCCAGTCCTAAGTTTAGCCTTCAGTCCTGATAGCCAAATCCTAGCTAGTGCCGGTGATGACAACACAGTGAAGATATGGAGTAAAAATGGGGATTTATTAAATACTCTTAAAGGTCATAAAGCTCCAATTTGGAGTGTAACTTTCAGTCCTGATGGTCAAATTCTTGCGAGTGCAAGCGCGGACAATACTGTAAAGCTATGGGGTCAAAATGGAGATTTATTAAAGACCCTGCAAGGCCATAGTGCTATAGTCTTGAGCGTGGCGTTTAATCCCGATAGTCAAACCCTTGCAAGTAGTAGTGTAGACAATACTGTGAAGTTGTGGAGTAAAGATGGTGAAGCATTACAGACTTTGCATGGACATGATGGTCCGGTCTGGAGTGTGATGTTTAGTCCTGATGGCCAAACCCTTGCAAGTGCAAGCGCGGATAATACTGTAAAACTGTGGACTTTTCAGCTAGAGGATTTGATTGCTAAGGGCTGTAATTGGCTGGGCACGTACTTTGTCAAGCAATCTCCAGAACTTCTTATGGAACTAGAAACCTGCCAGGAAAGCGACCCCTTGTTACAGGTGGCGGCAGCACCCATGCTAGTGACCCAGGGCGAAAAACTAGCCCGTGACGGCAACATTAAACGCGCCAGAGAGTTATTTCAGCAAGCTACCGCTTGGGATAGCCGTCTTGACATTGACGACAAGACAAAAGCCCAAAACGTAGCTACAGCCCAGACCCTAGTTAACGAAGCAGAAGAACTTGCCCAAGTAAGGAAGATTTCTGATGCAACTGCTAAGTTAGCTGAAGCTAAGCAGTTAGATCCTAGCCTAGACTTTGAACCCGAAGCCCACGCTAAAGAACTGGCGGTGCAGGGATATTTGGATGAGGGTGAACAATTTGTTAATGAGGGCAACGTACCAGAAGCTATAGGAGCCTACCGCCAAGCCGAAGCCCTCGAAATAGAAGATAGTATTTCAGCCTATGATTGGAACACACTCTGCTGGGATGGCAGTACCTACAGCCAGGCAGAAGCTGTCATGTTCGCCTGCGAAAAGGCCGTTTCTCTTGCGCCAAAAGACGGCAACATTATTGATAGCCGTGGCTTAGCTCGTGCCCTTACTGGCGACACTCAAGGAGCCATTGCTGACTTCAAAGTCTTCATCGAGTCAACTTCAAATGCCGAACAAAAAGCCCAGCGCCAGGAGTGGGTTAAGACTCTAGAACAGGGCAAAAACCCCTTTACCCCAGAGGTGCTAGAGTCGCTGCGGTAATTACCCCACCCCAGCCTGAAGCTGCTGCATCCCCTGGGGTTGGGGCACATAACGCCAGGGAGAGAATTCCTACGCAAAGCATACGAAAAGTTATTGCTATATGAACGCTGAAGAGCGCGATCGCACATTTGACGACGGTGAAGAACACATTCTGCCTTACTTCGACCTGTCTCCTCTTAAGCGCCCTGGGCTAGAACCTCAGTTCGTGGAAATCAGCTTTCCCCAGTGGATGGTGTCTGCGCTCGATCGCGAAGCCGAGCAGCTAGGTATCCATCGAGAAGCCATCATCAAACTTTGGCTGGCCGAACGCCTCAAAGCTATCTAGAGCGGAGGGGCAGATTTGCCCGTTCTCTCCAAAAAACAGCCCTATGAACGCGAAGAGCGCAAGATGCAACCCCAGATCATGCCGTTCGGTGAGATCCTCCCAAAGGTTTCTGCCCTTGGGCTAGGAAAACTACACTTTTTACCGCCCTAGTCCCCTAGGATATGACCTTAGCGAGGGCGCGATCGCCCCGCTGCCTACCTTCGTTCTGGGTTGCCCCGCTGGTTATGCCTGACTCTTCTTCGACCATGTCTCCGGCCCTGCCCCAAGTGGGGGCGATTCCACTACTTCAGCCGATTGGGGTCAAGGCCCTCTACGGCCTGGCCATTCAGGAAGATCGCTTGCTGGCGGTCGATCCCTTTCGGGGCTACCTGCTGCGCCTCGACCCCACCACCGACCAGCTTGAGGTGCTCAACTCGCAAAATGCCGAGGCCTTTTACGGGGCCACGGGGATTGCCTGCTGGGGCGACCAGGTGTGGTTTTGCTGCGACCACACGGTCTACACCACCGCCCTGGGCAACATTCAGCCGGTGCCGCTGCTCACCCTGCCCTACCCCGCCGACGGCATCGCCCTGTGGGAAAACACCCTCTACGTCAGCTGCAAAAAAGGGGGCTGTATCTTTGTCTGCGATCGCACCACCGGCCAGCGCATCACCCAGTTTTCGGCCCCCGGCATTGGGGTCGAAAATCTCTCGGTGTGGGGCGACTACCTGTGGGTCTGCGACCAGACCGAGCAGACCGTCTACTGCCTCGATCGCGCCACCGGGGCACTGGTGGTCAAAATGCTCACCCCCTTTGCCACCCCCACCGGCCTGGCAGTGCCCCCCGGCACCACCCCCGACAGCGGCACCATCTGGGTGTCGTACACCAACGAAGAGCCCTACGTCCGCGACGACCCCAACGGCGAAGACCCCTACGAGCTGACCCTGCGCGATCGCACCCTAATTCACCCCCTCAGCTTTCGCTGGTACAAAGAGGCCAACTACTGCCGCACCACCGGCTACCTGGTCGAGATGACCTACGTCGAAGAGATCGACACCCTCGAAGACGCCATTCCCCTAGAGAATGTGGAGTGGCGTATTGCCTTTCCCACCAGCACCGATCGCCAGCGGGTCAAGTCGGTAGAGCCCGTGGGTCTGCCCTTTGCCGAGGTCGAGCAAGGGGGCGAACGCCTGGCCAGCTTCAAGTTTGACCGCATCGACCCCAACCAGCGCCACCTCTTCGGCTGGAAGGCCCTCGTCGAAATCTACGGCATCAAATACCAACTCACCCCCCGTCAGGTCGAGTCGGCCCCACCCCTGCCCCCCGAGTATGGCCCCCGCTACCTGATCGACGACGACGAGCTAGCCATGGATAACCCCCTGATCCAGGCGGCGGCCCGCGAGGCCGTGGGCACCGAGACCAACCTGCTGCGCCAGGTGCTCAGCATTCGCAACTATGTCTACGACAAGCTCTCCTACGCGGTCACCCCGGCGATCGAGACCCCCGACGTAGTGTTGCTGCGGGGGCGCGGCTCCTGCGGCGAATATGTGGGCCTGCTGCTGGCCCTGATGCGGCTCAACGGCATTGCCTGTCGCACCGTGGGCCGCTACAAATGCCCCGCCCGCGCCGACCAGCCCGGCATCTACCACGAGCCCGACTTCAACCACGTGTGGATTGAGTTTTACATTCCCGGTTTTGGCTGGGTGCCCATGGAGTCAAACCCCGACGACACCCAGGAGGGTGGCCCCTACCCTACCCGCTTTTTAATGGGCCTGCCCTGGTGGCATGTGGAAATGGGCAAGGGCATTCCCTTTGAGAAGCTGCTTCACCCCAAGCAAAACACCCCGGCAGACCCCGGCGTGCGCCTGGGCGATCTGGCCGTGAATCACATGCGCTTTAAGATCTTGGGAGAGCTGGCACCCTAGGGCCTGTCATCAGTTACAACTAAAACCCTCCCAGACAACCGGTTAGGGGCTGTAACCTCTTATCCTTGGGCCATAGGCGACTCATTGATGACAGCTCCTAATATCAAATCCTGCTCGCCTACTCCCGATTCAGCAGGGCGAACAGCGGTAAGGCCTCCGGCCAGGCTACGCCAACGCCCTACAGGTGGGTCAGTTGGAAATCAGGGGTATGAAATTCGGATTCGCCATAACGACCTAGGGGAAACTATTTCCCCTAGTGCAGCGTCAAGACTAAAACTAGGGTTCCTGTAGGTTGGGTGAAACGCAGTGGAACCCAACAGCAGTGAGACTGGTTGGGTTTTGCTGGCGCGCCACCCAACCTTGTATATAAGCGGTACGCCCCTCGGATTTATCCTAGAGGCATATCGTTGAGGGGAGGACTCCGAACCCAACCTCAAGCCTCCAAGCTTGCGTCGTAGATTCCATAGAGCCTCCCCACCCCTCCAACAGCCACCCCAAGCAGCCTGGACAGTATACTGGGCAGCCCTTTGATGGGAACCCGGATTCCGCAAGGATAGTGCGCTTGTTACGTGGCTCGGTTGTTACGGACTCAGGAGTAGACATGATGAGTGCATCCCCGATGGTTCCGTTAGGTATC
Organism: Pseudanabaena sp. PCC 9330; assembly: GCF_055795045.1. Lineage (NCBI taxonomy): Bacteria > Bacillati > Cyanobacteriota > Cyanophyceae > Pseudanabaenales > Pseudanabaenaceae > Pseudanabaena > Pseudanabaena sp. PCC 9330. Next base: position 93,101 of record NZ_JAYFES010000108.1, on the reverse strand, counting down.
GATATCAGCAAAGTCAGTTTTGACGTCGCTGTGCTGAGCGAGGGTAAGCGCGCGAAACGGGCCAAATTCGACAATACAGTTGCTGGCTTTGAGCAGTTAACGGAGTGGCTGAACTCTCAGGACATTGAGCAGACCCACGCGTGCATGGAAGCCACCAACACCTACGGTCATGCCTTAGCGCGTTATCTGCACCACCAGGGCCATCACGTCAGTATCGTCAATCCGGCCCGCATCAAAGGCTATGGTAAAAGTCAGCTCAGCCGAACTAAGAATGATGCGGCCGAGGCCAGTCTCATCGCCCGCTTTTGTCGAGACCTCAAGCCGACGCTCTGGCACCCCGCGCCTGATGAGGTCGCCAAACTCCAGGCGCTCACCCGTCGGCTAGAGGCGCTTGAGCAGATGATGACGCAGGAGAAGAACCGCCGAGAGCTCTGCGATGATGACGGACTTAGGGCCGATATTGATGCTCATCTCAAGTTCATGGAGGCGCAAGAAACGGCGCTAAAAAAGCGCTTGCAGCAGCATATTCAAGCCCATGACCGCTTAGCTGAGCAACAGGCCCTCTTAGAGTCCATCACAGGCGTCGGCACCCAGACGGCGCTCACCGTGCTCGGCGAAATCGGCTCGATTGAGGTCTTTGGCTCAGCACGCCAATTAGCGGCTTTTGCCGGTCTTACCCCCCAAGAGTTTCAGTCCGGTAGTTCCATCAACGGCAAAACTCGCTTGTGCAAGATTGGCAATGCCCGTCTGCGCAAGGCCCTCTATTTCCCAGCCCTCGTGATGATTCGCTACTGCCCTGAAATCCAAGCGTTTCGGCAACGGCTGTTGGCCGCCGGAAAGCAGAAGATGCAAGTTGTCGCAGCTGTCATGCACAAACTGATCCGAATCATCTACGGCGTCTTGTCTTCGAGGGAAAAATTTGACTCGGCTAAATTAGTCCCCCAGAACACTTGACCTACAGCGACTTAAACAGTATCTACAAATTTAGGCTTGACAGGCCACTAGGTTGCCTGAAGCAGACATCCCCTAAAACGCCGATGAAGCCAGGTAAAAACTGACCAAAAATCCAGCAATGGTCGAGAAGGTGACCGAACCGCCCCCCATCTCGTAGGCTTCGGGCATCATGGTGCTGGCGATCATGGCGAGAATGGCCCCGCCCGCCGTGGCCTTGGCCATGTCGAGCATCCATTCTGAGACCACGGGCACCATCAGAGTGCCCGCCATGGCCACCAGCCCGCTAAGCAGCACCGCCCCTCCCCACAGGGCCAAAATGCGCCGCGCCGATGTACCCGCCTGGCGCATGCCAATGGAGCTTGACATGGCCTCGGGAATGTTGGAAATAAATACCGCCATCAGAAACGAGGCCCCCGTGTGGCCGGTGCCGACGTGAAAGCCAATCACCAGAGCCTCGGGAATGTTGTCGAGCAGGGTGCCCACCAGAATGGCCAGGGGGGCCGAGCTTTGAGCTAGCTCCTGAAACTGCTGCTCGGAAATAGGAATATCGACCTCAACGCTGTCGAGCACCTGCCGCCGCCAATGGTTGTCATCGACGGCTACGGGCTTGGCGGTCGATTGGGTGGTTTGGCGCAGCCGCCGGGCCAGAATGCGGCTCAGGGCGCTGGAGAGCTGGGGGGCGTAGGTGAGCATGGCGTCGAAGTCGGCTTTGTCGAGCTCGTAGAGCTCCATCGGGGTTTTGGCCACCACCGAGGCCGATCGCTCTTCGCCTGTGAGCAGGGCCATTTCGCCAAAGATCTCGCCCGCCCCCAGGGCCGCCAGCCGCTGGGCCCCTTTGTAGATCTCGGCGTCGCCCTCGACGATTAAAAACATCGAGTTGCCGGGAGCACCCTCCTGGCAGAGCACCGTGTCGGGCTCTACTCGCAGGGGCTTGAGCAGGGGAATGATGGCCTGCATCTCGGCGGGAGAGAGGCTATGGAGCACCTCCACGTGGCTGATGCGATCGAGCACTTCTGAGGCTTCGTCTTGGCGGTGGTGGTAGAGAAAGCGCCGCGACGATGACTGGTGGCGAATAAACCCCCCCTGGTTGTCGATGTAGCTGACCAAGACGGTAAACAACGTGCCGCCCAGAGCAAAACCCGCCATCAGCGGCAAAAACCCACTGCTCTGAAAGGCTGGCAGGGTAATGTCGTAGGCGATCGCTGACAATAGCGTGCCGCTGCCAAAGGCCATGATCGCCGCCGTCAGCCCCCGGGCGGGTCGCCAGGCAATGCCCAGGGCCGCCCCTACCAGCAGACTAGAGGCACCCAACAACCCTTGAACTAACGCCGTGATCGGTACACTCATTCAGGCCAGAAAACAGAGCTTTATGACCAGGTTACTGCACAATGCTCTGCTTCCTGGCAAACTAGACCTGAGGTATTTTTTCCGCAGGCTGCCCCCCATGAGCCCAACCAACCAACGCCCGCGCTCTACACCCGCTGCCAAGCGTCGCCGACGACAGCCCGGTAGACCATCGGCGCGGCGGTCGTTTACCGGGCTGTGGCTGCTGTGCGGGCTGCTCTACGCCGCCGCTGGCATGATTGTCACCAGCCTAGCGCCGCTCTGGGTCTGGGCGGTGGCCGCTGGGGGAGCGGTGTTGCAGGGGCTGGCCCTGGCTGGCCCCCAGGCGCTCCAGCGGTTTCGCTGGCTGAGGGCAAACCTGCTGGTGCTCTTGGGCATTGTAGGCAGCGGAGCATTGGCGGTGGCCCTGGCGATCGCCCTCAACCATCTGGGTACCGACAACATTGACGAGGTCACCCTGGTGAGCTTGTTCAAAGAGGTCTTGCTCTTCAGCCTGATGGCGGTGGGGCTGGCGGGGCTGTGTAGCCTGGTGACGGCGGCCCTGGGCGATCGTCTGCTGCACCGCAACCCCGGCAGCAAGACCAGCACACTATTAATTACGACCTGTCTGATCGGTCTGGCCCTCGGCGGTGCCGTCGGTCTGGCCATTCGGTAGAGGTTTTGCCTTTTACTCTAGCCCCTGCAAAATATGTTGGGTGGTCAGCAGGGCGCTGAGGCCCACAAACCCACTGCATCGCCCCCGCTGGGCCGTCATTCCCAGGGCGATGGCGCTGGCCTGGGCTGGGTTGCGCACAAACTGGGGCGAGCTGTTGACGTAGACCACCGCGCTGGTGACCATCTGGGTAAAGCGGCTGCTTTCGGTGTAGCTCTCGGTGGCGATCGCATTGGCATGGCCGCTGCTGTGGCGATTGATCAACCCAGCGGCGATCGCCCCATCCGCTACCGATCGCAGGGCCACCGTCTTGCCTAAAAATGAGCGATCCCAGTCGCCAGCGGTGGCTGGCTTAGCGTCGGGCAGATCGACCAGCAGCGCTTCGTCAGCCAGTACCGTAAAGTTTTGATCCCACAGGGCATGACAGAGCTGCACTAGCGCCGAGGAGCTACAGTGCTGATGTACCAGCACCTTTTCAATCGCATTCACAGCGTCGGGCTCGCCCCGGTGGCTATCGACCACCATGCGGGTCACTGTGTCGAGCTGCCCCGAGGCCGACCAGTAGAGATAGCAGTTGCCCATGGCCGTAGGCAGCACGGGCACCCCAGCCTGGCGCACCACCTGCTGCACCAGCCCTGGCCGCCCGTAGGGAATAATCAAATCGACACCGGGGGCTTGCAGCAGCCAGGTACGGGCCGCATCGCCCTGGGCTTCTGTCAGGGAGAGAATGCAGGCCTGGGGTAGACCCACTCGATCGAGGGCGCTGTGCAGCGCTTGCAAAATGGCCTGGTTGGTCTGGCTGGCTTCATTGCTGCCCTTGAGAACCAGGCCGTTGCCCGTGCGCAGGCTCAGCCCCGCCATGATTGCCGCCAGCTCAGGAAAGGCTTCGTAGACCAGGGCCACCACCCCCAGGGGCACCACCTGGCCATGGCCCGCCACCATCTTGCTCAAACGGCTAGGAGCAGGATGCAGCAGCCCCCGAGGATCGCCCAGGGAGGCCAGACGGCGCAAAATTTTGGCGGTGGTTTGCAGCCGCTCGGGGGTGAGCTTGAGCCAGTCGAGCACTCGCTCAGGCACCGCCATGTCGAGGCTGGCCTCTAAATCGAGGGTATTGGCTTCGAGAATGGCATCGCGGCTGGCGTCAAGCTCCGTGGCTACAGCCTCTAACAGCTGGCTCTGGGCATCGGCCCCGGCGGCGACCAGCTCACGCCCGGCCTGGCGAACCTGGTCGACAGCAGCACTAAAATCGCCCTGGGTGGTGAGGTCTGTCATAGCCTAGCGCCGCGAAGCCAGCCAAAACAGGCTGACCAGCGCCAGCGACACCGCCAGGGTAGTCAGCAGGCGCGCCGCCGAGGGGGTGCCGTTGGGGGTTTGTAGGGTAGCCAGCAACAAGAAAAACACCATAATGCCAAAGCAGGCCAACACCACCAGGGGCAGGTAGCTGGTGCCCAGAGAGGCGCGATCGAGTCGCCACTGTTGGCCCGTCCAGCGCCAGAGACGCTTGTAGGGGTAGTGGGTGGAGAGCTGCTCGATCACGTAGCCGTCGTCTTGCACCACAAAAATCTGCTGGCAGCGATCGCAGCCAAAGGCCTCGGTCAACGTAATGGGCTTAATGCACCCATTGCGGCGACAGGGACAGGGATAGTCGGCGTTCTGGTCGATCTTTTGGCTTTTGTAGGTACGCACAGCACTGCCGGGGTGGGGGCGAGTAGGGCCAGATAGCTACCCCACATTCTGACACATTAACCAAAACCTCTCTGGAAACACAACCGGCAGGGCGATCGCTCACATAAAAACAAACAACAATTTTTATCTTGGTCTTTTTAGAGCATATCGCTCAGACTGAGCGGCAGCTGTCTCAAAAAGAGAATTGCTGAAAAACAACTCCGGTGCTTGAGTTTTTCGAGATAAACATGATACTTAAGGGAATATCTAATGTTCCGAACGTCCCGCCCCTTTGCCCCCTGGGGAGAACGTTGCCATGACGACCGAACGCCTGGAGTTGGCCGTGAGAAACTTTCAGCACGTCAACCAGATGGTAGAGCGTTACACCCGCCTCTGCCGCGCCTACGTCACCCTGGCGGAGCGGTTTCAGCAGCTCGACGTCGACCACATGACCCTGAAAGGCCAGATGGTGCCCCTGCTCAGGGCGCTCAAGGCTCACCAGGTCAAGCTGCGCGCAGCAGCATCTGAGCAAGCCGCTTTGGAGGCCACCCTGGCGCAGCAGCAGGCCCACCACCAAGCCGCCCTCGATCAAAAAGAGGCCCAGCACCGTCAAGAGCTACAGCAGCTGACTAAAACCTACGAAGAAAAGCTGCAAGCCCTCTCCCACCACATCGCCGAGCTCCAGCCCCTAGAGCAACTGCTCAGCGCTGAAACCCACCAGGAGCTAAATGCCGCCGAAGAGCAGATGGATCTGGTCGAAACCACCCTACAAGAAATTGAGCAGGACAGCTCCCCTGACCTTTCCGATGAAGAAAAGGCTCTTCTAGCGGCCTACCAGGCAGACCCCGACTCCTTTTTGGTGGCTGCCGCCGATACCCCGGTCGGCCTAAATCTAGACACCGAAGAGCCTGTAGCGTCTCTTTGGCACTACTACTACGACGAAAAGCTACCCGAAGCGATCGAGCCTTAGCGTTGGCACCCTAACGCCATCAAGACACCAGCTTGCTGACTAGCCAGTTGGCCAGACCACCGCCGTAGGGGGCACAAATTTTGCCAATTTTCTCTGGGGCAAAGCGCTGGCGGTAAAAGCAGAGAATGTTGCCGTAGACTCCGTTGGCGTAAAAGGGTGACTCCCTGGCTAGATCTAGAGTTTGCAGGTCAAACAGCTTGACTTCGGTACCTGCCGCATAGTCGACCATGATGCTGAAGCCGTAGCCCCGCGCTTGCAGAGTCTTGAGGCAGGTCATCGTGCCCTCTAGAAACTTGGGCGACCACCCCTTGTTGCCCTGGGCCTGGCTGCTACCGCCGCCATACTCAAACATCACCACCTCGGGCAGCAGATCTGGAGATAGATCGGCAAATTGCTGCACCACCACTGGCTCCCACCCTTCGATGTCGAGTTTAAATGCGGTGATGCGGGTGACGTCTACTTGGTCTAGTAGGGCGGCTAGATCGAGGGTAGGCACCTCGCGTGTGTTGGCGGAGGCACCAAACCAGTCAGCCGCCAAAGAGCTGAAGTTGCTGTTGGCCAAATTGGCAAACTCGCCCAGGTGCAGCGTCTGGGTGCCGACGCGATCGGACAGGCACTGCTCGATCAGCTGAATCGAATGCTGCTGGCACAGCGCCCGCAGCTTATCGTTGGGGACCGGCTCGACCGCCACCGTGGCGTAGCCCAGGCGGGCAAACAGCTCACAGTAAAAGGCAAAGGTGCCCACACCTACATCGACACACAGCCCCTGGCGCTGGGGGTCAAGATCGGGCAGTAGGTGCTCAAACAGGGCCTGGCAGCAAGCTTCAACGCGCATTAATTTGGAGACTCAGTAAGGGATTGAGACGATGCCCTAGGCGGCGGCGAGATCGCCAGTCTAGCTGGCGATTGGCCGATCGCTGCTAGAAAACCTACCTCGCTGCCCCTACGGTATCGCCTTGACCACCAGAAAGGCCACCTAAACGACGACTAAATTGGTACGATCGCACGATTGCCCCAGAGGAGCGATCGCCGCCGTGTCAGACGCCATTCTCGTCACCGTCAAGCTCTTTGCTATTTACCAAGAGGCCTACGGGGTGCCCGAGGTGCAGTGGCAGTTTCCGCCGGGGGCGACGGCGGGAGACGTGCGCGATCGCGCCCTGGCCGAACACCCAAAGCTAGAACCCTGGCGCGGTCGCACCCGTCTAGGCCTCAACCTTCAGTTTGTAGCCGCAGATGCTCCTCTCCAGGCGGGGGATGAAGTGGTGCTCATACCGCCAGTAAGCGGGGGATAGTACAAAGACTCTATCCTTGGGCAAGTGCTTTACAAAACGTAAAATCGGCTCGATCCTATAAGTGCTGGGCGATCCCCATTTTGGGCTGCAAAAAGGGATTGCTCAGATGCCCAAAAGGTTCATGACAATCCGGATGAGCCGAGGTCGATAGCGTAGAGTAGGTGGTATAGCCCCCAGATATAGCGTTTGTGTGGAGCGCCCGCTATGGACTGGTTTCCTCGCCGCCATGCTCTTGTCTTAGCCCGCAGCAGCCCTGGCCGCCTCGCCTATCTCGAAAAAACCGGCATCATCATCCCCCAGCGCACCGGGCACCCGCCCCGCCTTGAGGTGCTCTACTCCTGGGAGCAGGTGCTTGAGATTCGAGCGATCAGCCGCCTGCGCCAGCATCTTTCGTTCCAAACCATTCGCAAGATCATTCAATATTTTGACGACCACGGCTTTGGCCCTAGCCTGCGCGACAAGCACCTGATCATCAATCGTCACGGGGTCAGCTGGGTGCGATCAGACTCCACTGTTCCTCAGGTGATTCACCTGGTAGGGCATCGGTGTAGCCCTATGGGGCAGTTCGTTTTAGCACCGCTAGGTAGCCTTGATCTGGGTCTGCCCAGCCTGACGGCAAACCTCAAGCCTCAAAATGTGGTTGATCTAGAGAATTTTAGACAAAAAGTGCGCGATCGCTAGCTGCAAATGGGCCTGGGGCAGCGGTTTTGGGGATCACCTTTACCAAACCAGTAGGAAGCTGAACCTTTCGACCCTACGGCTAAAATGAGGCCTACTGTGGGCTCTAGGGTGCAGATGGGCAAAGTAAGACAGTGAGTGCGCAACCCTAAACTTAACCTGATGAAGTACTCTAAGCAGCAGCCTAAACCTCAATCAGATATCCCACCGCCATCCTACCGATGGGTGGCGTCGGCCTTCGGCCTGCTGTTTGTGGGCTTGGCGATCGCCATAGTCCACATCGCAGAAGATGGCTATCGGTTTCGATCCTATGGAGCAGCGGCGATCGTGGGTGGTCTAGGGCTAGATTCTTTTGTGAGTGCCGCCCGCAATCGGTGGTCGCTGGTATCGCGCATCGGGCCTCTGCCCTAGGTCTGATACCAAATCCGAGTCCCATACCCCCGATTCCCCAAAGGCCAAACCGTAGGGGCAAACAACCGTTTGCCCGGCTGAATCGGGGGCAGGCGAGCAGGATTTGGTATGAGGCTTTCATCCAGAATCTCCCTCTAAAAAAACCCCTGGATGGAAGCATCCGGGGGCTTTTGATCAGCTCAGCAGTTCGCCGGTTTCTTGCAGCACGTGCAAACGGTGGTAGATGCCACCCTGGGCCAGCAGCTCGGCGTGGCTGCCCACTTCGGCAATGCGGCCCTCCTCCAGCACCACAATTTTGTCGGCTTCGCGCACGGTGCTCAGACGGTGGGCAATGATCAGCGTAGTACGGGTACCGAGAATAGCCCCCATCGCCAGCTGAATCGATCGCTCTGACTCGTAGTCGAGACTAGAGGTGGCCTCGTCAAACACCAGCACATCGGGGTTGACCAGCAGGGCGCGGGCAATGCCCAACCGCTGCCGCTGACCGCCCGAGAGGCGCACCCCCCGCTCGCCCACCACGGTGTAGTAACCCTTGGGCAAACGGTGAATAAACTCATCTACCCGGGCGATACGACAGGCTTCGTTGACCGCCTCCATGGAGGCGGCGGGGTTACCGTAGCGCAGGTTGTCGAGCAGGGTGCCGTTAAACACGTCGACCTCCTGGTGCACGATCGCCAGACGTTTGCGATAGCCGGTCACATCTAGCCTGCGAATGTCTTCGCCGTCGATCAAAATGCGGCCGCTGCTCGGCTCAAAGTAGCGAAACAACAGCTTCACCAGGGTCGACTTGCCCGAGCCCGATCGCCCCACCAGGGCCACGGTTTGGTACGGCTCGATCAGCAGGTCAATGTCCTTCAGCACCGGCTTTTCGGCGTCATAGCCAAAGCTCACCCGATCAAAGTGCACCTTGCCCGTGAACTGGTAGCTGGGCAGGCTCTCGGGGCTGTCGGTCAGGTTGACCACGTCGGTGCCCAGGGGCTCGGCCATCAACTCGTGGAACCGCAGCATCGAGGCGTAGCGGCGGGCAAAGATCTCCGCCAGGTTGCTGATGGGCTCGAGCTCTGAGTAGGCCATGCTCGACACCGTCAGGGTGGTGATAAAGTGCCCCAGCGAAATCTGCCCCCGCAGGGTAGCCACCAGAGTCAGCACCAAAATGCCAAACACGCAGGCCTGAATGACAAAATCTTGCCAGGTGGTGAGAATCACGTAGCCCTTGTGGATGACGCGATCGACCAGGGTAAACTCGCGCTCAAGGCGCTGGCTCTGTCGCTTGAGCTCCTGGGCCTCGGTGGCAAAGGCCTTCACCGTTTTGATGTTGGTCACCAGCTCAGAGGTGCGACTTTCGGTGTTTTCGATGTAGCTGTCGAGCACCTGCTCTTTTTTGTTGAGGCGAATCAGGTCTTTGAGACTAAAACCCAAAATCACCACAAACGACACCAAAAACGCCAGGGCAATGCGCCAGTCGATCCAGGCGATTAGTAAGAAAATGCCGGTGATGCGCACCATTTTAGGAATCAGCTGGCCAGCAACCTCGGGGTAGGTCCAGGTGTGGTTAGACAGACCTCGGGCTACGCGACCGGCAATGCGGCCTGGGTTGTTTTCGTCGTAGAAGCTCAACGGCAGGGTCAACAGCTTGCGCACCACATTTTGGGAGTGGTCGCGGCGGGTGCGCAGGGCAATATCCCAGTGAAACCACACCCCCAGCCAGGGCTGAATCGGAGCCCGCACCACGGTGGCGACAAAGATCACCGTGAGCAACAGGGCGATCGCCAACCCTGGCCCCGCCGGATACCCCACCGTCGCTGCCACCCGGTCAACCAGGCTCTGGCTCACCGGGTCAACGGGCTGATCGGAGAGCACGTTGAGAATCTGGCCAATGGCGTAGGGCACGGCCAGGTCAATAATCTGGAAAAGGCTGCTGGCAGCAATGCTCAAGATTGCCGCTCGGCGATAGCGACTGTAGTAGCGCACCACCTGATGAATGCTGGCCATGACGGAATAGTTCTGTGGGAAAGTCTTTGTAGTATACATACTACAAAAGAGATTGTCGACTCTTGGTTGCTCGTTTTGCTGTGCAGCTTTGACCCACCCCGCCCTCCGGGCACCCCTCCAGAGAGGGGACGAGGCTGATCCCACACTGGGGTTGGAGAATTACCCGCTATTCTAGAAAAGCTGAGTTTTATAAAGACGCCTGTGCAAACTCCAGACCCCATTCACGTGATCGGCGGCGGGCTGGCCGGTACCGAGGCCGCCTGGCAGATCGCCCAGGCGGGGGTGCCGGTGGTGCTGCACGAGATGCGCCCCCATAAGACCTCCCCCGCCCACCACAGTGAGCATGTGGCAGAACTGGTGTGCAGTAACTCTTTTGGGGCCATGTCGAGCGATCGCGCCTCGGGCCTACTCCACGAAGAGCTGCGCCAGCTCGGCTCAGTGGTAATCGCCAAAGCCGACCAGCACCAGGTGCCCGCAGGCGGTGCCCTAGCGGTCGATCGCGGTATTTTTAGCCAAGACCTAACCGAAACCCTAGAGCATCACCCGCTGATCGAACTGCGCCGCGACGAGGTGACGAGCATTCCTGACGAGGGCATTGTGGTGTTGACCACCGGCCCGCTCACCAGCGAGGCGCTGTCGGTAGATCTGGAGCGCTTCACCGGCCAGGGCTACATGAGCTTTTTTGACGCCGCCAGCCCGATTGTGGTGGGCGAGAGCATCGACCAGGCGGTGGCGTTTATGGCCTCACGCTACGATCGCGGCGAGGCGGCCTACCTCAACTGCCCGATGAATAAGGAGCAGTACCTGCACTTTTGGACTGAGCTGTGCAACGCCGAGCAGGCCGAACTCAAAGACTTTGAGCGCGAAACCGCCAAATTTTTTGAAGCCTGCCTACCGATCGAAGAGATGGCGCGACGGGGCGAAGACACCATGCGCTACGGCCCGCTCAAGCCCGTGGGTCTGTTTGATGCTCGCCTGGGCGATTTCAAAGACCCTGAAAACAAGGGCAAGAGGCCCTATGCCGTGGTGCAGCTGCGCCAGGAAGATAAGAGCGGCCAGCTGTGGAATATGGTGGGCTTTCAAACCAACCTGCGCTGGGGCGAACAGGCGCGGGTGTTTCGGCTCATCCCCGGCCTAGAAAACGCCGAGTTTGTGCGCATGGGAGTGATGCACCGCAACACATTTTTGAACTCGCCGGAGCTGCTGCACAGCACTCTGCAATTTAAAGCTCGCCCGACCCTGCTGGCGGCGGGTCAGCTGGTGGGCACCGAGGGCTATACTGCCGCAGTGGCCGGGGGCTGGCTGGCTGGCACGAATGCGGCTCGGCTGGCCCTGGGGCGCGATCGCATCACCCCACCAACCACCACTATGCTGGGGGCTCTGGTCGATTTCATTACCGCCGCAGAGCCAAAGCACTTTCAACCGATGCCGCCCAACTTTGGCATTTTGCCGCCGCTGCCCACCAAGGTGCGGGGTAAAAAAGAGCGCTACGGACAGTACCGCGATCGCGCCCTTGGCGACCTCGACACCTGGGCCGGTGGGCAGAGTATTTTTCTCCACCGTCAGACCTTGAGCGCGATCGCCTGAGACCCACGCACCATCGCTTCACCGGCAAGGTATAGACCCTAAGGCATAAAAGCTGCCTTGGGTTATTACAGCTGCTCAAAGGTTTGCTACAATCATCGTCGGTTAAGAGAAGATTATAATCAGGTTAATAAAGTCAAGGGGGTGTCCATGACCCAATTAAATTCTTCTAATCAGCCCGATCGCGACAACTTTCTCTGCCCCCGCAGCCGCTACTACGGTGAGTTTTCGCCTCAGCAGCTCACGTTTAACGCCAATCTGCAAGAGTTTGCCCACCGCATTGGCTATATTTCGGGCCTCCAAACTGGGGGCAAGCTGTCGCCCGACGAGGCGTATAGCCAAATTAAGTCGCTCTATAAACAGCTCAAGCGCAGCAAAAAAGGGCTAGAGGTTTAGCGTTTTCTGGGCGATCTGCCTGGGTTAAGGGCTAGATCGCAGCCCGCTGAGACCCATAACCAATCTAACCAAGCTCTGGGGCCAGGTTTTCTCATAAAACCTGGCCCCAGAATTTATTTAATCTAGGATCTAATCTGCCGTGTAGTGCGCAAAAATAATTTCCGTCAATTTCTGGACAAACAGTCTGATCGGCTTACTATGGCATGAGTTCAAACCAGCCATTTCACCCAAAAGGGTTTCCTTTCATGACTCTGCCCTTTGACGCGGCCCCAAGTCAGGCACGAATTGAGCAATTTTGGCGACTCTCTGCGAGTTTTGGTATGGAGCGCAACGCCTACCACAACTACTTAAATGAGATCGTCAGCGATCGCTACGCGCTGATCAAAGGGCTGCAACTGCTGCGCGACGAGCTGCAATTTGCTGGGGCCAGCCCCACAGATATTCAAGCCTGCGGGGCCGATATGAGCTTGCCCAGTGCGGTGACAACGCTGGCCTATACCAACTGCGGCGATCGCATTCACCAGGGCGAGGCGACCAAGCGCTACCGCGACGTGGTCGCCTCCCGATTTGCCACGCTGTCAGAGATTGGCGAACTCAAGCTAGAAGCATTTTTCCCCGCCGGGGGCGGTACTGACAACGGAGCGACCCTGGCCCACGTTACCGTGGCCCACGAGCTAGATGAGAAGCTAAAGCGGCGAGTCTACGAGGGCAACCCCCAGTCGATTTCGCTGGTGGCGATCGATCTTAAAACCCATGTGGGTCGCATTCAAGAAGACGGCAAACAGGTCTACGGCAAAACCCGTGAGTCGCCCTGGCGAGAACCTCGGGCGGCCTGCGGTGCGATCGTGGGAGCGCTGACCCACTACCAGTCCGAGAACTTGATTCACCGCCGCATTCGCAGCGATCTAGGCGAGCGCAACTTTCAGTTTCTATCGTCCCAGCAGATTTTGACCGATGAGGGGGTCGATATCACGATGGCGGTAGCAGCGGCGATCGTAGCGATTCGCGGCATTCGCAACACGGCCCTGGCCCTGGGGCAAGAGATGGATGAGCGCGGCCTAGGCCACCTGACCGCCAGCACCACGGTGAATCGCCCTTCTCGAGATGATCTAGTGATTTATCTGGCCCGTGCCACCGTATTCAATGGCATGGTGCGCATGCAAGGCCTGGGCACCGAGGCAAAACACTACGGCGGCAAACTGGTAGGGTATGCCGGAGAAAAGCGGCTCCAGCTGCGCTACGACGACTGGAATGTTGAAGATGTGCCAGTTGAGGAAATTCCCTACAAGGTAAGACTGTCGGGGCTGTAACGCCAACCGTTCAAGCTGCTCACGCGGCACCCTCAACGATAAAAACTGTTTTCAGAAAAAATTCTGTCTGTATGCCAGGCAAAACTTCCATAGGGTCTGAAAACCGGCAGAACAATCGAGCCTAGGGGTGGCATTACTCTAGAACTTTCATCCCTTTTGTCGCAAGATCTGGTCAGCATGGTGCCATGGGGCCTGTTGTAGACTCGGGCTGTGGCCCGAACACCCATCCCTTCAATGAGGCTATTGAGGGCCTATTCAACTACGCTAGACGACGTCCAAAGTCGAGCCATGGATGTTCCCGTGCGGTCGTTGAGGTTGTGAGCGCAACGACCGCACCGGTAGCACTGCATAATCCGGTTATCGTGCAGACGACGAGTCCCAGTTCTTGACAACGGTTTCGCTCTGTCAGGGAGGACAACGCATAGGCAAATGACTCTCTAGGTCTAGATTCTAGCCATCATCCTTTAACTGACCAGTGCCGACTCTCTAGCTCAATCTCTCTAAATCCGAGTCGCATAACCCCGACTCCCACAAGGCCGAACCGTAGGGGCCAACAACCGTTTGCCCTGCTGAATCGGGGGTAGCCAAGGAGGATTGAGTATGAGCCCTAGAAATACCCAAACAACCGTCAATTTAGTACAAGGGAAACTAAAGGATAAAGGCAACGCAGCTACAAAGAACCCCTGGAAGCGTTGACCTTCAGGGGTTTTGGAGAAAAGCTGGTGACAAGATTCGAACTTGCGACCGGCTGATTACAAATCAGCTGCTCTACCAACTGAGCTACACCAGCAAAAGCATACCCAGTATAGCAACGTTACCGGGCCGCTTTATACACCTCAAGACACTTCAGGAGTCGACTCAACCTCATCTGTGACTTTTTCGGCCTTAGCAGGGGCGATCGCATCGTCATCGCTATCCTTAAACACCATTCGCAATAGCGGCGGCGCCATAAACGTGGTGAAGATCACCATCACAATGATGGCTGCATCCAGCGACTCAGTGAGCACACCGCTGGCCGCCCCTACCCCGGCAAACACCAGACCTACCTCGCCGCGAGGAATCATGCCCACGCCGACGGCTAGACGGTTGATGCCGGGCTGGCCAAAGATGGCAAAGCCTGCAATCACCTTACCCACAACGGCCACCACGACGAGGAAAGAGGCGATGATCAGCCCGGCCCGGTTGGCGGGCTCTAAAGGGTTAAGCACGCTGAGGTCAGTGCGCGCCCCCACCACAATGAAGAAAATCGGCACCAGCATATCGGCGATCGGACTAATCTGCTGCTCTAGCTCTTTGTGTTTAGGGGTTTCAGCCAAGATTAAGCCGGCGGCAAAAGCTCCTAAAATAGCCTCAAGCTGAATGGCAGCGGCAATGTAGGCCAGTACAAAGGCAAAAATTAGCGAGCTGATCAACACCTGGCCCCGGGTGCGCATTTGGTTAACAACAGCGACAAAGACGGGGCTGAGCAGGCGACCGATAAGGATCGACCCCACCAAAAACGTGGCAGCCCCGGCCACCAGATAGACCACATTGAGAATTTCGATTTCGCCGGTTTTAGCCAGGCTGGCCACTACCGCCAGCACAATGATGCCCAGCACGTCGTCGAGCACGGCAGCGCCAATGATGATCTGCCCTTCCTTGGAGCTGAGCTTTTGCATCTCGGCCAGCACCTTGGCGGTGATGCCAATGCTGGTGGCGGTCAGAGCCGCCCCGGCAAACACCGCCGGAATGGTGTCAATGCCAAAAATAGCAATCAGCCCAGCGGTGCCTGCGGCAAAGGGGGCCACCACACCCACCACGGCCACCACCGCCGCCTGCGGGCCGACCCGAATCAGCTCTTTGAGGTCAGACTCAAGGCCAATTTCAAACAGCAGAATAATCACCCCCAGCTCGGCCAGGACAGAGATCACCTCGCTCTCGCCCCGAAAGACCTGCATCAGACCCTCGGGCGAGAGGCCGCTGGTCATGCCCACCAGGTTCATCAGCAGAGACTGTACCTCGCCGCCGCCTTCCGGAAAAACAATCAGGTGTAAGGCCGAAACACCGACAATGACGCCCCCTACCAGCTCCCCCAGCACGGCAGGCAGGCTGATGCGGGCGCAAAGCTCGCCGCCTAGCTTAGCCGCCAGGTAAATCACAATCAGGCTGAGCAACACACTGGCTAAAACCAAAGGCTCAATTTCGGTCTCTGCCACCTCTGCCAACCAGGGACTGACGGTGGGGGGCAAAGCCACATTATTTAGTTGAATACTACCGATTAGGTCGCTGCCGATGAGACCACTCATCCAGTTCGCCATGCAGACCGCCAAAACTCGTCCCATCTAATGTACATGAGATTACTTCCCCCAGAGAGTTCATGGAGATGGTTATGGCAGGCGATTTACCTAGAGAAATAGGCCTAGGGAAACATGCGGTGGCTAAGGGAGGGCATTTGGCGGCGCACTTGGGCAATGCGCTCGGGTGAGATTTCGGCGATCGCAACCCTTTTTTCCACGCCCGCATCGGCCAGCACCATACCCCAGGGATCGATAATCATGGCGTGGCCGTGGGACTGACGACGGGCATTGTGGAACCCAGTCTGGGCCGGGGCGATCACGTAGCAGGTGTTCTCAATGGCGCGGGCCTGAAGCAGCACCTGCCAGTGGTCTTTGCCGGTGAACTCGGTAAAGGCGGCGGGCACCACCAGCACCTCGGCCCCCTGCTGAGACAGATGGCGGTAGAGCTCAGGGAAGCGCACGTCGTAGCACACCGATAGCCCCAAGATGCCAAAATCCTTCGACGGAAACACATCAGGCAGAAGATGGCCCGAAATCACGATGTTTGACTCTCGGTAGGTGTTGCCGTCGGGCAAATTCACATCAAACAGGTGCACTTTCTCGTAGCGCAGCAGCTCTTGCCCATCGGGGGAAACTAGCAGGGCCGTGTTAAACACCTTGCCCTCTTTCGCCGGTACGGGGTAGCCACCGCCAATCAGCGTCACCTGGTAGCGCTGGGCCATGGTCTTGAGAAAATCTTCGCTGGCCTTGCAGATGATGTCAGCCTGGGCGATTTTGGCATCTTCGTCGCCTAAAAACGAGAAATTCTCGGGTAGGCTCACCAGCTCGGCTCCCTGGCGCACCGCCAGGTCGATCAGCTCTTCGGCCTGGGCCAAATTCTTCGCCAGATCTGGCACACTGGTCATTTGTACGGCGGCGGCCCGATACGCTCTCATAAATTACCTGGCTGGAGATGAAGAACCCTGGAACGTAAGTGTTCCATGACCTTCAATTTTATTCGCTCAGGGGAACGGTTTGCTCAGTTACCCAAAATTGAGTCATTAACCCTGGGCAGCATGCTCTCTCAAGGTGACTTCTAAAAAATAGTTTCCCCAATGGGCGGCCTTGCCCACCCCACAATGGGCACAGTCGCTGGATTTGAGCGGGTATCGTCTTTGCTGAAACTCTCTTAAGGATCCAGACGCTGCTCCGTTTCTCCATCAAACCAGTGGATTAACTCAGGCGGTAGCGCCAGCTCAAGGTTTTCTTTATTCCAGGTGGCATCGGCAGGAATCAGCGCCCGCAGGATGAGATTTTGATCACCCTGCACCCTTAGGCTGATCAGGTCGCTCATGCCCAGGTTTTCGATCAAAAACACGCTGCCGCTGACGGTGTGGGCGTCCCCTTCCCGAGGCAGACGCAGATGCTCTGGACGAATGCCCAAAATCACCGACTTGGCCGCTACCCCACCGGGCAGCGGCACTGAAAAATCGCCCAGGGCTACTCCCTGCCCGATGCGCTCTAAGGGCACTAGATTCATCTGGGGGCTGCCGATGAAGCTGGCCACAAACCGGTTGGCTGGGGTTTTGTAGATGTCGTGGGGGTGGCCCAGCTGTTGCAGATGGCCCTGGTTGAGCACTGCCACCTTGGTGGAGAGGGTCATAGCTTCGGTCTGGTCGTGGGTGACGTAGACCACTGGCGATTTCTGGTCGGCAAAAATCTGTTTGAGGTCGGCCCGCACCTGCTCCCGCAGCAGGGCATCTAGGTTGCTCAGGGGCTCGTCGAGCAAAAACACATCGGGGTTGCGTACCAGGGCTCGGGCCAGGGCCACCCGCTGCCGTTGCCCGCCAGAGAGTTTGGCTGGTTTGCGATCGAGCAAAGGATCTAGGCCCAGCACTCCAGAGGCCTCCTGCACCCGCTTTTGAATGTCGCCTGCGGGCAGGTTGCGCATTTTTAGGCCCGAAGCCACGTTGTCGCGCACGGTCATGTGGGGGTACAAGGCGTAGCTCTGAAACACCATGGCAATGTTGCGATCGCCCGGTGGTAGAGCGCTAACATCGCGATCGCCAATCATCACCCGCCCCTCCGTCGGCTGATCTAGCCCCGCAATCAGCCGCAAAATGGTGGACTTGCCGCAGCCCGACGGCCCCACCAGGGTGAGGAACTCATTGTCGGCGATCGCCAGGTTGAGCTGCTTCACCGGCACAATGTCGCGGCTGTAGGCCTTAGTCAAGTTCTGGAGTTCGAGTTTAGCCATGATTTTTTGGAATATAGAGGAGTTTTAAGTTTTAAGTTCTGAGTTTTGGGATTCAGCCTTCAAAACTCAAAACTTGCGTCTTACCCTTTTACGGAGCCCGAGGTCAGCCCCTGGACAATCCGCCGCTGGAAGAACAGCACCAGCAGCACCAGCGGCAGAGTGCCCACCACCGTCGCCGCCGCCAGGGGGCCATAGGGCACCTCAAACAAGGTGGTGCCCCCCAGCTGAGCCGCCGCCACTGGAATAGTTTTCATGCTCTCGCGGGTCATAAAGGTGAGGGCAAACAGATACTCATTCCAGGCAAAGATAAACGCCAGAATGCCGGTGGTGACCAGGGCGGGCAGAGTCATGGGCAGCACAATGCGCCAGAGCATCTGCACCGTGTTGTAGCCATCCACCCGGGCCGAGTCTTCCAAATCCCTGGGCAACTGCTGAAAGAAGCTACGCATCACCAGAATGGTCAGGGGCAGGTTGATGGCGGTGTAGGGAATGATCAGCGCCAGGTAGTTGTTAGCCAGACCAAAGGCCCGCACCACCTCCAGCAGGCCCAAGAACAGCAAAATGTAGGGAAACAGCGTCACGATCAGCACCGCCGCTAGCACCGCCTGCTCCCCCGGAATCCGCAGCCGGGCCAGGGCATAGGCCGCTGGAGATCCCAGGGCCAGACACAGCACCGTCGAGACGATCGCCACCAGGGCGCTATTGGCCATGTAAATGTAGAACTGGTTGCGCCGAAACAGATCGATGTAGTGCTGGAAGGTGATCTGATCGAAGCTGGGGAAATACACCACCCGGTCGGCGGTAATGGCGGCGTTGGTCTTAATCGAGGTCAGCACCTGCCATAGCACCGGGGCCAGGCTAAACCCAACGGTAAAAATCACCGCCGCCCACAGCAAAATCCGCATCCAGGGAATGGTGCGATCGCCCCTTTGGGCCGGGGATGAGTTGGTCTGAGGAACAGAGGTCATGGGATTTTGAATTGGGGATTTTGAATTGGAGATGAGGTCAATTCCCCTCTGGGGAGGGGCCAGGGGCGGGTCTAGGGGAATTTTGGATTTGGGGTGAGGTCAATTCCTCTCTGGGGAGGGGTTAGGGGTGGGTCTGGGGGAATTTTGGATTTGGGGTGAGGTCAGTTCCCCTCTTGGGAGGGGCTAGGGGTGGGTCTTGAGGAATCTTGAATTACCCAATCGCCCCTCTAAAATCCCAAATAGAATCACTCCGTCTTGGCCCGCAACCGCGACAGATAAAGCCAGGTCAGCCCCACCACCGCAACCAGCACCAAAAACGTCACCGTCACCAGGGCCGCCCCATAGCCAAAGTCCAGGTAGCGCATCACGGCGGCATAGATATAGATCGACACCATCTCCGTCGCACCGCCGGGGCCGCCGCTGGTCATCACCGCAATCAGGTCAAAAATGCCAAAAGACTGGGCAAAGCGAAACAGCATCGCAATCACAATCTGCGGCGCAATCAGCGGTAGGGTAATTTGCCGAAAGCTCTGCCAGGGGCTGGCCCCATCCAGAGCGTGGGCCTCGTAGAGATCTTGGGAAATAGACTGCAACCCCGCCAGCAGCAAAATCGCCACAAACGACGTCGTCTTCCACACGTCAGCGGCAATCACCGCCACCATCGCCCAAAAGGGCTCCCCCAGCCAGTTCACCGGGCTGCCAATCAGGCCCAGCCGCATCAGCAGGTCATTCCAGACGCCAAATTCGGTATTAAAAATCCAGCGCCAGGCCAAAGCAATCAGCGCTGTGGGCAGCGCCCAGGGCAAAATCGCCGCCGTTCGCACCAGGCCCCGCCCGCGAAACGCCTGATCTAGCGCCAGGGCAATGATCAAACCCAAAATCAGCTCAAAAAACAGCGTAAACACCGTAAACACGGCGGTGTTGCCCATGCTCTGCCAAAAGCGACCGTCCTGCATCATCTGGATGTAGTTCTCCAGACCGCTAAACTCTGGCTGGAGGTTGGTACTCAGATTCTCGGTAAAGAAGCTCAGTCCAAAGGCCCGCAAAATAGGAAAGGCATAGACCAGCAGCAGCAGTACCAGTGCTGGGGCTATCAACAACCAGCCAGTGCGCTGTTGGCGTTCTCGAATGTAGTCTCGGTTCATGGGTGGGACGTGGGGGAGGAAACGTTTTGAGTGTTGAATGAATTGGTTCGAGCAGGGTCTTCGAAGAAGAAATGTTGAGTGATGAGTTCTGCAAGCGGAAACATCGGCTGAACGGAAAACTCAAAACCCTCTTCGCTATAAATCTCTAACTGTCAACGCCCAAAACCCGACGGCTCTCGCCAGCGGCTCGCTCCATAGCTACTTCAGGGGTCATCTGGCCCGAGATCGTGGCGCTGAGGTAGCGCTGTAGGATGTCGGAAAGCTGGGCATATTGGCCAACAGGGGGCCGAGGTACGGCGGTTTCGGCCACCTCTAGCAGCTGCTCGTAGTGGGGATACTCCGCCAGAATGTCTGGGTCAGTGAACAGCGCACGACGGCTGGGCACGTAGGCAAACTCCTGGATGAATTCCTTCATGGGGCCGGGGCTGGTGAAAAATTCCACCACCCGCCAGGCCTCTTCGGGGTGGGGGGTGCTCGACGAAATGCCAAAGCCCCAGCCCCCCAGGCAGGCGGCGGGCTGCTGGCCGTCGTCATGCACCATGGGCTTGAGGGCAATGTTGCCCGCTACGGGCGAACCGTCGCGGTTGGCCTCGGCCCAGACGTAGGGCCAGTTGCGCAAAAAGGCGACATTGCCGTTCTCAAACTGGCGCAGGGAGTCTTCTTCGATGTAGTTGGTGACGCCGGGGGGGGTAATGCCGTCGCCGATCACCTGCTTCATAAACTCAGCGGCCTGAATACCAGCGGGCTGGTCAAGCCCCACTTCCAACGTCTCAGGATCAACCCAAAAGCCGCCATAGCCGGCAATCAGCTCGACAAAATTGGTGACAATGCCTTCATACTGCGCTCCCTGCCAGACAAAGCCCCAGTTGGTATCGGTCTGGTCTTGAATGGTTTCGGCTGCGGCAATCAGGTCGCCAAAGGTTTCGGGCGGCTCCAGCCCTACCTCTTCTAGCAGATCGGTGCGGTAGTAGAGCATGCCCATGTCGGATCGAAAGGGCATGCGGTAAAAGCCATTCTGGTAGCGCCCGGCGGCCACATCGGCCTCAAGGAAATCTTCTAAGTCCGCGTCGCTGACCCGGTCAGATAGATCCAGCAGCCAGCCCGCAGCAGCAAATTTGGGGATCCACACGACATCGGAGAACAGAATGTCGTAGGGAGAATCGCCCAGCAAGAACGAAGTGGTGTAGAGATTTTCAACCGCATCGGCGGCGTTGGGGCCACGCACCATCTCTAGGCGAATGTCAGGGTTTTCGGCCATAAACTGGTCGGCTAACCCCTGCATTTGGTCAGCCTCTACGGCCCGCACCAAAAAGGAAATGGTGACCGGCTGCTGCGACCAAGCTGTTGACCCCCACGTTAGGGAAGCAGCCACTACAGCTACAGTTGCCAGGGGTAACAGCAGCCGACGCCAGCGATCGCCCCAGCGGGTAAAGAAAAATTGACTACGCAAAACAAAGCCCGGATATCGAACAACCCCGGGCTTGCCAAAAGATACGCAGTGAACGCAAATACCGAAGCTCAAGGCTCGGGGCTGGCCAACCCAGGCCTCTCAATCAAATCGGAACGCCGGTTTGCAATCCTCTATCTGTGGGCTGAGATTTCGATCTGTGCAGTTTAGATTCCCTAGGGCTGAGTCGGCCCCGGAGAAGGGATTCCAGGCTGGAGGGGAGAAGCGGGCTGTTGTGGAAGGAGGGGCGACGTCGGCGCAAAGGGATCAACTTCTGGCTGTGGCTGACCGTCAAGCCCGTTGGGTAAGGTTTCGGGAAACCCCTGGGGAAAGAGATCGGAAGTGCCATCGTCGGGGCTAGCGTCATCGGGGCTGAGCCCGGTATCGGTGGGCAGGGTAGCCAGAGCAACGCGATCGCCCCCCACCGACCTGAGCAAATCTAGCACGGCCACCACATCTTCGTAGCGGGCATCGCGAGAGGCGTAGAGCACCATCAGCCCGCCGGGGTTGACCTGGTTAAACTGCAACAGCACGTCGTAGAGCAGATCGAGGGTGACCGGCTGCTGGTCAAGGTAGGCCTGGCCTAGCCCATCGACGCTGACGTAGAGGCGATCGCCCCCCTGAATCTGGCCCGGCAGGGCCTGGCCAGTCTCTGCCGAAGGCAGGTCAAGGTCAATGGCCTGCTGCCGGGTCAGCCCCACCGCCGCCAAAATAAAAAACGTCAGAATGCAAAAAATAACGTCAATCAGCGGAACAATTTCCAGGCGCACGTCCTGGGAGGGGGTATCGAGCAGGTCTACTTTCATGTCGTCGTTGCCTCTTCTGAGGATGGAGTCTCGGGGGGAGCGGGCTTAGGTGCCACCGTCACAGCATTGGGAAACACCCCTGACCCAGCCAAGGGCGATACACCGCCACCACTGGCCCAGCTCTGGCGGTAGAGCAGCTCTAGCTCACTGCCCGCCTGGCGAAACATTTTGGCCTGACCAAACACAAACCCCTGAAACAGGCGGTAAAAGGCCAGGGCGGTAATGGCGATCACCAGGCCAGCGGCGGTGCTGATCAGCGCTTCGCTGATGCCCAGAGAGGTACCGGCAGTGGCGTCACCACTGCCCAGGTCGCTAATTTGAATGGACCCGAGAGAGTTGATCAGGCCCAGCACTGTACCCAGCAATCCCAACAGCGGGGACAGGGCAATCACGGCTTCAAGAATTTTTTCGCCCCGGCTCATGGCCAACAGCTCTTCGTTAGCAGAGGTCTCCAGCGCTAGGCGAAACACCTCGGGGTCGGGGGCCTGGAGCTTGAGCGGAGCCGATAGAAACCGCCCCATGGGCAGAGCCATCGACCGATGGGAGATCTCAGCCGCCGCAGGCCAATCGCGGCGGGCAGCTTCTAGCACGCGCCCAGACACCTCGCGCTCGCGGGTCAAAATGCGCGACCAAAACCAAATGCGTTCCAAAATGGTGCCTACGGCCAATATGGAAAGCAGCAGCAGCGGCCACATGGCAATGCCGCCACGGGCAAAAATCTGAGCTATGTTCACGAGATTCCTCCTGTCACCACTGGGTTTAGCTCTCTAACTAACGAGCCAACCAATCCTCCGGCAAAGCATAACAATTGTAGTGACTTTGGGGACGCTTCAACATTTTGAGGCAAATTCTGTTGCCTAAGTTCGCGGTGCTACCAGGGTATCGAGAATTAAATCTGCGGTGCGCTGGCAGGCCCCTGGCAACCCCAGCTCTTCCCGCATTTTGGCGTAGCCCGCCCGCATGGCTTGACGCGCTGATTCATGGTGCAGTAGCTCTAGGGCAGCGGCGGCGATCGCCTCGGGGGTCGCTTCCCACTGCAAAAACTCTGGCACCACCGGCTGGTTGACCACCAGGTTGACCGGCGACACATAGGGCACGTCAAACTTGAGCAGGTAGTAGCCAATGCGAGCGCTGAGGGGGTTGATGCGGTAGGCCACCACCTGGGGTACGCCCATCAGGGCGATTTCGAGGTTGGCGGTGCCCGACTTGGCGATCGCCACATCGGCGGCAGCGATCGCCGTCTGACTGCCCTCGCGAATCACCCTGCCGGTCAGCCCGTACTGCGTCAGCCCCCGCTCAAAGCTATCGGCCAGGGTCGGAATCGACACCGGCAGTAAGAAGGTCACCCCAGGGCACTGGGCCTGAATGATCTGCGCCGCCTTGAGAATCACCGGCAGCAGATATTTCACCTCTTGGCCTCGGGAGGCGGGCAGCAGGGTTACCACCGGGGCAGCCAGAGGCAGCCCCAGGGTTTGACGGGCAGCAGCCTGGTCGGCGGGGGCTGGGTAGCGATCGACCAGGGGGTGCCCCACCCAGGTGGCATCGGCCCCGTAGCTCTGGTAGTAGTCGGCCTCGGCTTTGAAGATTGACAACATGCGATCGCTGCACTGCACCAGCCGCTCGGTGTCTTGCTTAGAAAACGACCACACCCACTGCTGGGGGGCAATGTAGTAAACCACCGGCACCTGGGGATGGTGGGTTTTGAAGTAGTTGCCCATGGACAGGTTGGGGCTCATGTAGTCGATTAAGACTGCAATGTCGGGGGGGGTGCCATCCAGGGTGCGCTTGGCCTGGCGCTGCACGCGCATAGAGGGCAGCACGTAGGGCAGGGCTTCCAAAATGCCCACCGAGCCAATGCCCGTGGTGTCGCCCATGAGCGTGGCCCCAGCTTGAGCCATGCGCGGCCCCCCCAGCGCCGTAATGCCGATCTCAAGGGCGCGATCGCGAGCCCGCTGGTGCAGCGCCTCAATCAGCAGTGCCCCCTGCAAATCGCCTGACACCTCGCCCGTGCTGATAAAGATCTGCCGCTTTGATGGCTTGGGGTGCATCATCCCAGCCCTCGGCTATTCATCGTCGCTGGGCTTGGCGCGCCGCCGTCCGGGGGTCAGCCCTCGGCGATCGCTCTGCTGAGCCGCTAGCAAAAAGCCGCTAAAGTGGCGCACTAGGTCATTGTCACTGTCCTGACTGAGTTTCTCGACCGCCGTGCTGACCGACTCGCCCGAGCGGTAGACCAAGCGGTAGGCCTGCTTTAGCTCTCGATAGATCTGGGGGTCGGCGGTCAGCCCGGCCCGCTGCAAACCTACCTGGTTGAGCCCCCGCACGTAGGCAGGGTTGCCGTTGACCAGGGTAAAGGGTGGCACATCGCGATCGATCCGGCTGAGGCCGCCGATCATCACCAGGCGGCCAATGCGCACAAACTGGTGCACCCCCACCATGCCGCTAATCCGCGCCCCCGACTCCACATAGACATGGCCCGCCAGGGCCACCGAGTTAGCAATGATCACATTGTCTTCAAGCACGCAGTTGTGGGCCACGTGAGAATAGGCCATCAGCAGGCAGCTGTTGCCCAGCCGAGTCGCGCCACCGGCATCGGTGGCGCGGTTGATGGTGACATACTCGCGAATCAGATTGTTGTCGCCGATAATCACCCGGCTCATCGAGCCGTCGTACTTGAGATCTTGAGACTCTAGGCCAATGGCTGCGCCGGGGAAGATGCGGTTTTGAGACCCAATAGTGGTATCGCCATCAATCACCACATGGGCACCAATCTCGGTGCCAGGGCCAATGGTCACCTGTTCGCCAATTACCGCGTAGGGGCCAACCTTGACCGTGGGGTGCAGCTGCGCGCCAGCGTGAACCACGGCCGAGGGATGAATCAGGGTAGTCGTCAATGGCCCGCCTCCAGAACCCAGCGTTTGCAACATACACACCTTACTTAGCGATCCCGCTTGAAGCTATTTTGCCGAACTGTCTTGCCGAACTGTCTGGCCCTAGGGCACCGCCATGTCTACCACTGAGAACATCAACTCTCCTTCGCAGGCTAGCTGGCCGTCTACCTCGGCCCGTCCGTGCATTTTGCCAAACCGCAGCCGCTTGATAGCCAGCAGCTCTACGGTCATGATCAGCTGGTCGCCCGGCACCACAGGTCGACGAAATCTTACCTTATCGATACCGGCAAAGACACACAAACCCTCCACACCTGGAATTTGGGTCAGCACGATGCCGCCCACCTGGGCCATAGCCTCGACAATCAACACTCCCGGCATAATCGGGCGACCGGGAAAGTGGCCCTGAAAGTGAGGCTCATTGAAGCTGACATTTTTAATTCCTGTGGCCTGTTTGCCAGGGATGTAGTCAACGATGCGATCGACCAGGGCAAAGGGATAGCGGTGGGGCAGGAGAGCATAGATCTCTTCAGCGCTAAAGTCAGTCTTAACCGGAGCTACAGCGTCAGCCAGATCTGCTTCACAGGACTCAATAGCCGCCGTCAAAGGGGACGCAGGCACGGTGCTAGGAGAAGTTACGTCAATCACAGGGGAAAATTTTAGGATCTACGGGATCTAACAGGGAGCCAGGGCGATTTATCGCGCCGGCCAGAAACAGGCAAATTGCCTAGACTGATTTTGCCACTATAGGGCACCATCGCCCTAGACCAAAGCAGAAGCCATCGCTTCTGCTAGCTGACCGTGGAGGCGATGACTGGCTCTATAGGCCACAATGTGGGCGATCGGCAGACTGCCCAGCAGGCTCAAATCGCCCAGCAGGTCGAGCATTTTGTGGCGGGCGGGCTCGTTGTCAAACCGCAGGGGCGGGTTGAGCCAGCCCTCAGAGCCACACACCAGGGCATTGTCGAGACTGCCACCCTGAATCAGCCCGGCAGCCCGGAGCTGATCAATCTGATGGGCCAGGCCAAAGGTGCGGGCCGGGGCGACAGCGGTGGCAAAGCCCTCGAGGGCGAAGGGGTCGGCGGTGGGAGCCCAGCTAAACCACTGGTTGCCAATGGCGGGCACCTCAAAGTCAATACCGTAGGTCAGGCGCAGCTGCGAAGCCGGAAACGCCATCACAAAGGCATCGCCGTCGTGGACAGAGATGGGCTGGCTAAGCCGGGGCTGCGATCGCGCCACCGTTTGCCCCTGCCGCCCCCCCTGGCGGATGGCCTCGACCCAACCCAGGGCCGAGCCGTCAAGCAGCGGCACCTCTGGGCCAGAAATCTCCAGGCGCACATTGTCAATGCCTAGGCCCACCAGGGCTGCCAGCAGATGCTCTACGGTGCGTACCGATGCCTCCCCCTGGCGCAGTTCTGTAGAAAGCTGCGTGGGCTTGACTGCCTCCAAAGTCGCAGGTACGGTGGGTGCCCCCGGCAGATCGGTGCGCACAAAGTAGCGGCCCCGCCCTGGCTCAGCGGGCTGTAGGGTAACGCTGGTCATCGCCCCAGAGTGAAGGCCTATCCCCCGCCGCTCAACGGGGTGGGATAGAGTGGCCTGAGCTGAGTCGATCGACCAATCGGCTAGAGGTGGGGAGTCAAGATCGGTGGACAGCATTAGAAACGCTCTCCAAAGCCAAAGCCAATGCGCCCCTGGCCGCGATCGTTAAACCCATAGTCGATGCGCAGGGGGCCAAGGGGTGTCGCCACCCTGACCCCAGCGCCGTAGCCATAGCCGCTGCCGGGCTTGCCGCGCGAGGGGCCGGGAGCACCGGGTACCGCATTGCCGCTACCTAGGTCAGTGCCCACATCCACAAACAGCACTCCCCCCAGAAAAGAGAATAGGGGAAAGCGATATTCAGCGGTGAACTGGGCGTAGCTGCGACCGCTGCCCACCTCCCCTTCGTCGTAGCCGCGAATGGAGTTGGTGCCGCCCAGGGCAAAGGCCTCGTAGGGTGGCACATCGCCCAAAATCGTGCCCGCCTGGGCATTGAGGGCAATGGTCTGGGCACCCTCAGCAAAGTTCAAAAAGCCGACTGGAATATAGTAGCTGTAGCTGCCCCGCAGCCGGTTCATAAAGACGCTGCCCGCACCAATGGGCACCGACTGCTCAGCATTGAGCCGCACCACACTGCCGCTAGTGGGGTTGAAGGCGTCGTCGCGGCGATCGAGGGTAGCACTGAGGGGGAATGTCCACAGCAGATCGACACCGGAATCACTATTGGTTAGTGGACGACCGCTGGCGTCTACCGCGTTGAGAGCACCGCCACCATCGCGGGCTGACACGTTCTGTACTAGGGTGCCTAGGGCTACTACCCAACCATTGTTGAGGGGGCGACTAAAGGTAATGCCACTACCCAGTCGACGAATGCGCACCTGGTCGCCGTTGGCCAAATTGATCGGGGTGGGGCCACCGGTAAAGTTGAGGTTTTCGGCTAGGCGAGCAAAGGCAGTGGCCGTGTAGGAGGTGCGGAACGGATCGCCGGCAATCCAGGGATCAGTAAAGGCGAGATCAAACAAAATGTCGCGGGTGCTGAGCTGAGCCTCGGCACTAAACTTTTGATTGTTGCCGCCAAAGTTGTCTTGACGAAAACTGACCGTGCCAAACAGGTCACCAGTGAAATTAAAGCCCAGGCCCGCAGCAACGGAGCCCGTGTTGCGCTCGGCGACGTTGACAATCAGGGTGACCTTGCGGGGGTCATCAGCAGCGGGCTCTAGCCCTGGCACCACGTCTTCAAAAATATTTAGGCCAAATACCCGCTGTAGATCGCGCTCGATCTGGGTCTGGTTAAACACGTCTCCGGGCTGGGTCTCAAACTCGCGAGTGATGATGTAGGGGTGAGTGCGCCCTTGAATGGGGTTGCCGTCTTCGTCAACGGTCTGGCGCAGATCGTTGATGTAGCGCACCTCAATATTTTCAATTACACCTTCGGCAACCTCTAGGGTAACGATGCCTTCGTCAGAAACCTGGGGCGCTGCCACCACCTGGGCTAGCACATAGCCCTGGTCTTGATACCACTGGTTGAGCTCGATGATGCCTTCTTGAAAGTCAATCAGGTTGATGATTTGCCCTCTCTGATCGGCAAAGATGTCGTCAACCACGCTTTGGGGCATGACCTCATTGCCAGACAGCCGCACATCTGTCAGTACTGGGTTGGGCTGCACCAAAAAGGTAATCTGCACACCCAGATCGGTATCTGCAGGCTGGGCATCGACATCGGCAAAGAAACCCGTGGCAAAAATGTTGTTGATGTCTTGCTGGAGCTGAGTGCGGGTGGTCGTGCGCCCGGCCCGAGTGGTGATCACACTGTAGATCAAGCTTTCTAGGTCGTCGGCGAGTTCACCGTCTTCGACTGCAACTAGCACCTCTGCGACCAGCACCCGAGGCTCTTCGGGCTCCTCGGGGGTTTCTACCGCTGGAGTCTCAGGGGTATCTTCGGCGGGCGATTCGCTGGTGGGTGGCTCGGCACCAGGAGCTTCGCCCTGCTGGTTGGGGACTGGCTGGGGCTGGCTGCGGCGCTGTACGGCACCGTCTAGAATGCGCTGGGTCTCCTCGGGGGTAATTTCGCGAGGGGTGCTGGGAGTTTGGCTGATCTGTACGGTCTCAGAGAATGCCCCAACCTCAGCCCAGAGAGGCTCGGTGTCGGCGGCGACCTCAGCCGAGTCAACGGCCCGATAGGTGTCGATCGCCCCCTGGAGCAGTTCGGGCACCGGGCTGGGCTGGGTCAATTGCCCAGATCCCCAGTCGGGGGCGGCAGGGTCATCTACTGGGGCGGCTAGGGGCTGAGTGAGATCGGCTGCGACCACCGAGGCCGAGTTGAGCTCTTCGGCGATCGCCGCTTCAGAGGCCTGGGCCACGTCAGTCGTCTGGCCAACAGCCAAGCCTGGGTTGGCCTGGGCAGGCACCACAGCCAGCCCCACTAGCCCAGAGCCAGCCATTGCCGCCAACAAATACTTAGGAGATACCCGCATCTAAACCTACCTGCTAAACACGTCCACACACCAATCAAGGACTTATTTCTCCGGGCGCTAAGCCCGGGAAAATGCCCTGGGCGGGCCGGTGCCCCCACAATCGCAAAGATTCTACCGCATTGATGGGGTTAATTCTTGGCCGATTGTGCCGCTACCTTTTCTAGCACCCTCTGGTAAGCGGCTTCGACTTGGCCCAGATCTTGGCGAAAGCGATCTTTGTCGAGCACCCGCTGCGTAGGGTCGTCAGTGCTTTGATCCCACAGGCGGCAGGTGTCGGGGCTAATTTCGTCACCGAGTAAAATTTGCCCCTGGCCGTCGAGGCCAAACTCCAGCTTGAAATCGACTAGGGTAATGGCACAGCCCTGAAAGAAATCTGTCAGCACCTGATTGATGTTGAGGGCAAGACGACGCAGGGTGGCAATCTGTTCCTCGCTGGCCAGGGCCATGGCGCGAATGCGATCGCCCGTCAGCAGCGGATCCCCTAAATCATCGTTTTTATAGTAAAACTCTACCAGGGGCGGATCGAGGCGCTGGCCCAGAGGTAGCCCGGTCTGCTTGCACAGGCTACCCGCCGCCAGGTTGCGTACCACCACTTCTAAGGGAATGATGCTGAGAGCTTTGACCAGCATGGTGCGATCGCCCGTCGTCTCTAGCCAGTGGGTCGCTATCCCCGCCGCCGCCAGATGCTGAAATAGGTAAGTCGAAACGGCGCAATTAATCTGCCCCTTGCCGACAATTTGGCCCTTCTTTTGGGCGTTAAAGGCAGTGGCATCATCTTTAAAGTAAGTGAGCAGCACCGCCGGGTCGTCGGTGGCGTAGATAATCTTGGCCTTGCCTTCGTAGGGCTTTTTGTCGGGGGCGTCAGCAGCAACCATGGTTCTCAGGCGGTAGCGGGGACACCCCATACTAGCGCCCAAGGTTGTGTCGTGGATGTCGGAATAGACCAACCCGCCATCTGTCGGGTGAGCCATGCCCAGCATCTCAAGCCTCTGCTAACCGAGCCACTTCACCGTTAACCCCCCCGGCGCTGTAGGCTTAATTAGGTAACTTGACATCACCATTGCGCAACGCCCCATGGCCACCATCAACGACAACTATCTCAAGCTCAAAGCAGGCTACCTGTTCCCTGAAATTGCTCGCCGGGTGAGCGCCTTTGCCGAGGCCAATCCCGACGCTCCAATCATTAAGCTGGGCATTGGCGATGTCACCGAACCGCTACCCGAGGCCTGCCGCGCCGCCATGGTTAAAGCGGTGGAGGATATGGGCGATCGCACCAGCTTCAAAGGCTACGGCCCCGAGCAGGGCTACCTCTGGCTGCGCGAAAAAATTGCCCAGCACGACTTCCAAAGCCGAGGCTGCGACATTGACGCCAGCGAGATTTTTATTTCCGACGGCTCGAAGTGCGACTGCGGCAACATTCTCGATATTTTTGGCAATAACAACACCATTGCCGTCACCGACCCGGTCTACCCGGTCTATGTCGATACCAACGTGATGGCAGGCCACACCGGCCCCGCTGACGAAACCGGTAAGTACGGTGGCCTCACCTACCTGCCCATTAGCGCCGAAAATGCCTTCACCGCCAGCATTCCCCACGAAAAAGTAGATCTGATCTATCTCTGCTTCCCCAACAACCCCACCGGGGCGGTAGCGACCAAAGAGCACCTGCAAGCCTGGGTCAACTACGCCCGCGCCCACGGCTCGATCATTTTGTTTGACGCGGCCTACGAGGCGTTTATCACCGACCCGGCCATTCCCCACTCTATTTATGAGATCGAGGGAGCGCGGGACTGCGCCATTGAATTCCGCTCGTTTTCTAAGAATGCGGGTTTTACCGGCACCCGCTGTGCCCTGACGGTGGTACCCAAATCTCTCAAGGGCAAAGCTGCCGATGGCACTGATGTCGATCTTCACAGCCTGTGGAATCGCCGCCAATCGACCAAGTTCAACGGCGTTTCGTACATTGTGCAGCGTGGGGCCGAGGCGGTCTATTCACCCGAGGGGCAGGCTCAAACCAAGGCGTTAATCGATTTCTATATGGAGAACGCCCGCATCATTCGTGAACAGCTCACCGCCGCTGGCATCGCCGTCTACGGCGGCGTTAACGCCCCCTACGTGTGGGTCAAAACCCCCAATGATCTGAGCAGCTGGGACTTTTTTGACAAGCTGCTGTACACCTGTCATGTGGTCGGCACCCCCGGCTCGGGCTTTGGGGCCGCAGGCGAGGGCTACTTCCGCATTTCTGCCTTCAACAGCCGCGAGAATGTGAACGAAGCCATGCGCCGCGTCACCGAGAAGTTCAGAGTGTAGACCGTGAGAGGCTCATCTGAGTCAGGATCTCGGCAATGCAGTTTGATCCCCCCAGTTTCTTGCTGTAATAGATCCATCACACACACCCCTTTGTAAGGGGGGCAGGGGGGATCCCTCCCACCTTTTATCTAAGAACTACTATGCTCACCATTGCGCTACCCAAGGGCGGCATGCTCAAAGACAGCATTCAGCTCCTCCAGGCCGTGGGCCTCGACTTTAGTCTGTTCTTAGACAGTGCCAACCGTCAGCTGCAAATTACTGAGCCCACTGGCAGGGCCACCGGGCTGCTGGTGCGAGCCCAAGATGTGCCCGTATATGTCGAGTACGGCCAGGCTCAGCTAGGCATGGTCGGCTACGACGTATTGCGCGAGAAAAAACCCGCTGTGGCCCACCTGGTAGATCTGGGCTTTGGCGGTTGCCGCCTGTCGGTGGCGGTTAAAACTACTAGCCCCTACCGTTCTGCCCTCGATCTGCCCGCCCACAGTCGGGTGGCCTCTAAGTACGTCAACAGTGCCCACGACTACTTCCAAAGTCTAGATCTACCGGTAGAAATTGTGCCCCTCTACGGCTCGGTGGAGCTGGGGCCAATTACGGGCATGTCAGAGGCGATCGTTGACCTGGTTTCGACCGGCAAAACCCTAAAGGAAAACAACCTGATGGAGCTGGAGGTGCTCTACCTCAGCACCGCCCGTCTGATTGCCCACCCGCTCAGCTACCGGGTCAACCCCTACGGGCTGAAGGATTTGATCGATCAGATACGGGCTGAGGTAGGGGCTGTAGCTGTGTAAGGCCCCAGCTCAATCGGTAAAATCTATTATGCTTGCTCAAAAAAATCTCCTGACAGCTGTCAGGAGATTTTTAGGTTATATCAAACCCTGCTTGCCTACCCTCGATTCAGCAGGGCGATCAGCGGTAAGGCCTCCGGCCAGGCTACGCCAACGTCCTACAGGTGGGCCGGTTGGAAACCGGGGATATGGAATTCGGATTCGGTATTAGAGGTGGATGCGATCGCATCCACCTCTCGCTTCAGCTATGGATCGCCAACTCAACACTCTACAGCGACCCTACCTCCTCAAGCACTTTAGCCTGCTGCTCTTGGGCACTCAGCGGCTGATAGGTCAGCTTCGACACCACCACAAAGGCCACCAGACCCAGCAGCGGGCTAATCATCGTAGGAAAGCCGTCAAAGTCAGCGGTAAATAGGCTGTTAGGGAAGTACAACAGAGTATTGTCTACTCCAAACATGGTGGGCATCAGAGTAAACATCAGCAGGCGCGACAGCGACCCCACAGCAATGCAGGCCAGCGCCCCCTGGCGAGTCGCCTGGGGCCAAAACAGACCCCCAATCAGCGGCACCACCAGACCGGCAAAGCTCATGTCAAAAGCCAGCAGCAGCAGCACCCCAGTCTGGGGCACTTTGAGCCCTAGCACCACCCCCAACACTGTGATCACGATCGCCATCAATCGGGTGATCAGCAGCAGGCGATCGCCCCCAGGCCCTTGGGCAGTAGCGTGACGAATGCCCATAACGTTGTGAGCCAACACCGACGAGGTGCCCAAAATTGCCCCATCGGCGGTGGAGAGTGATGCCGACAAAATCGCCGCCAGCACCAGTAGTCCTAGAATGGGCGGCACGACTCCATCAATCAGGGCGTAGAGCACCGGCCCATCGGGCGTAATGCCCGCCTGGCTGAGAATGCTGTTGGCTCCCAAGGCAATAATCGAAAAGGGAATGCCAATTGCCAAGGTACCCGCCGAGGCCGCAAAACAAGCCTTTTGGGCCGTCTCGGGGCTGTCGGCGGCAAAAATGCGGGCCATAAAGTCGATCGCCACCATATTGCCAAACCCGAGGGCAATAATGCTGGCCCAGTTAATTGCCGCCCCCGCCCCAGGGGAAGTCAGCTGCTCTAGGGCCAAAGGCCCCATGCCGGGGTCAATAGTCAGGCCAAAGTTGCCCAGCACAAAGGCCAGCATAGCCCAGGCCCCCAGGGCCGCAATGATGATTTGAATGAAGTCGGTGTAGGCCACCGCAAACAACCCACCCGACACCGTGTAGGCAAACACCAAGGCCGCCAGCAGGGTAATGCCCCCAAAGTAGCTGGTGCCCAAAAAGTTTTCAAACATGTAGCCGCCGGCCACCAGGTTACCCGCCAGCAAAAACGAAAAGCTCACCGACATAATGCAGGCGGCAATCACCTCTACGGTGCGGCCATACTTGACCCGATAAAAGTCGGGAATGGTGATTAGCCCCATGCGGTTCATGGGCTTGGCCAGAAATAGGCCCGTCAGCAGCAGACAGAGCGAAAGGCCAACCGGTAGCGCGGCCCCAGCCCAAAACCCAAAAGCAGAGGAAAGATCGGTATTGCCCAGGGTGGCATTTGAGTCTACCGACTGGGCCATCAAGGTAGCCGCCGCCAGGGGCAGGCCCAACCCTCGACCCGCCACCAAAAAGTTAACGCTGTCGCCCTTAATTTGCATTGAGGCCCACGCCCCAATGCCCAGGGTGCCGAGCAAAAAGGCAATAATGCCGTAGGAAAAAATACTGTGTTCCATCTATATCCTCTAGACTCCTGACTTGTACTCATCCCCATCGGGCAGCGATGCCAGACCTAGCCTATAACCCGGTTTTTAGTTGAAAAAGCTCCCAGGCCAGAGTTGAATTGGGCTAGCTACTATAAAACCCAGGAGTAAAACACGAGCTCACTTAAGAACTGCATTCTGCCTCCCGGGCTTTTATCCCTCCGTGAACCAGGCCCCATGACCCAGCTGCACCTCTTGGACCAGTCACCTAGCTGCCAGAGGTCGATACCTCAGCCAAGCCGGAACCCTAGATGCAATACTCTTAGGTTTTAATACTGGCGTTTTGCACACCCCTTCGTTAAGCCACATTTACCCCACCGCAGAGCGGTTTAGAGGGGTGAAGTGCGCCTAACGATTTAGGTGTATCAATTGTCCTGAGAGTCTTGGGTATCAATGACTACGATTGCACCCGCAAAATGTCAGCGTCTCATCACTTCTTCACTGAGTGGCTTGGCCCTGAGGGCGGCCCAGATGTCTGTTACCAAATTCGAGTCCCATACCCCCGATTCCCAAAAGGCGGCACCGTAGGGTCAAACGGTTGGTTGCCCTGCTAAATCGGGGGTAGCCAAGGAGGATTTAGGATGACTACCTCTAGGCAGTCGCCTGGCTGAAGCGACCACTCTGCCAGTGCTTAGCAAATAGGGCCGTTCAGCAGATAGGATGGAAAACGTTGTTTTTCCTCTGCCCCCATGTTTATTGACTACATCACCCTCATGCTGATCAATATGGTGGCCGGGCTGGTGCTGCTGGCCGACTTTGTCTATCGCGGGCTTGACGGGGCCAACCTCAAGCGGTGGATACCGGGCTTTGGTCTGGTGGGGGCGATCGCCCTCGCTACCGGCCTGCACATGACCCTGACCTGGCCTGTCCCGGGCAGCTTCAACATTTCCTTTGGCGAGACCACCGTGCTGTTTGGTGGACTGTACGTGGCGGCGGCGATCGCGATCGCCCAAGGGTGGGATTTACTCTCCCTAGCCGTCTACGCCTTCTTCGCCGGACTGACATCAATAGTCGTAGGCGCACGCATTATCGATCTAGGCCAAACCCAACAGCCCCTAGTAGCCGGACTCGGCTTTATCTTGACTGGCATCGGTGGGGTGCTGTCAGCCCCTACCCTGGTTTACCTGCGCAGCAATAAAAACTGGCGCACCCTGGGGGCCGTCGTGCTGCTGCTGGCAGCTTTAATCTGGGCGATCATTGGCTACCGCGCCTACTGGGGGCACATGGAAGGCTTTGGCGAATGGCAGCCCCCAGTGATGCGAGTAGAGCCCTAGGTCAACTGGAGCACCTGCTGAGCCGTCAGTACCAAGTCAGGCACAACGTGAGAGACAATACCCTGCGCCCCGGTGAACACGGTATTTTCATACTGCCCTTCAACCCACTGGCAAACCGTGACCTGTTGATGGTGGGGGTCAACAATCCAATATTCAGCGATGCGGCGGGCGGCGTACTCGGTGTGCTTATAGCGGTAGTCGCGGGTACGGTTCTTTTCGCCGGGGGAGACGACCTCGACGACGAGGGCAGGAGGTGGCAGGTCGCGGGTAATCGTTGCCCGAGTTGTACCCCGAATCGCCGCCTTTGACTCTTCAGTGTGGATTACCAAGTCTGGCAGGCGGCTCGGCCCCCAGACACCTCGATTTCGGTGTTGTAGGCAATCAGTTCGATGGCAACGTAGCGGGCAAACGTGAACATCAGCCCCTTGGCGATGTCGAGGTTTTCTGGCGATTCGGGGGGCATCTCAACCAGCGATCCGTTGACTAACTCGTAGCGCCCCTCTAGCTCGTCGGTCTGAGCCAGGTAATCCTCAAAGGTCAAGAGAATTGAGGTAGAAGTCATGGGAGACATGAAGCACCAACGCTTTGCTCTATCTTAGCCCTCACAAATTCCCAAACTTACGCGTTGAGATCCCAGGGTTCTCAGGTATCCAGTAGACAGTCGCCATAGCCCAGAAGAACCCTGGAATCCGCGCCTCCTCTACATCCCCATGATGCAGTAGCCAGAGTCAACGTAGAGAATCTGACCGGTCATCCCCGTAGACAAATCGCTGCACAAAAATGCCGCTGTGTTGCCCACCTCGGTCTGGGTCACAGTGCGCCGTAGGGGTGCAGTATCTTCCACATGGTGGATCATGTCGAGAATGCCGCCCACCGCCGATGAGGCCAGGGTGCGGATCGGGCCAGCAGAAATGCCGTTGACGCGAATGTTGTTTGGCCCCAGCTCCGAGGCTAGGTAGCGCACGTTCATCTCCAGGGCCGACTTGGCAATGCCCATGACGTTGTAGTTGGGCACCACCCGCACGCCACCCAGGTAGGTGAGGGTGACAATGCTGCCGCCGTCGGTCATTAGGGGTTTGGCTCCGCGCGCTAGGGTAATCAGCGAGTAGGCGCTGACATCGAGGGCCAGCTGAAAGCCTGCTTTGGAGGTATTGCTAAAGTCGCCGGTCAGATCATCGCGGTTGGCAAAGGCCAGGCAGTGAATCAAAATATCGAGCTTGCCCCATTTCTCGCCAATGGTGCTAAACACCTGCTCCACCTGGGCTTCATCCTGCACGTTGCAGGGCAAAAACAAGCTGGGGTTGAGGGGTTCCACCAAGTCTTTGACCTTGCCTTCCATCCGGCCTTTTTCGTCGGGCAGGTAGGTGATGCCCAGGTTGGCCCCGGCAGCGTGGAGCTGCTGGGCAATGCCCCAGGCAATGGACTTGTTGTTGGCAATGCCCGTTACCAGGGCGTTTTTACCGGTCAGGTCTAGCATGGTGTCGTTAGGTTTGGGCGGTGGTGATTCGCATTTAGGAGTTTACGGGAATGTGGGACCCGTGAATAGGGGAGATAGTAGACTGCGGCTGTGTCACTATTGACAGAACGGTTGAGAAGAAACGTTAGGACGTTCTGACGTTTCAACGCATTGATCGGTTCTCCCAGCACTCACGCTAACGTTTTCGGCTAAGTTACTAATCCATGGAAGTCATCCCCGCTATTGATTTGATCGACGGTCGCTGTGTGCGGCTCTACCAGGGCGACTACGCCCAGACCGAGGTGTTTGACGACAACCCGGTGGAGGTGGCGCGGCAGTGGGCCGACCAGGGGGCGACCCGGCTACATCTGGTGGATTTGGATGGGGCGAAGTCGGGCAAGCCGGAGAATTGGCAGGCGATTGAGGCGATCGCCCGCGCAATTGATATTCCCATCGAAGTGGGCGGGGGCTTGCGCGATCGCGCCCGCGTCACCGATTTATTTTCTCTGGGTGTGCGCTACGCCATCCTGGGCACGGCGGCGGTGAATAACCCTGACTTAGTGAGCGATCTGGCGGGCGAATTCCCCGGTCAAATCATCGTCGGCATTGACGCCCGCGACGGCAAAGTTGCCACCCAGGGCTGGCTCGAAACCTCTGAAGTGGATGCGATCGACCTCGCCCAGCAGATGGAGCAGCGTGGCGCAGCGGCGGTCATCTACACCGATATTCAGCGCGATGGCACCCTGCAAGGGCCAAACATTCCCGCTCTGCGAGCCATGGCTGAGGCTGTCACCATGCCGGTAATTGCCTCCGGTGGCGTCGGTGCCCTGCGTGACTTGTTAAGCCTTCTAGCGCTAGAGCCTCAGGGGGTGACCGGGGTGATCGTAGGTCGCGCCCTCTACACCGGCGATGTCAGCCTTAAAGAAGCGGTGCGGGCGATCGGCAATGGTCGCTGGCAAGACGTGCCGCCAGAGGGGTCTGCGTTTGCCTAAGGGCCGCACCAGGAATGAATAAAGAATAGGGTGCGGGACAACAAAGAAGACCAGTGCGATCGCCCGTCTAACCTTGAATTCGAGTGCCGAAACCCCGACTCATCAGCGATCCCCCGTAGGGGCAATGCAATGCATTGCCCCTACGGAATGGTTGGATAGCAGGCGTCATCGAGCACAGCAAAACCAATGCCGCCGTCTTTTTCAAACTCCACTCGGCTGCCGCTGGGCTCAAACAAAACCCCCGTCCAGTCGAGACAGGCTCCGTTGGCAAATAGCGCCAGCAGCTCAGGCTTGCGAGGCTCGATTTCGCCTTGGGCCTGCCTGAGGATGGTGCCATCAGCTAAAACTACGCCTCGGGCAGCACCATGGTTCAAAAACTTGGCAGCGCGATCGCCGCTGATCTTCCACGGTTGAGCGTAGTGCAGCGCCGGGTCGGGGTGTTCATTAAAGCCGAAGTCTTTAGTAGACCCGGCCACCACCTGATCGGCCATGGAAGTCCAGCCGTCTCGTTTGCCGTCGGCCAAGCCATCGATCAGCACATCAGAATGGCGCAGAGGTTTGTCACTGGCGGTGAAGTTGTAGTCTACACCGGCCACTTTGCCCTCGTACTCAGCGGGCAGACTGTATTGCCAATCTTCTTGATAGAGCTGCCACAGGGCACCGGGCTCCCAGACCGCAGCGGGGGCAGCTGTCGTGGCGGGGCGAGATGGGGCGATGGGGGGAACTGCTGTGGCCAGGGAAGATTTCGCGACTAGAGAAGATGTCGCGAGGGGGTGGCTGCACCCCGCCAGCAAAAGGGCAGCAAAGCCTAGCGTAAATTTCAAATGGGTCATGGGTTAGCGATCGACTGTATAGTTCACCAGTACTATACAGCTCTGTTGAGCATAGACCCGGATAAATTTTTAGGATTGGGCCAACGATGGGTCAATGAAACGGCGATCGCAGCAATGACGCTGCTTTAAGCTAATCTGTGACAGACGAATGGAACCAGAGCCATGGTTGAACCACAACAGGCAGAACGGTTGCTCGGTGGCCGCTACCGACTGCTGCGGCAGCTCAGCCGGGGCAGCTTTGGTGAGACCTACTTAGCTGAAGACACCCATCGGTTTCAAGAACTGTGCGTACTCAAAGAGTTCAACCCGCAGGTGTCGGGCAAACTCGCCCTAGACAAGGCCCAGGCGCTGTTTGAACGCGAGGCCAGCATTCTCTATCAGATCAACCACCCTCAGGTGCCTCGATTTCGCGAGCTGCTGCGAGATGACTTGCGGCTGTTTTTGGTGCAAGACTACGTCGAAGGCCCCACCTACCGCGAGCTGCTCGATCGCCGTCGCGCCTACGCCGGACGCTTTAGCGAAGCGGAGGTGGGGCAGTTTTTAATGCAGACCCTGCCGCTGCTGCAATATCTGCACAGCATTGGCATCGTGCACCGCGACATTTCCCCTGACAACTTGATTCAGCGCAATGCCGACAGCCGCCCGGTGCTGATCGACTTTGGCGGCGTCAAGCAGCTGGTGATCAACGTGCGCCATCAGCTGGGGGTGCCTCAGCCCTACCAGGCCACCGATGGCACGACGACCCGGCTGGGCACCGTTGGCTATGCCCCCGACGATCAGCAGGTGTCGGGTCAGGTGAGCCCGGCCACCGACCTCTACGCCCTAGGCATGACGGCCCTCGTGCTGCTGACCGGCAAAGACCCGGACGATCTCTACGACGATCGCCGCGATCGCTGGGTGTGGCCCGACTCGGTTGACCAATCTTCGACCCTAGCTCAGGTGCTGACTCGCCTGGTCTCTCACAACCCAGGCGATCGCTACCAGTCGGCGGGGCAGGTGCTGGCGGCGCTAAACCTAGCCAACCCCGATACCGCAGGGGCGGCTTGGTCTCAGCCTATGCCTGTGCGCATGCAGCCCGTGGTGCCCCCGCCGCCACCCGAGCCGCCGCCAGAGGCGACGGTAGCCGTGGCCCCCGCCGCCTACTACCACCCCATGCCCTACGACCCCACGGCCACGGTGGCCCCGCCCCCCCGAGCGGTGCCGATCAAGAAAACGTCGTCGGGGTGCTGGCCAGCCCTGGCGGGGCTGCTGGTCACAGTGACGGTAGCTGGAGGGCTATGGTGGTGGCTCAATCCCCTAGGCCAGTTCTCAGGGGCGGGCTCTGGCTCTGAGGCCGTGTCGCCCGGCGGCAGCGACGCTACCAACCCCGCCTTTAGCGAAGCCGAGCGCGATCGCAAGCAGGCCCTACGCGATCGCGCCACTAGTCTCAGCGTTGACTGGAGCTACCTCACCCGCCTCACCGACCAGCTTTTCTTTGAGCAAAACCCCAATCGTCAGGGCACAGCCCTCACCGACCAGCCCCAAGACGAACCCCTGCGCGCCCAGTGGGATGCGATCGCCGCCGACACCCTCACCCTGCTCGAAACCAACCTCAGCACCGAGGCCCGCAGCCGCCTGGGGCGCTTTAACCCCACCGACAGCGATCGCTGGCAGCGCCAGGTCAACGCTCTCTTCGTCAGCAGCGCCGCCCTCAACGACCTGACCAACGCCCGGTTTAACCAGCTCTTTCCTGGGCGGGTGAGCGACGGCTTTGTCGAGACCCCCGTTGACCAGATCCGGTTTGGCCTGGCCCAAGACCAGGTCAACGCCCTAGAGAGCGGCACTACCCTGACCGAAATCACCTTTGAGCCTGGCAGCTTCAGCCAGCTTCAAACCGGCAGCCTCGACCCCGGTCACGGTCAGGTCTACATTCTCAACCTCAGCGCCGACCAGCTCATGCGGCTCAACCTGCAAGCGCCCCCAGACAGCACCCGGCTCTCGGTCTACGTGCCGGTGCCCACCGACGAGCTGCCCCACATTCTAGCCGATGCCGAGCAAAACACCTGGGCCGGTGAGCTGCCCCAGTCGGGCTATTACGAAATTGTAGTGGTCTCCCAAGCTAGTGCCGCCACTCCCTATCGGCTCACCGTCGCCGTTGACAACGTCATCGACGGCATCATCAACCGGCCTGACCCACCAGCCAAGGAAAATTAACACAGCCGGGGAATCTGCTCCTGGGCCATGTTACCAATCGCAACATTCTGGGCAATGATAGGGGGTGAACGTTTTTTGCGACCCGCCGCCATGAACAACGCCCTCCTCGCGTCGATTCGACAGTCTGATGGTCGTTACCTGAGCGACTCAGAGCTGCGTCCCCTGGCCCAGTTTGTCGCCTCCTTTGAATCGCGCTTTAGAACCTATACCCGGCTCAAAAATGAAGGTGAAGGGCTAGTCATGGGGGCGCTGCGGCAGCTCATGAGCACCGAGCATCGATCGGTGATCCAAGAGCACGGTGCTAAGTGTCAGCGGGACATGCTCTACACCCTAGAGTGCATCGCCAAGGCCATTCTGCTCGACAATCCCGATGGGTTTATCGAAGAGTATGTGGTGTGGATGCAAAATATCACCCGCGCTCTGCACAAAGAAAGCTCCGCCATCGATGCCTACCGCTGTCTGCAAACTGAAATTGCCGCCGCTCTGCCCCAGGAGGCGGCCCAGATGGTCAACGGCTACCTCGATCGGCTGATCAAAGCCTTCGCCGAAGGCATGTAAAGGCCTGAAAAAATGTAAGTTCACCCCCACGGGTGATGGCGGTTCAGGGCAGGTGGGCAAACTATAGAGTCTGTTGTATTCAAGGTATGGCGCCATGGCTCTTCCTAGCCAGATCCACACCACAGTCGATTCGAGGGCAAACGCCTTGATTCATTCTGCGACTCCCAGAGCTTATTTGATTGGGCTCTCCACCGCTCAGCGACAGCCCCTGTTGGGTGACTATGAGCAGGGCATCTTTCGCCTCAACGACTGTGGGCGGATTGTGGCAGATGAGTGGGTGCGGTCGGCCAATAACCGCAAAGGGGTCGAGCTAGATGTCTGGGCGATCGCACCCGACCGATTGCAGAGCATCGTATTTTTGCAGGGAGACAGTTCCTCTGAGCGAGATCTACCCGATTATCTTCTGAGCCACAAGCCCTGGCTGCTGTCGTCGTTTATTGCTGGCTTTAAGGCGGCGGCGGCAAAGCGCGTTAACCTGCGGCGCAACCAGCTGGGGCAGCCGGTGTGGCAGCGCAACTACGACGAAGTGCTGATTGTCGATCAGGCTAAGCTTAGCTGTCTGCGTGATCAACTTCGGGGTGCAGCCGGCTAAGTTCTGTTGAGGCTTAGATCGTCAGGCGATCGCGCCAGCGCTTAATTTCTAGCGCCTAAGCAAACGTGAGTGCGACAGAGCATAATTCTTGAAAAAACAGCCTGACCGTCCTCTCCTGGGAGGGGTAGGGGTGAGTTCATCTAGGACAAAAAGCCTTTTCCTGTATTCAGAAGCTTACTTTTCATCGCCAGTTTGACCCACCCCGCCCTCCGGGCACCCCTCCCAGGAGGGGACGGGGCCAGCTTTTTCGCGGCATGAGACTCTATTGAACTAACGTTAAGCAAAGCTTGGTCGGAGCTAAAATAGTACATTGGCCCGGTGGTACCTGAAAGCGGCCCGATCGCCATTCTCCCTTACCGGCTCTCCCGGCCCCCAGCCTATGGATCTCTTTGACCACAGCCGCCAGGTGCAGATTGCCCGCGATGCTCCCCTAGCGGCCCGACTGCGGCCCCGAACCCTGGACGAGTTTATTGGTCAAGATGCGGTGGTGGGGCCGGGGCGTCTGCTGCGCCGCGCGATTCAGGCCGATCAGCTGTCGTCGCTGATTTTTTTTGGCCCACCGGGCACGGGCAAGACCACCCTGGCCCAGATCATTGCCAATACCACCAGCGCCCACTTCATTGCGCTGAATGCGGTGCTGGCGGGGGTAAAAGATATTCGCGAGGCGATCGCCGCCGCCCAGGACTTGCGCGGCCAGTACGGTCGGCGCACCATTCTGTTTATCGACGAGGTTCACCGCTTTAACAAGGCTCAGCAAGATGCTCTGCTGCCCTGGGTGGAGAATGGCACGGTGATTTTGATCGGGGCCACGACAGAAAATCCCTTCTTTGAGGTTAACAAGGCGCTGGTCAGCCGATCGCGCCTGTTTCAGCTCAAGCCGCTAGAGCCTGCCGACCTGTATCGGGTGGTGGAGCAGGCATTGGCAGATCGGGAACGGGGCTACGGCGATCGCCCCATTCACCTCGAACCCGCCGCGCTAGATCACCTGGTGAACGTGGCCAACGGCGACGCCCGCGCCCTGCTCAACGCCCTGGAGCTGGCAGTGGAGACCACTACCCCCGACCAGCAAGGCCAAATCTCCATCTCCCTGGAGGTCGCCGAAGAATCGATTCAGCGGCGGGCAGTGCTCTACGACAAAGAGGGCGACGCCCACTTCGACACCATTAGCGCCTTCATCAAGAGCGTGCGTGGCTCTGACCCCGACGCGGCCCTGTACTGGCTGGCCCGCATGGTCTACGCGGGCGAAGATCCCCGCTTTATCTTTCGCCGCCTGGTGATTTTGGCCAGCGAAGACATTGGCCTGGGCGACCCCCACGCCGTCACGGTGGTGACCAGCTGCGCCGCCGCCTTTGACCGGGTGGGCATGCCAGAGGGCCGCTACCCTCTGGCCCAGGCGACGATCTACCTGGCTACGGCCCCCAAATCAAACAGCACCATGGGCTTTTTTGACGCCCTGGCGGCGGTAGAGCAGGAGCGCGAGCAGGAGGTGCCCAACCCATTGCGGGACGCCCATCGCGACAAAAAAGGCTTTGGCCACGGCCAGGGCTACCTGTATCCCCACGCCTACCGCGACCATTGGGTCGAGCAACAGTATCTGCCCCAGGGGTTGCAGGGGCAGGTCTTCTACCAACCCTCTGATCAAGGCTACGAGGCGGGCATTGCCACCCAGGTGGCCCAGCGGCGCGAGGCTCAGCTGGCGGCGATGGTCGACGGCGGCGGGGCCTTGCCAGAAGCATTGACCTACAGTCCTGAGGATCCGGCCCGCGATCGCTGGTTGCAGCGCACCCTCAGCCAGGCGGGGGAACAGTTGGGAACCGTGCGCGATCGCCTGTTTGAGCTGGCTCCGCCCCAGCGCCACCACCGCATTCTCGACCTCAACGCTCGCACCGGCCTGCTCACCTGGGAGGCTCTGCGCCGGGTGCCCGAGGGCAGCG
Source organism: Pseudanabaena sp. PCC 9330 (assembly GCF_055795045.1). Taxonomy (NCBI): domain Bacteria; kingdom Bacillati; phylum Cyanobacteriota; class Cyanophyceae; order Pseudanabaenales; family Pseudanabaenaceae; genus Pseudanabaena; species Pseudanabaena sp. PCC 9330. The sequence goes on along the minus strand of NZ_JAYFES010000108.1, from coordinate 49,358 downwards.
TCTTTGCCCGGATTCACACGGTGCAGGATGAGACTGCCCTGGTAGAGCAAGCCAACCAACTGCCCGAACTCGCCCGCCCCGTTCTCGTCCACGCCGACTTTGAGGCCCTAGCCGCCTACCTGGAGGCCCATACCCCCGGCATTGCCTTTGAGCGCATGGTGGGGCGCAATGCCTTTGGTCAGGTGGTCAACCGCGATCGCTTCATCGAGATCGTGCAGCAGCTCCTGGCCCCCAACGGCGTGGTGCTGCTGGCCGAGACCATCCCCCGCTACAGCCAGCGCATCTCAGCCCTGGTGGATGCCTCGCCCCTGGGCAAAGCCCTGGTCAAGCGCTGGCACCAGGCCGAGGATGCGATCGCCGCCACCGACCCCCGCTTTAACTGGGACACAGAGACCATAACTGCCCTCTTTCGCAACGCTGGCTTTACCGTCGGGGTGACAGAAGATATCCTCCACAGCAGCATCTATATTTCGTCGACCCTGCTGCAGCGGTGGTTTGCTGTCGACAGTGCGCCCCCCAGCTACCGCGATCAGCTCGCCGCCCACCTGCCGCAAAAAGATGTAGTCGCAATTCAGGAGTTGTGTCAGCGGCAGTTGCAGGGCAAGACGGTCGAGTGGCGATCGCCGATGGTTTATTTAAAAGCCAGCACTAGGCCCAGTCCAGCTCAGAATCTGTAGTGATGAACTGGTCGATGAAGTGTGGTTCGGGATGCTTCGCGATGAATGGGAGATAGGACGGTTGGGGTGATGTTGGCGATCGCACCCCATGTTTTTGCTAAATACACAGCTGCACAAGGATTTATTACCTGTGCAGCTAGTGATTTTAAGAGTCACATGCGGAGGGACTTTCAAATTGATCACATCGTCCCCATGTCAGAGGGTGGCTTGACTATATTAGACAACCTCCAAGTTCTATCTCGAAAAGCTCATACAAAAAAACTAGATTAGAAAATTTGCGGCGTTAGCAAGTTCACAAATTCTGCTGCTGCCAATGCCCATCCCTCAAATTGTTATCGACACCAATGTCGTTGTTGCTGGGCTACGTTCTAGAAACGGGAGTGCTTTTCGTCTATTGGGATTGGTTAGCAGTGAGCGGTTTCAGATCAACCTTTCTGTGCCGCTAATCTTGGAATATGAAGATGTTTTATTGCGGGAATTGCCGAATCTAGCCATTAATGCGTCAGATGTACAGAATTTCCTTGATTTTCACTGTGCTGTTGCGACCCATCATCAAATTTTCTTCCTTTGGCGGCCTTTCTTGCCTGATTCAAAAGATGACATGATACTGGAACTAGCGGTTAAGGCGGGGTGTGATAGCGTAGTGACGTATAACATCCGCAATTTTGCAGGCATTGAACGGTTTGGGGTTAGTGCCGTTACCCCGGCAAACTTCCTGGAGTCTATTGGAGGACTGTCATGAGCACGTTAAGCATCCAGTTACCTGACTCCTTATACAAAAGTTTGCAGAGACTTGCAGAGCAGGACGGGGTTTCGCTAGACCAGTTTATCGCGCTGGCAGTTGCCGAGAAAATTGCAGCATTGACGACTGAAGGGTATTTACAGGAGCGAGCAAGCCGTGGTGATCAAACCAAATATGAGGCTGTATTAGCCAAAGTTGCTGATGTTGAGCCAGAGTTGTGTGACCAGTTGCCGCCAGCATAACAACCCGCTTGCACCCGACCGCCGGGAAGTTATTTTTTCAACCGAGAGGTGATCTGCGGCGGGTAAAGCGGAACGTTAGGCGTCATACCTGAGGATTTGCGAGATGAACGATCCGCACGTTGAGTGGCTCAACTACGAATTCCGTGTAGATACAAGCCGGGTAAAATTCGACAATCCGCCGTCCCTAGAAGGCGAGTACGACGCTTTTCGCATCCATCTTGAGGCGAACTCTCTTACCATCGAGTTGAAGGAGCATTTCACTACAGAGGAGTCTGCTCGGCAAGTGGTTGAGCCGTTTTTGAAGAACTGGATGATTTATTCAGCTATTGAAATAGGTTGGGATGCTATCGAATTTCGCTTCATTAAGGCTAACGTCATCGACAGGAGCCCTTCACCTCAAGTACCGGGTCAAACTGTTGCTCAGGTTGCGATAATGGCAAGACGAGCTTCTATATCTGTGAACGCCACTTGTCTCCCTCTTACCCGACAGGTGTACCCTCAGATACCGACGAGGTTTAAGGCAAGCCCCGACGTTGAGACAATGTGGCAGCGCTACCAAAACCACATTGATGAAAAAGAAAGCCATCAGTCTCTTGGGTATTTTTGCCTTAGCCTTATGCAGTGGAGTACAGGAGTCGGCAAAGGTGCCAGAGGGGAAGCGTCAAGGATCTACAAGATCGAACGGAAGGTCTTCGATAAGCTTGGCAAACTGACATCAGAGAGGGGGACGCCGCTCGATGCTCGGAAACTCGAATCGAGTTCAACTCTGGTTCCTTTGTCAGAACTCGAAAAACAGTGGATTCGAGCGACCGTTAAGGTGCTGATTAGAAGAAAAGGTGAGTACGACTTTGATCCATCCTCTGCATCGGTGTTGAGGGAAATAACAATGGATGATTTACCTTCTACATGAGAATTTCTACTTTGCTGCTTAACCTGGCGCTACAGCGAATCTGACATTCTCTCCAGTGGTTGTATGTATGAGACTCTAACTGACGGAAAGCTCCAGTCTCAGCGGTGGAAAGATGTAGAGGAATTACAAGGTTTTCAGTAATATCTGAGAAAACCGTTGACTCAAATTAAATGGGTAGCATCAAACTCATTTCCGCAGCTTAAGGACTTGGCAACCTGATAAACTACTGAAGCCATTTGATAATGAGAGCTGCTGCATGGAATTCGAGTGGAACCCAGATAAAGCGGTTATCAATCTGAGAAAGCACAGTGTTTCTTTCCAAGAAGCTGCAACTGTATTTGACGACTCGTTATCTGTAACATTTCCTGACCCTGATCATTCCATAGGAGAAGACCGCTACGTTATCATTGGGATGTCTGGGTCAGGGCAGTTGTTAGTTGTCTCCCACACTGACCGAGGAAGCCGGACTCGAATTATCAGTGCTCGAAGAGCCACTCGCCAAGAAAGGAGGTTTTATGAAGAAGGAAGTTGATGAGCTAGAGGATGAACTACGCCCTGAGTATGACTTCTCTAAGATGGCGGAAGGTGTTAGAGGCAAGTATGTTGAACGATATCGAGCTGGAACAAATTTGATTCTCTTAGATCCCGATGTTGCCAAGGCTTTTCCAACTGATGCATCTGTCAATGAAGCATTGCGGTTATTGCTTCAGATCGCTCAGCGCCAGCAGCCTAACAACCCGGTTGGAGCAGACTAGCAAAGTTGGTTGGTGTGGTGGCGAAGATCATAGGTAGCCGCTCAACCGGAACGTTATGCTGTTGAGTCTTTGCTGAGGGTGTGACCGAAAGCTTATCTGCTAGGTTTAGGTTTATGGGTGTGTCCACATAATAGATCACCCCATTAAGATTGAGTTGGGACAATCCGAAGATGTTGCGCGATCGCCGTTCGACAATCCTCCACTGTCGCCCGTTTCTCCATCGCCACCACCAGCGCATTAAATACCTCGCGGTGCATTTCTAATAGAGTTTTGACTTGCAGGGTAGCTCACCACTGTTTGAGGGGAACTTCGGCGGGCGATCGACTATAGCCGTCACCACGAAGGCTAGGGCGGTTTTATCGGTAATCTATAGACAATGGCAATACGCCAGTTCGCCGCCCCAGTCTTGGCTACGGGCGCTTAGTCATGTCCTAAGCAAACTGGCCAGCGCTATATATTGCAGGTCAGCCTATGCCCAACCACCATAGAGAACGTCACCGCACTGGCCGCATCGGCTGGCTGCGGGCCGCTGTGCTAGGGGCCAATGACGGCATTGTCTCCACCGCCAGCCTGATTGTCGGAGTAGCGGCAGCCAGCACGGCGCGGGGTGAGGTTTTAGTGGCTGGGGTGGCGGGCTTAGTGGCTGGGGCCATGTCTATGGCCGCGGGGGAGTATGTCTCGGTTAGCTCCCAGGCCGATACCGAGCGGGCCGATCTAGCGCGGGAGCAAAAAGAACTCGCTACCGACGCCCCCTCCGAGCGAGAAGAACTGGCGACTATCTACATGGGTCGTGGCCTTGATCCGGTGTTGGCCCACCAAGTCGCTGAGCAGCTCATGGCCCACGATGCCCTAGCGGCCCACGCCCGCGATGAGTTGGGCATCTCTGAAAACCTGGCGGCGCGACCCATTCAGGCAGCCTTTGCCTCGGCGGGGGCATTTGCCGTCGGTGCTGCCCTGCCGTTGCTCACTGTGCTGGTGGCTCCCGAGTCGAGGCTGGTGCCGGTAGTGTTTGGCAGCTCGATCATCTTTTTGACGATGTTGGGGGTGCTGGCGGCGCGGGCTGGGGGCGCACCCGTACTTACCTCGGCATTGCGGGTAGTATTTTGGGGGGCGATCGCCATGGCCCTAACGGCGGCAGTCGGTGCCCTCTTTGGCACGGTTGTGTAACGGTGTGCAGGGCAAGCCCATACCCAGGCTGGGCCGATGAGCGGTTCACCGCCGCCAATATTCCATCAATATTTCCCTAGGGCAAAGGTATAGAGACCATGGCATCGTTGCACCAGCCGGTTTGGACGTTACCCGTTGACGCGGTCTATGAATCGCTGGCTACCACGCCCCAGGGCCTCTCTAGCCGGGAGGCGGCCCAGCGCCTAGAGCAGTTTGGGGCCAATGAGCTGCCCACCCCCACCCACCGACCCCTGTGGCTAAAGTTTACCGATCAGCTCACCCACTTTATGGCGCTGCTGCTGTGGGTGGCGGGCAGCTTGGCCTTTGTGGCTCGCACCCCGGCCCTGGGCTGGGCCGTCTGGGCCGTAATTTTAATCAACGCCATTTTTAGCTTTTGGCAAGAGTTTCAGGCTGAGCGGGCGCTGGCGGCGCTGAAGCAGGTGCTGCCCACCCAGGTCAAGGTCTATCGCGATCGCACCCTCCAACAGATTCCGGCGCGGGAGCTGGTGCGGGGCGACGTGATGGAGCTAGAGGAGGGCGATCGCATCTCTGCCGATGCCCGCCTCGTATCGGCAGAAAACTTCTCCGCCGATGTCTCGGTACTGACCGGCGAATCGCTGCCTGTGGCCCGCAATGCCTACCCTGTGCGGCTGCGCCAGGCGGTGGCGGTGCGGGCAGGCAAACCCCTAGCCAGCCCTGGCGAGCACCCCCTTCAGGAATCGGTCAACTCCGCCGAAATTGCCAACCTGGTGCTGGCGGGGGGCACCGTGGCGGCGGGTCGGGCGATGGCCGTAGTCTACGCCACTGGTGCCCAGACCGAGTTTGGCCAGGTGGCCCACCTCACCGCCGTGGTCAAACGCGAGCCCAGCACCCTCGAAATTCAGGTGGCGCGAATCGTGCGGATCATCACTGCGATCGCCATCACCATGGGCATTCTGGTGTTTTTGCTCAGCTACCTGCTGATCGGCATGGAGGTGACGGAGAGCTTTATCTTTGCGATCGGCATTATTGTCGCCAACGTGCCCGAGGGGCTGCTGCCCACGGTTACCCTGGCCCTGGCCCTGGGGGTACAGCGTATGGCCAAGCAAAACGCCCTGGTGCGGCGGCTGTCTGCGGTCGAAACCCTGAGCGCCACCTCGGTGATCTGCACCGACAAAACCGGCACCCTGACCAAAAACGAGATGACGGTGCGCTACCTGTGGGTGCCCTGGCAGCCCGAGATGGCCATGGCCGAGGGCAAGCCCTCGGTCGATACCCCAGAGCTTTCACCCTCTCTGATTGAGGTAACCGGGATAGGCTACGATCCCACCGCAGGCACCGTGCGCTTGCCCGTCGATCTTACCGCCGCCTGGCAGGCGCGCCTGCTGCTGACGGGGGCCTGCCTGTGCTCCAATGCCCGGCTGGTGCACCCTTCGCCGAGCCGCTGGCAAGAGATTGGCGACCCCACCGAAGCCGCCCTGCTGGTGGCCGCCGCCAAGGGCGATCTCGACCTGGCGGCGCTGCAACAGCAGCTGCCCCGCCTGCGAGAAGTGCCCTTTGACTCTCGCCGCCGCATGATGACCGTGGTGCTCGACTGGCGATCCTCTGATCTGTGGACTGATCCCCTGCCCCAGATGGCGATCACCAAGGGTGCTCCCCTGGAGGTGCTGCGCCACTGCCAGACAATTTTGCGCGACGGCAGGGTGCAGCCCCTGACCAAGGCCGAAGCCGATGCGGTGATTGCCGCCAATGACGACCTGGCCAGCCAGGGCTTTCGGGTGCTGGGGCTGGCGGCCCGCCGGGGCGATCAGGCATTTTTGACTCTGCCTACCCAAGATCTAGAGCAAGAGCTGATTTTCATCGGGCTGGTGGCCATGTTTGACCCGCCCCGAGATGGCATTGCCGAGGCGATCGCCCAGTGCCACAGCGCCGGCATCAAAGTCACCATGGTGACCGGTGACTATGGGCTGACCGCCGAGGCGATCGCCCGCAAAATTGGCCTGGTGGGCAACGGCACCCACACCACCCACAATCGGGTGCGGGTGGTGACCGGCGACGGCATGGGGCACCTGTCTGACGCCCAACTGCGCCAGGTGCTGACCTACCGCTCATCGCTGGTGTTTGCCCGCATGTCGCCCGAGCACAAGCTGCGCCTGGTGCAAACCTACAAAGCCATGGGCGAAATCGTCGCCGTAACCGGGGATGGCGTCAACGATGCCCCGGCCCTGCGCGCTGCCCACATTGGCATTGCCATGGGCCAAAACGGCACCGACGTGGCCCGAGAGGCCGCCGACATTGTGCTCACCGACGACAACTTTGCCACCATCGTCAGCGCCATCGAGCAGGGGCGGGCCATCTACCAAAATATCCGCAAGTTTATGACCTACATTCTCGCCTCTAACACCCCAGAGATCGCGCCGTTTTTGGCCATGGCGGTGTTCAAAATTCCGCCAGCGCTGACGATTTTGCAAATTTTGGCGGTAGACTTGGGCACCGACATGGTGCCTGCCCTAGCCCTAGGGGCAGAACCGCCAGAAACCGGCCTGATGAGCCGTCCACCCCGGTCTAAAAATGCCGATCTGCTCGACCGATCGCTGCTGTTGAGGGCCTACGGGTTTCTCGGGGTGATAGAAGCCGTGCTGTCGATGCTGGGGTTTGCCCTGGTGTGGTGGAGCCATGGCTATAGTCTGGCGGATTTGCAGGCGGTGACGCCAATGATTTTGGCGCGCACCGCGGATCCAGAAGTGACCGCAATCTACTGGCAGGCGACCACTATGGCTCTGGCGGCGATCGTCGCCTGCCAAATTGGTAACCTGTTTGCCTGTCGATCAGAATGGGTTTCGGCCTTTAGACTGCAATGGTTTAACAACCGCCTGCTGTGGATTGGCATCGGGGTCGAAGGCGTCACACTGCTGGCCTTGATCTACGTCCCACTGTTGAGAGATGTATTTACCACCGCCCCCCTTACCCCCTGGCAATGGATCCTGTTGCTGGCTTGCCCACCACTAGTGCTCGGGGCCGAAGAGCTACGCAAAGCCGTATTTCGAAAACCAATGGCAACGACCCATGACCGACTGTAAGTCTCTAGATGCTGGTTCAGCCGTCGCCCAGCGGAGGCCCTAGCCATGAGCTTGTTGTGCGGCCCTAGTCATAGAGACGGCAGCGGCTAAAGTCGATCTGTGGCCCCGTGGTGCAGTACACCAGGCTACGGGCAGCTTCTAGCGCATCTTGGCTAGTCATGTAGGTTTCACCGTCGGTGAGGGCAGTTAGCTCGGGGGTAATGACCCAGCAGCGATAGCCCCTCGCCCGATGGGTTACAGCCATCATCCAGCCAGAGGAGGCGATCAGTGTCGTTAAGCTTTGTTTGGTCATGGGCCTGACCTCCCCTCCCATTAGAGGTTTAAATTTCAGCTATGCCGCGCAGACTGAGATAACTACCTATTGCGATTTAGGACAAGTGTACTAAACTGATACAACAAAGGCAACTGTTCTGGGGTTCAGGGGTCTTGTTCTGTACACCAAGGGAATCATGGCAGCCAGAAAAAGCAGCAAATCAGAAGAAACTACCAAGAAGTCACCCGAGCAGGTCGAGAAAGATAAGGCGCTGACTCTGGTGCTCGGTCAGATTGAGCGCAACTTTGGCAAAGGGGCGATCATGCGCCTGGGCGATGCCGCCCGCATGAAGGTGGAAACCATTCCCACCGGGGCACTGACCCTCGACCTGGCTCTGGGCGGTGGCCTACCCAAGGGCAGAATTATTGAGATCTATGGCCCTGAGAGCTCGGGAAAGACGACTGTGGCCCTGCATGTTTTAGCCGAGGTGCAAAAGATGGGCGGGGTAGCGGCATTTGTGGATGCAGAGCATGCCCTCGACCCGATCTATGCCGCCGCCCTGGGGGTAAATGTGGACGAACTGCTGGTGTCGCAGCCCGACACCGGAGAGATGGGCTTGGAAGTCGTGGATCAACTGGTGCGATCGTCGGCCATTGATGTAGTAGTGGTGGACTCAGTAGCGGCCCTAGTACCCCGGGCCGAGATTGAGGGCGAAATGGGCGATGCCCACGTGGGCCTGCAAGCCCGACTGATGAGCCAAGCCCTGCGCAAGATCACCGGCAGCATTGGCAAGTCGCAGTGTACGGTCATCTTTTTGAACCAGCTGCGCCAAAAGATTGGCATTTCCTACGGCAACCCAGAAGTCACCACCGGGGGCAATGCGCTCAAGTTCTACGCCTCGGTGCGCCTCGACATTCGCCGCATCCAAACCCTAAAGAAGGGCACCGAAGAATACGGCATTCGCGCCAAGGTCAAGGTGGCCAAGAACAAAGTAGCCCCTCCCTTCCGCATTGGAGAGTTTGACATTCTCTTTGGCCAGGGCATCTCTAGCATGGGCTGTTTGGTTGACCTGGCCGAGCAGCATGGGGTGATCGTTCGTAAGGGTGCCTGGTACAGCTACGAAGGCGACAATGTGGGCCAAGGGCGCGACAACACCATCCAGCGGCTGCTTGAAGATGCTGAGTTTGCCCAGAAGGTTGAGGCCCAGGTGAGAGAAAAGCTAGAGATCGGCGGCACTGTTGATACGGCGGATGTCGAAATTGAGGTTGAAGATGAAGAATATCTGGATGAGAATGAGTAACTATTCTCTCTAGCTCCGCTTGCTGAAAACCCCTGCCGTGGCTACCCAACAGCTTACGGTGGGGATTTTTGTATGAATTTAGGTTACCTAGAGAAAGGAGTGCACTGCCCTTTCAGAACGGCTTTGCGCACGCTAGCAGGTAAGCTTCTGGGCCATTCGCTGTAGGGCAGTGAATAGCCCAGGGGTAGCCACCTCCACCAAGGGCACCCAGGCCAAGTCGTTGGATTCCTCAGAGACTACATAGTCCGTTGTCTTGGCCACCAGCAGATAGCGAATGTCGTAATGCACATGGGGCGGCTCTTTGCCGGTGTTGATGGGGTGATGGTCGATGTCGAAGATGTGAGTCTGTAGCGGTTCAATTGCTTCGATGCCAGATTCTTCCCTGGCCTCGCGCAGGGCCGCAGCCAGCAGAGAGACATCCCCCTCATCCACATGGCCCCCCACTTGGAGCCAGCAGTCAAACTTTCGGTGGTGAGTCAGCAGCACGTGAGATTTTGCGGGGTTGACCACCCAGGCCGAGGCGGTGAGGTGACCCACGTAGTTGTCTCGTTGCCAGCAGCGCTGATGCTCGCCTAGAAACGCCAGCGTGGCGGCGATAGACTCGGCTTCCTCCGGATCAAATGGGGTATGGGCAAAAACGGCTGGAATAAAATTCTGTGGGTTCATGGCACTACTTAACCAATCAATAAAGCTGCTTCAATTGACACCTCCAGCTTTCGTGCTCATATCGGTCATTTTAGAATGGCCAACCCAGCTAGGGGGAGAGCGCTAGCTGGGCTAGGAGGGGCGTTACCACGGCCAGATAAAGCGGCACCGCAGCGGAGATAAAGCTGCTGACAAAGCGGATGTCGAGGTGGTTCTCCTGGGCAAAGAGCAGGGTCAGCATACTGGGGGGCAGGGCCGCTCCAGCCAGCACAGCAGCTTGCTCAACGCCCTGGAGGTCAAAGGCTTGAGTCGCGACCCAACCGAGGATCAACCCGCAGGTGATTTTGGCCAGAGCCAGGAGCATGTAGCGCCCTACCGAAGAAAGTTGAACTTGAAACTCCATTCCCAGCAGCAGCAGGACTAACAGCAGGAAGCCCCCTCCGGCGATGTTCAACAGATCCAGCAGCGGGGCATTTGTCCAGCCCAAAGCGTTTACCGTCAAGCCTAGAACAATCGCCCAAAAGAAAGGTGTCTGGGCCAGCCTCAGCGCCACTGCTCGCCCCGTCACCCCAGCCTGACCAAACCAGGCAGAGAGGCAATAGACCACGGTGAGTAGGTAGATTGCCTGGGCTAGGTCAAACAGCACGATTCGGCTGAGGCCCACATCGCCAAAGGTGAGCAGCATGATGGGATAGCCCACCGCACCGCCCTCAAAGGTGGGAAAGGTCGTCATCAAAGCCCCGGCCTTGGGCCTCTCCCACTTCAGCGATCGCACGCCAATAAATGCGATCGCCGTCAGACCGAGCACCACCACCAAGGCCGACAGCGGCAGGTAGATCAAGTCTGGGGTAATAGAAGCCGTGACTAGCGATCGCAGAATGACCGCAGGCAGCGCCAGGTGGGTGAGCAGTGTGCCAATGGTCTTGGCATCGCTAGAGCCCAGTACCCCAGCCCGCCTCAGCCCAAACCCGATGAAGGCCACCGCGATCATGGGCAGGAGTTGAATCAGCATAAATAGGCATACCAGGCCTGGTGTTGATGGCCTGTGAATGATCTCATAGCCAATACCAACTTGTTTTTCTAATTAAGTTGGTTCAAGTCTAAAGGTTGAGATTGACTTGCGGGCTGCTTCCAGCGTGCCGTTTAAATGAAGGAGTGTTAGCCGAATCGCAGCGTCTGCGTCCCGCTCTTGATAGGCCTGGTAGATCTGCCGGTGCTCTTGCTCAGACTCCTCCTTTTGCAGGGGAATAATCGATAGGGAAAGATTGACATAAATCGCTGATAGGTCAGATAGACGTTGCAAGACCTTACAAATCTGGTGGGTTTGGGCTATGTCATCTAAAAGGTTGTGAAACTGACGATTTAGATCAACCCAGCGGGCTTGTTCAGCTTCTGCTTCCATTTGCAGCAGCAAAATTTCTGCTTGCTTCAGGTCTTGATCGGTAATGCGAGCGATCGCCCGACGGATATTGAGAGGAATGAGGAGCGATCGCATCTCGTAAATTTCCTCGAGTTCTAGTAACGATGGGGTGTGCACCACGGCCCCACGAAAGGCATCTAGATCTACCAATCCCTGGGTACTCAGCTCTCGCAAAGCTTCGCGAATAGGCGTAATACTCACGTTGAGCGCCTCAGCCAATTCAGATTGCACCAGACGCGTGCCCGCTGGAATCTGCCCCAGCAAAATCGCCTTGCGCAGATTTTCGGTCACCGTGGCATGGGTGGTGCGGGGAGTGCCTGCTAAGGATGCTAGTTGAAGTTTAGAAACCAAGCCACCAACTCCTCAATATATAGCCATGAATGAAGGGCTAGATGTGGCCCGCACTCTCACTTAGAGAGAGTCTAAATCTTGGCATTATTATGCCACCTTTGCCAAACACCATGGATCATATATGATGCAGGCTATATTTTGTAGGCTGCACTACATTTCTTGCTAGCTATAGCCCTTATAGTCTTTGCCATCCTGTGACCCGTAGTTAGATCTTTCCAGCAGGGCACCTTAGGCATGACCAATTTAGCTAAAACCCAGTCTTGGCCACCGTCCTGGCGATGGTCGCTCCTTTTCCTTCTGTCCCTGGGCGGAGTGACTGCTACCTGGTTGCTGACATCGGAGACGGCCATGGCCGCTCCTGGTTCTGCGATCGCAGTCTTGGATGGACTATTGATATCTGCCCTGCGCAGTACCTCCCCGCTGCTGTTTGTTGTGCTGGGCGAAACCCTCACCCAGCGAGTTGGGGTAATTAATTTGGGTGTAGAAGGGCAAATGCTAGTCGGGGCAATGACCGGCTTTGCGGTCACAGTGACCAGTGGCAGTCCCTGGCTGGGCTTGCTAGCCGGTGGCTTGGCCGGGTTAGCGCTATCGACCCTGCACCTATTTTTGTGTTTGGTGTGTCGCAGCAGCCAAATCGCCAGTGGTATAGCGGTTTGGATTCTTGGCTCTGGCCTCAGCGCATTCTTTGGGCGCGAGTTTGTCGGTCAACAGCTCAGTCATGGGTTTTACACCCTCCAGGCTCCAGGGTTGGCATCGGTGCCAGTGCTGGGGGCCTTAGTCACAGAAATGACCCCAGTCATTGGCCTCTCCATTGCCCTCTCTCCCTTGCTAGGCCTGTGGCTGTACCGCAGCCAAACCGGTCTGACGTGGCGAGCCGTCGGAGAATCTATCCCAGCGGCCCATGCCATGGGCCTCAACCCATTCCACATCCAGTGTCAGGGAATTTTGGCTGGCGGCTTTCTATCCGGCCTCGGCGGAGCCGCCCTCTCGGTTGATTACACCCTGACCTGGGCGGAAGGCATGACGGTAGGCCGTGGGCTAGTGGCGGTAGGACTGGTGATTATCGCCCGCTGGAATCCCTATCTTGCCCTGCCGGTGGCGCTACTCTTTGGCGGGTCTGAGGCCCTAGCGTTGCGGTTGCAGGCGGTAGGTGCGCCGATTTCTCCATACCTGCTGGGCACTCTGCCCTACCTGGTCTCCATCGTTGTTTTAATGCTTAACCACCGTCAGTCAGGCCAACGGGGCGGTATGCCCGATGGCCTGCGCTCTGTGTTTGACAACATAACGTAAACGTTAACGATGCCTGTGCGTTTCCCTTTCCCATTTCTCTGTTGCTAAAACTCTAAGGACTCTGCTATGCGCCTAAAACAAGCCCGGATTTTGGCTCTTCTTTCTACCCTTGTTGCCTGTATTGTCATTGCCTGCTCGCCATCCCCTTCGAGCCAGACATTATCTGAGGGCTCTTCCTCAGGCACAGCTCAAAAAATCGGGTACATCTATGTTGGCCCGCAAACAGACATGGGCTACAACTATTCAATGGATTTAGGTCGGCAGTATGTCGAGGCTAACCTTGAGAATGTTGAAACCACTTACTTCGATAATATTCCAGAAACTGCGGATGTAGCGCGGGTCATGGAACGGTTGATTCAAGATGACCACAAGATTATTTTTGCCACCAGCTATGGCTATCTAGACTATGCCATTGAAGTAGGCCAGAAACATCCTGACGTTAGCATTCTCCATGCCGGTGGGCTAAAAACCAGTGATAACGTGGGTACCTACTGGGCTGATAGCGACGACGCGATGTATTTAGCTGGCATGGTGGCTGGCTCAATGACCAAAACTAACAAATTAGGATTCTTAGGGGCATTCCAAATTCCACAACTGTTGCGCACAATCAATGCCTTTACGTTGGGTGCCCAGAGTGTCAATCCAGACATCACCACCACTGTTGTTTGGACAGGAGCATGGCTCGACCCAGCCAAGGAAGCGGAGGCAACCAACTCCCTAATTGATAGCGGCGCGGATGTGATCGCAGGCCAAGTAGACTCACCGCTGACCTACGCCCAAACCGCTGAGAAACGAGGCGTTTATGCGATTGGCAAAGATGTCGATGTTCAAGATCGGGCTCCCAAAGCTTGGTTGACAGGCGCATCTTGGAACTGGGGGCCAATGATGCTGGAGCTGGTTGAAGAGATCAACGCTGGCACCTGGAAACCAGAGCACAGAAGAGGCACCCTCAAAAATGGCGATGTGGTGCTAGACCCCTTTGGCCCAGACGTGAGTGATGAAATTAAGACGTTAGTCTTAGCGACCAAAGATGCCATTCTCTCAGGTGAGAAAACCGTTTGGAAGGGGCCGTTGGCGAAACAGGATGGGACGGTTGTTGTGCCCGAGAGCAAAGCCATGGACATTCAGGAAATTGAAACCATAGATTACCTTGTCAAAGGGGTGGTTGGTTCAGCCTCTTAGACCCCAACACCGTCGGCTAGGCATCACCAACTAGCCGACGGGCAAACAAGATTACTTCAACAGAACTAAAACAATGGTTGCTGACATTAGTAAAAACAGAGCGATGGGAGCCGCTGAGGGGTGTCAGTGGTTGGTATCCCCAGCGGAAGTGGATATGACGCGATCGCCGCGTTCTGTCCGCCCTATGCGTGTGGATGCTGACCCCCAACGGATCGTGGTCGATGCTTCGAAGACCGCTTTGCTGATTGTAGATATGCAAAATGATTTCTGCACCCAAGGCGGTTGGTTGGATGTGATTGGGGTTGACTATGAGCGCGATCGCGCCCCCATTCAACCCCTTAGCAAACTAGTGCCCGAGTGCCGTGCCAAGCAAATTCCTATCATTTGGCTGAACTGGGGAGTAAGACCGGATCTGCTTAATATTGCCCCGTCAGTTCTCCATGCCCATAGCCCTACAGGAGAACGCCTCGGGCTCAATGAACTCACGCCCAAGCAATCCTATGTTTTGAGAAAAGGGGGCTGGGGCGCTGCGATTGTTGACGAGCTAAACCCTGGGGAGCAGGATATTCATGTTACTAAACATCGGTTTAGTGGCTTTTGGGACACAGAACTCGATAGCATTCTACGCAATATGGGCATCACCACCCTTTTTGTGGGAGGTGTCAACCTAGATCAGTGTGTCCTATCAACTTTTCAAGATGCAACATTTCTAGGCTACGACTGCATTTTATTAGAAGATTGTTCGGCTACCACATCGCCTAACTACTGCATTGATGCCACACTTTACAATGTAAAATTACTCTATGGCTTCGTTGCCCAGTCTCAAGCATTGCTAAAAGGTTTAACTCAGCTTTGATCGCCATAGTCTCTGAGTTTCTTAGTATCCATACTGCTTAGCATCCACGTTTTTGCCCTTAATTGCAGATTAACGTTATGAATACTCCAAATTTTCACATGGTAGAGGGTGTGCCAACGCCTACCGGGCCTTTTTGCCATGCCGCTGAGATTGATGGGTGGATATTTCTGACGGGACAAACACCGTTAGATCCCTATGATGCTACAGCGCCGATTCCGGAAGGAATTGAAGCCCAAACACACCTTGTCTTTCAGCATCTCAAGTCTGTTCTAACTGGCTTAGATCTAGATTTTGAAAATGTAGTGCGTGTAGGTGTTTACCTAACAAATTTAGACGAAGATTTTGCTCTCTTTAACCAGGTCTACAAAATTTACTTTCCCTCAGGACGCCTCCCTGCCCGCACCTGCGTAGGGGTATCTAGTCTAGTGCGCGGGCCTCGTGTGGAAGTAGATTGCGTTGCCCGTCGCCCATCTCTGTAGTTCCCCTGGTTTGATTCGCTCTTTAGGGTTATGCACATTCAACTGCAAGGCATCTCCAAGCGATTTAATTCGCTGATTGCTAACGATAGGGTCGATCTCGATATTGTTTCGGGGGAGGTGCTAGCGCTATTGGGCGAAAATGGCGCAGGCAAGAGCACCCTAATGAAAATTCTCTACGGCTTTTATC
Organism: Pseudanabaena sp. PCC 9330; assembly: GCF_055795045.1. Classification (NCBI taxonomy): domain Bacteria; kingdom Bacillati; phylum Cyanobacteriota; class Cyanophyceae; order Pseudanabaenales; family Pseudanabaenaceae; genus Pseudanabaena; species Pseudanabaena sp. PCC 9330. The sequence goes on along the minus strand of NZ_JAYFES010000108.1, from coordinate 33,843 downwards.
AGGCAGATGAAGGGTGCATCCTGATTGATGACCGACTGGTCACCATCGATTCGCCCCATGCTGCAATGGCCTTAGGCATTGGCATGGTCTTTCAGCAATTCAGCCTAATTGATAACTTAACCGTGGCTGAAAATCTGATGCTAGCATCAGCCAAAACGCCTCAGTGGCAGTGGGGCGATCGCACCCACTGGGTCAATACCCACTCCTGCTTGTCGCAGCTAGCGCCGACGATACGGCCCAGCAATCGGGTCAATGACCTGACGGTGAGTGAGAAGCAGTTGGTCGAACTCGTCAAAGTGCTCGATGCCAATGCTCGGGTAGTTATTTTAGATGAACCGTCCTCTGTTTTAACGCCCCTTGAAACGCAGCGATTTTGGTCACTGATTCGACAACTGGCGGATCAGGGCCATGCTGTCGTGTTAATTACCCACAAGTTAGAAGACGTTCTGGCCTGTGCCGATCGCATTGCGGTGATGCGCAAAGGACGCGTAGTGGAGGTATGCCTTGCCCACAACCATCAGCAACCGGGGCCAGAGCAGCCTCTTGCTGCTGAAGACCTGATCCATCTGATGGTGGGGCAAACCGAGTTACCGGTGGTTCATCCTGCCCCACCGTCATTGGCCTGTCCGCGTCTTCACATCCAAAATCTTTGGGTTGGTGAGCCTGCGGAGGTGTCTACCCATGGGCAAAACACCGTGCGTGGCATTGACTTAGCAATCGCCTCCGGTGAGATTATCGGCATTGCGGGTGTGGCGGGCAATGGGCAGCAAATGCTGGCTGATGCGATGGCAGGGTTGCTCCCTTTGAGCCAGGGCACTGTTCATTTAGATGGAGCGCCCCTGCACCAGGCTGGCGTGCTCTCTAGAGCACGTCATGATATTGCCTATATTCCAGAACAACCTCTTCAGAATGGTGTAGCTGCTGATTTAGATCTAGTTAAAAATTTAGTCGTAAAAGATATTAAACGCATGCCGTTTTTTCCTCGGCGGGCTAAGCAGCGAGCCCATGCCCTCCAGCTCATACAGGCCTTCAACGTACAACCCCCAAACCCTGATCAGGCTGCTGGCAACTTATCCGGTGGAAACCTGCAAAAGCTGGTTTTAGCCAGGGAATTGTCCGGTAGCCCCAGCCTGATTATCGCCTGCTATCCCACGATGGGCCTTGACATTTCTGCGACGCAATTTATCTATGAGAAGCTCTTTGACCATGCTAAAACTGGAGCCTGTATCCTTTGGATTTCTGAAGACCTAGATGATCTGCTGCGTTATTCCCATCGCATTGCCGTCTTGTTTCAAGGCGAAATAGTAGGGATTACAGAAGCGCGTAAAGCTAGTCGTCAGCAAGTCGGAAAGTGGATGACGAGTGGGAGACAGGCCGCATGAAAACAGCTATCTTGCCTCTTAAGCAGCTCACCGTTCTGTTTAACCTAGGGAACGGACTTTTGGCCGCGATCTTGCTTCCTGGTACGCTTTTTCTACTTATCTGCGGCTCTTTTTTTATCCTGGTTGGGCAGTCTCCCCTGGGGCTATTTCCAGCGATTTTCAATGCGGCGTTTGGCAGCGCCTATGCCTGGACAGAAACCTTACTGAAGACCGCGCCCATTTTGCTGTGCGCGATCGCAACCGTTCTCCCCGCTAAACTCGGGCTGATTTCGGTGGGGGCCGAGGGGCAGTTTTACCTGGGGGCTTTGGTGGGTACGGCCCCTGTCCTAGCATTGGGTCTGGCCCCTAAATGGGTGCTCATGCCCTTGATGATGGCCTGTGCTGCCCTGGGGGGAGCACTCTGGGCCGGGCTCTCGGGTCTGCTCAAAGCCAGGCTGGATGTCAATGAGACAATCAGCACATTATTGCTCAACTATGTGGCCGTTTTGCTGGTCAACTACGCCGTCTATGGCCCTTGGAAAGACCCGAGCAATCTAGGGTGGCCAGCAACAGCACCCTTCCCAGAGGCGGCCAAGTTACCCACCCTGGGATTGTCCAGATTGCATTTAGGATTAGGGCTAGCGTTGCTTGCGGCCCTGGCGCTCTATGGGTTGCTGACCCGCAGCCGCTGGGGTTTCTCCCTTCAAATTATGCAGGGCAACCGCAAGCTTGCTCAGGGGGCAGGGTTAAAGTTTGGTCGGCAGGTGGTCATAGTCATGGCGATCGCCGGTGCACTCGCCGGAATCGCTGGTATTGCTGAAACATCCATGGTGCAGGGAAGGCTGCAACCCAATCTATCTAACGGCTACGGGCTCAGTGGTTTTTTAGTCGCGTGGATGGCTGGACAGCACTTTCTCAGAATCATTCCCCTATCAATCCTGCTGGGGGGGCTGGCTGCGTCCACGGATGCACTGCAACTATTTGCAGGCTTACCCTCGTCCAGTGCGTTTGTCATGCAAGGCATTCTCTTCGCCTGCACCCTGGCCTACAAGGGCTTGAGCGGTTCTATGAGAACCACACCAAGGCTTTAAGACAGAGCCGTCAGTGATCTGCTGGTTCTCAGGTGTGGTCCTCATCACCTGTATCAGCCCAAGGACAAGTTATGGAGTAGCAAGGGCTGGTTATAGCACCGGCCCATGAGATATCAGCGCCAACGTCGTGAGAGCAGGCCCTTAGCGCGATCGCACCAGCAGGCCATGCAACCCCGCCATGGCGATCGCCAGCGGCAGCATCAGCAGGGGCACTACTGCCAACCCCGCCCCACTGGCCACCCAGCCCACCCCCGCCGGAATCAGCGCCGCCCCTACGCTAGCGGCACTGGTGGCAAAGCCCACCGCCGCCGGCACCAGCGCCTCGGGCAACCGTTTGGGAATCAGCCAGATAATCGTTGGGAAGATGGCCGCCAGGCCAAGGCCAATCAGCGGCAGGCTGACGAGCCCATGGGGCAACTGCCACCAGCCCAGCAGCCCCACCATCAGCAGCCCCAGCGACAGGGTAATAGTGCGGATTGCCCCCAGCGATCGCAGCCCATAGCTCAGCAAAAATCGCCCCACCGTCAGCCCCAGCCAGTAGGCGCTGACGCTGTAGCCCGCCAGCAGCGACGGCGTCGAGCGGGCGATTACCTGCACGCTGTAGGCCCAGTTGCTCACCGACGCCTCCAGGCCCACGTAGACCAGCAGAAATGCTCCAAACAAAAGTACCATCGGCGTTCGCAGCGCCTGCCGGAGCTGTGCCCCAGCCGGGGTCGCCTCAGCGGCGGGGCGTTGCAGCAGCGGCGGGTAGCGGTAAGCCAGGGCGAGCAGTACCCCCAGCAGCAGCAGGCCAGTCAGGCCAGCCAGCACCCCGTAGACCTGCCGCCAGCCCAGCCCCACCGCCAGCAGCGTGGTGGCAATAGCCGGGCCAGAGAAAGCCCCAATGCCGTAAAACCCGTGCAGCGCCCCCAGCAGATGGGCCGTGCGATCATCCTGCACCAGGGCCGTGTTAATGCCCGCATCGATCAGCCCAATGCCCAGCCCCAGCAGGGTGCCCGCCGCCACCATCACTGGCCAGGTTGGGGCCAGGGCATAGACCAGCAGGGCCAAAGTGAGCAGACTGGCCGCCACCAAGAGCATGCGCCCCAGCCCTAGTCGAGCTGTCACCAGGCTACCAGTCAGGGCGGCGGCGATGTAACCGCTGACCTGGCTCACAAACAGCAGCGTCACAGTGGCTGGGGTCAGCCCATAGGCCACCAAAATTGAGGGCAGCAAAACGCCCAAGCCCGCTTCGGCAATGCCGATGGCAATAAAGGCATAGAAGGAAATCGCTATGCCAATCCAGAGGGGCGGCGACGGCTTGTTAGCAAGGCGCATAGATACAACTCCTGATTCTATACCCCCGATTTAGCCGGCTAGGCTGACTCACCCAGTCGCCGCCGCCAGCTCTGTACCAGAGGTTTTAGGGCAGGGGGTAGCCAGTTGTCATACTGGGGATATACCGGCAGCCGCTGGCGCAGTTGCCAACCCGCCGGGGCGATCGCCGCCGCCAGCGACTCGGGGGTGGGGTGGTCATAGTCGGGGTTGACCTCATCCACTGGGCTAATGCCCCCCAGGTCAGTGGCCCCCGCCTCTAGACAGGCCCGTAGCCCTTCGGGATTGACCAGGTTGGGGGGAATTTGAAGGGCGATGTCAGCGGGCAACTGCTCTCTGGCGATCTGCACGGCGCGCACCAGGGCTGCGGCATCGAGGGGATTTCGCCACTGCTGCTGCCGTTCGCCAGGGCTGTGGGGCTGCAAGATCACCTCTTGGATATGGCCAAAGCGGGCCTGAATGGCGGCGATCGCCCACAGCGAGTCTATCCAATCGGCTTCGGTTTCACCGAGGCCCAGCAGCAGCCCAGTGGTAAACGGCAGGCCCAGTTCCCCCGCCCAGGTCAGCTGCTGTAGGCGGATCTCTGGCCGTTTGCTGGGGGCATGGCGGTGCACTGTCTCCAGCAGTTTTGGGCTCACCTGCTCCACCATCAGCCCCATCGACACATTCACCCGTTGCAGCTGGGCCATTTCGTCACGGCTGAGGGGGCCAACGTTGGTGTGGGGCAGCAGCCCGGCCTCTAGAGCCAGCTCACAAATGCGGTAGATATGGCGAAACCAGTCGCCTCGGCGGGGGCTAGCCGGGGCGACCTCACCGCTGAGCACCAGCACTTCGCAGACCCCCTGCTGGCGCAGGATAGGGAGCTGGCCCGCCACCTCAGACAAACTGACCCAGGGAGAAACCCCTGGGTTAGTGCGAAAGTTGCAGTAGGTGCAGCGGTTAAAACATTCGTAGGTGGGTACCAGGGTATAGGCACGGCTGTAGGTGACGACCCGGTTCAACCGCAAAATCTGGGCAGCAGCTATGGGTTCACGCATCAATTCCCTGATCTCCATACAGCTGCTGCCCGACCGGAGTCGCCCCCTGCCGTTGCCGTGCTCCCCAAAAACTAGCCCAAACGACCTAGACTACCGCTGTGGTCACCACCTCTACCGGAAAACCCGCCGCCTTCCACGCCGCCACACCGCCCCGCACAATGGCCACCCGAGAGAAGCCTGCCTGGCGCAGCTGCTCGGCCACCACCCCCGCCTCGCTATCGGTGTTGCTGTAGATATAGAGGTCGCGGGTCACCTCAAAACACTTAGGTGCTGTTGCCATCAGGCTGTCTAGCGGAATTGAAATTGCCCCGGTGATATGGCTTTGGTTAAACTCACTGCGATCGCGCACGTCAATAATCGTCAGTGCTGGTTCACCCCAGTCTAGACGCTCCTTTAGATCGTAAACGCGAGACTCAGGGCGCAGGGGCAAAGGCTTAGGCAACAGGCCAAAAAAGCGGTTCATGGTGAGAGGAGGTTTGGGAGGACAACGTTCCTCTGCAATGTAACGAATCTTAATGGTTTCTGCAAATTCCGTCGTTCCCCGCGACGGTTAGGGCGGCTGCCCCACAATGGGGATAGTCTCGTCCGCAGGCCCCAGGGTAACCAGGGCAATGCCGTTCTCGTCGAGGGCGTTGAACACATCCAGGGTAGTGCCGCTGTCGAGGGTGATCAGCAGGCTCGTCCAAATCTCAATATCGCGGTCGCCGGTAACCATTGACCCACGCCCCAAAGAAATGGCTGTAACCGTTGCGCCCAGAATGGCATCTAACGTCGCGACCCCTTCCCCTAGCCAGCGCACGGTAGACCCGCCGAGGGAAAAGGGCAGCACACGGCCTCGCTCAATCGCTAAATCGTCTAACTTTTGCCACGAAATAGACCGGGTCTGATCGCCAATGGTCAAAAACAGTGGCAGATCCATCCAGTCGCTCCATTGCTGGTTGGCTTCACACCACAGCTGGGCGATCTCGTAGCCTAGGATCGGTTGACCCACCAGGCCTGAGAGCCTGGCTTGAATGAGATCGAGCTTTTCCTCTTTCGTAGAGACGTAGTGCATTGCCCTCTGACTACACGGCCAGGAACTCTTGAATGACATCGTTGGTGAGTTCGCTGGTGGGGCCGTTGGCCACGATGGTGCCCCGCTGCATGGCGTAGTAGTAGTCGGCCTGGCGCACAAAGTGCAGATGCTGCTCTACTAGCAGCACCGAGATGCCGGTGGTTTTGACGATTTTCTTTACTGCCGCCTCAATGTCGAGAATGATCGACGGCTGAATGCCCTCGGTGGGCTCGTCGAGGACGAGTAGCTTGGGCTGGCCCATGATCGCGCGGGCGATCGCCAGCTGCTGCTGCTGACCACCGCTGAGGTCGCCTCCCATGCGATCGAGCATGGTCTTGAGCACGGGGAACAGCTCATAGATTTCTTCGGGTACCTCTTTTTGCGCCTGGCCCCGGCTGCCCAACGCCTCTTGGCCAATAATCAAGTTCTCTCGCACCGTGAGGCGGGGAATCACTTCGCGGCCTTGGGGCACATAGCCAATGCCCATCCGCGCCCGGCGATCGGGCGAAAACCCATTTACCACCTGTCCCTCAAAGCGAATTTCGCCCGTGCGGGGCCGCAGCACCCCCATGATGTTTTTGAGCATGGTGGTTTTGCCGACGCCGTTGCGGCCAATTAGGCAGACCATTTGCCCCTTGGGAATGGTCATACTCACATCGCGCAAAATATGGCTTTCGCCGTAGTAAAAGTTTAGCCCCGAGATATCGAGCATGGGGGCAGTAGCAGGGTCTTGCAGAGCCGGAGAGGGGAGGGTGGTGGTCATAGGGATTTTGGAGTTTTGAGTTATTGGTGTTGAGTTCAGAGATTTCTAGAAAAAGAGATATCCCTAGGTAGGGGCGCAGGGCCTGCGCCCTTAGAAAACAACGAAATTCTCGGGTATTTTCGCTGCCAGAATTGTCCCTAGGCCATCTCTCGAAAAGAACGTCCCTGCATTAGGCAAGCAACCGCCTGCCCCTACGATAGAACGACTCATTGATGGGGTATTTACATTGCTAGAAATCTCCTTAAGTCTCAAGGGATTTAGCTTGAGTCTAAATTCAAAATTCAGAACTCAAAATTCAAAACCTACCCCCTCTCGGCCAATTCCTCAAGCGCGGCGGCCTCCAGGCGGCTGACGGTTTCCGGCGGCAGGCCCAGCAGGCTCAGCAGCTTTTGGTAAACTACCGCCTCGGTCTGGTTGATTTGGTTCGAGCTAATCACCTCATAGCTGAGCATGAGGGCTTCTTCGCGCTGGGCTGGGGTGGCAAGCTGAGGCACTAAATCTTCGAGAGGAATCTCGGTAGCCAGCAGGTTCTTGAGATCGTCCCGCAGCTCGGCCTGTTCTTCGGGGGCGTGGGCAAATTTGCGGCTGAGGCGATCTAAGATCACCTCCTGCTGTACGTCAGCAAAGTTGTCGTCGGCCCAGGCCATGGTGGCGGCAATGCGCAGCAGCAGCATCTGCTCGGGGGTAAGGCTGGTCTCTTTGCCCAGGTAGACCTCAATGACCTTAGGGTCAGTCTGCACCTGATCCATAGTGCCCTCAAACAGCACGCTGCCCTGGTGCAGCACCGTAACCTGGCGGGCGATCTGGCGCACAAACTCCATATCGTGCTCAATCACGACAATAGAGTGGCTTTCGGCTAGCGACAGCAGCAGCTTGCCGGTTTGCTCAGTCTCTTCATCGGTGAGGCCGGCCACCGGCTCATCTACCAGCAGCAGGTCGGGTGACTGAGCCACCAGCATACCGATCTCAAGCCACTGCTTTTCGCCGTGGGAGAGCAGGGCCGCAGGGATGTCGGCCTTGTGGTCGAGGCCAATGGTTTCGAGCAGGCCGCCAACGGTGCGCTTTTCAGCGGTGGGAGGTTTTTTGAACAGGGTGGAGAAGACGTTTTTCTCGCGATTGCAGGAGAGGTCGAGGTTTTCGCGGGGGGTGAGGTTGAGGTAGACGCGGGGGGTCTGAAACTTGCGGCCAATGCCCAGGCGCGAGATCTCGTGCTCTTTATATTTGCGCAAGTCTTGACCCTTAAAGTAGGCCGCGCCTTCGGTGGGCTTGGTTTTGCCGCTGATCACGTCTAAAAAGGTGGTTTTGCCAGCGCCGTTGGGGCCAATGATCACCCGCAGTTCCCCCTCATCCATGCTGAAGTTGAGGTTGTTGATGGCCTTAAACCCATCAAAGCTGACGGTGACGTCTTTAATCTCTAAAACTTTAGTGCTCATGGTGGGGTGAAGGGGTGGATGGGTAGGGTGGGCACTGCCCACCGTTAAACGGTGGGTTTATTCGAGGTTTGCGCTAGGTTGTCTTGATCGGCAGGGGTGGATGGCGGACAATGCCCACCCTACTTTTCGACCAACTCAGGAGTTTCGGCTCTCACATCGGCTTCGGCGTCATCATCTAGGTAGGGCAAGTCAGTGGGAGCCACACCCAAGGCTGAACTAACGGTAGAACCAAAGGCGCGGCGACCCCAGCCAATAATGCCGTCGGGTAGGGCCGTCACCACAATCAGAAATAGCGCCCCCTGGAAGAACAGCCACACGTCGGGAAAGCGCTCGCTGAGCAGGCTGCGGGCCATATTCACCAGCACCGCACCCAGCACCGCCCCGACCAGGGTAGCGCGCCCGCCCACGGCGACCCAGATCACCATCTCAATCGAAAAGGCAATATCCATCACCTGGGGGGAAATAATGCCCGACTGCACCGTGTAGAGGGCACCGGCAATACCGGCGATCGCCCCTGAGACCGCAAACACCAGCACCTTAAACGCCGTGGGGTCATAGCCCGAAAACCGCACCCGGTTTTCGTCGTCGCGAATCGCCACCAGCATGCGGCCAAAGCGCCCGCTGGTGAGCCAGCGGCAGAGAGCATACATGGCGATCAGCGCAATCACGGTGCAGATATAAAAGAACATCCGCATGCCGTCGCTGCCCACCTGCTGGCCCATAAAGATAGAGGTGGAGGTTTTGAGGCCGTTGGTGCCGTTGATCAGCTTTTGCTGACCGTTAAATAGGTTAAAAAACACCACCAGGGCAGCCTGGGTCAAAATCGAAAAGTAGACCCCGCGAATGCGGTTGCGGAATACCAGGTAGCCCAGCAGCCCCGCTACGATCGCCGGAATGGTGAAAATCGCCAGCAGCGTAAACGGCAGAGAGTTAAACGGCTGCCAAAACAGCGGCAGCTCGGTCACCCCGTAGAGGCCAAAAAACTCGGGGAGTTGCCTGTCGCCTAGAGTATTTAGCTCTAGGTACATGGCAAAGGCGTAGCCCCCCAGAGCAAAAAATATCCCGTGGCCCAGACTCAGCAGCCCGGTAAAGCCCCAGATCAAGTCAATGCCCAGCGCCACAATGGCCAGGGCCAAAAAGCGCCCCACCAGGTTGAGCCGAAACCCCGACAGCAGCATGGGGAGAATAACGATCAGAAAAAGGGCGATCGCAATCACGGCGATCACTTCGATCATCAGCTTGCGCTTTTCGCTGGCCTTGGCGGCGCGACGCGGTTGAACGGCAACATTTGTAGTCATAGCCCTATAGCTCCACCGAACGACCCTTTGGCGGGAACAGCCCAGCGGGCCGCACCTGCAAAAAGGCAATGATTAGCGCAAAAACCAGTACCTTGGCCATGCTGGTGGTGGCGAAGAAGGTAAAGAAACCAATGATGGGCTGGAAAAAGTCCGTCGGCGGAAACAGCAGCGCCATGGTGCCCGAACCTAATAGATAGGTGGTAATGCCAATTACCATGGCCGCCACAATACTGCCCACCAGCTTGCCAACCCCGCCTACTACCACCACCATGAAGGCGTCGACAATGTAGTTGCCCCCCAGGTTAGGACCGACTGAGCCCAGCAGCGTCACCGCAAACCCAGCAATGCCCGCCAGCCCAGACCCCAGGGCAAAGGTAATCGCATCTACCTGACCGGTAGGAATGCCCAAACAGGCGCTCATACCGCGGTTTTGGGTCACCGAGCGAATTCGCAGACCCCAGGCCGTGCCGTTGAGAAACCAGTAGACCGCCACCAGGCAAATAATGGTGAGGGCAATAATAAACAGTCTAGCCGAGGGAAACTGCAGGGTGCTGCCCAGGGTCACGCCGCCCCGCAGCCAGCTCGGCGGCGTGACATCCACGTTGCGAGCCCCGAACCAGGGACGGGCAAACTGAGCACTGCCAGAACTTTGGGTCAGAAACCAGGTCAGGGCTGCGATCGCGCCACTCAGCCCCAAAAACACCGGGTTCGCCCATTCAGATATCCGATCCCAGTCGGTGTAGCGGGTCAGCACCCAGCGACCGACAAAAAACAGCGCCGCAAACACCACTAGGCCAATCAGCATCGGCCAGCTAACGCTGCGGATAAACTGAATCAAAATCAGGCTCACCCCCCAGGTGGCCAGCAGCGTCTCTAGGGGCCGACCGTAGAGATAGCGAATTACGGTTCTCTCTAGCAGCAAGCCCAGCAGGGCAGCCACTAAAAATGCCAGAGGTAGGGCCACAAAAATATATAGGTCGGGCGCAATTCCCCCCATGCTTTTAGCCGCATTCTGCACTACAAACGTGGTGTAGGCCCCAAACATCATCAGTTCTCCGTGAGCCAAATTAATGACCCCCATCAAGCCAAACACAATCGCCAAACCCAAGGCCACAATCAACAGCACTGCACCAATGCTAATGCCATTGAAAAGGCCACCAATTAAGCCTTCTAACACAGCTCTTACCGCTTTCAGAACAACTCACAACCGGTAGCGCGTCACCACCGCTGCCCATAGCACAGGGCTAAAACTTAATAGGGATATTAAAGGCAGCTCAGGCCTAGAAATGTCCATCTCTAACAAAACTAGACCAACGAAAGGGTCTACTCAACCTCATCCCTTAGGCAACCTAACCTGAGCTCTCTTACCCTTGACTCCACAAAAAAAGGCGTTTGAGGATCGCGATCGCCGCAAAAAGCTAGGCTTAAAAAGCCTAAGGTGAGAGGCTAATTATTCATTCAGGCCCATTTAAAGAGGACGCAAGTTAACTAACCTGCCTCAGCCTATTTAAGGGTTATAAAGAGAGCGAGGACACAGCTAACTGCACCCTCGCCTCATGTCTATAACCGCATCAGAGCAGGGAGCAATTAGATCTCAAACTTGCCGCCCTTGGCAGCATCAGACCAGTCACAACCAAACCCAATGGTGTCAGGCACATACTGATTCCAGGGCTGGGGTTCAACGACACCATCAGTTTCCCAAATAATGTCAAACAGACCATCTTCACGCACCTCGCCCAGGCGCACCGTCTTAGACAGGTGGTGGTTGGTGTTCATGGTCACAGGGCCTTCGGGAGCCGCAAAGGTCTGGCCGTAGGCCGCCGTGCGCACCTCGGGGATGTCGAAGGTGCCTGCTGCTTCTACCGCCTGCTTCCACAGATATACCATGATGTAGGCGGCTTCCATGGGGTCGTTGGTAACGCGATCGTCGCCAAACTCGGCCTTGAAGTCGGCTACCCACTTCTCGTTTTCAGGGGTTTCTACGGTTTGGAAGTAGTTCCAAGACGCGAGTTGACCAACCAGAAACTCGGGGCCAATCTGGCGCACTTCTTCTTCGGCCACGCTCACCGACATTACAGGATAGAGGTCTGGCCCCATGCCTGCGCCCTGGAGCTGCTTGAAGAAGGCCACGTTGCTGTCGCCGTTGAGGCTGTTGAAAATCACGCCGCCATCGGGCAGTGCCGCGCGAATTTTGGTGATGATCGGGGTAACTTCGGTGTTGCCCAGGGGCAGGTAGTCTTCACCCACGGTGTTGCCGCCCTTGGCCTTGAGCTGCTCTTTGATGATGGTGTTGGCAGTCCGGGGGAAGACGTAGTCAGAACCAACTAAGAAAAAGTCTGTGCCCTTGTTCTCAAGCAGCCAGTCTACAGCGGGCTCAATCTGCTGGTTGGGGGCAGCACCGGTGTAGAAAATGTTTTGCGAACACTCTTGGCCTTCGTACTGCAAGGGATACCACAGCATGTGGCCCTTCGACTCAAACACGGGCAGCATGGCCTTACGGCTGGCAGAGGTCCAACCGCCAAACACCACCGCTACCTGGTCTTGGTCAATCAGTTTCTCAGCCTTTTCTGCAAAGGTAGGCCAGTCAGAGGCACCGTCTTCGACCACGGCCTCGATCTGTCTGCCCAGCACCCCACCCGCAGCATTGATTTCTTGAATCGCCAGTTTCTCGGCATCTACCACAGTGGTTTCACTGATAGCCATGGTGCCGCTCAGGGAGTGGAGAATGCCCACCTTGATAGCTTCACCATCGGCAGCAGCGGTCTCAGTGCCACCGTCTGTGGTGTCTGTGCTGGTAGTTGTAGAGCTACCACAGGCTTTCAACAGCATCGAGGTGCCTAGGGTGGCAGAGCCGTACACCAAAAACTTGCGTCGATTAAATCGAGTGACCATTCAATCTCTCTCCTGACTCAAAAGGAAACGTAGCAACCGGAATTTCACGTAGACCGTCAGAGTGGATATTAGAGTTAGTGATTGGCAGTAAGTGTAGCCCAGGATACAAATTCCCCAAACTTTCCTGTTATAAAGCTTAGAAAACCGTTGCCCTCGCGATCGCCCCTTAGTCAGGATCCACTGTTGCCGCGCATAGCTAGATCAGACGCTAGGCAAAATCGACCCAGATGGGGTCATTGCGCCGAATTAGGCCGGGTTGCAGAACGGTGGCCCGAATGCCTGCAATTCCGGCGCTGTGCTGGGCCGTAGTGCGGAGAATGCCGAGGTCTGCGGCTAGATCAGTCTGGGGCAGTGTGGTCATCACACAGCGGGAGCAGCCGGTAAAAACACTCAGACGGGCTTCTTCTCCTACAGCCAGAGCCTGATGTACCCAATCTTGGTCAATAAACCCCTCGATTCTCTCAACCGGCTGAATCACAATATTGGGGCGAAACCGCCGAACGTCGAAGTTGCTGGTGGGGTTCAGGGCTTGCAGCTGGGCCAGGGTAGCGGTGGAAATGGCATGCACCGGGCAGGCATCAAAGAAGGTGCCGGAGGGCATGACGATTTGGGTGAGAGTGTCTTGGTGGGTGGTGCCTTCGACCTCGGGCCAGTAGTGCTCAATACTGGCCTGGGCGGGCGGCGTAGAGACCAGTGTCACCTCTCGTCCCAGGGCTGCTGAAAGCAGGCCGTTGATCTCCGGGCGATCGCTGGTAGTGACCTGCCCATCGGGCAAAATAATTTCCACCTGGGCTGGGTCGAGCTGAGCTGGTGAACTGGCGATCAGACGGGACTGAAAGGCCAGCAACTGTGCCCACTTTTTGGGATTTTTAGCGCTGGCGACTTTTTGGCTTTGCGCGTCCCAGAGAGCAAAGGCGCGATCGCCCCAAAAGCCGCGCTCTGTCAGCAATAGTTCCTCAACACATTCCCCTCGCATCGACTTTACTGGGTAGCGCCACAGCGCCTTGACCGTACCCACCAAGGTTCTAGGCATGGTTATTTTTCCCTGGTAGCGTGGGTATGGCGATCGGGGTTAGCCCAGCGTGGTGCTGAATGAAGTCGATAATGGTGGCCAACCCCGCCTGGGTTTTGAGATTGGTGAAGCCAAAGGGGCGATCGCCCCGCATTTTTTTGGCGTCTTGCTCCATCACCGCCAGGCTGGCCCCCACCATAGGAGCCAGGTCGATTTTGTTGATCACCAAAAAGTCAGACTTGGTGATCCCTGGCCCACCCTTGCGGGGAATCTTGTCGCCAGCAGCTACGTCGATCACGTAGAGCGTCAAATCTACCAGCTCAGGGCTAAAGGTGCTGGCCAAGTTGTCGCCGCCGCTTTCCACAAACACCAGATCTAATGGGTTAAACCGCGCTTCGAGATCTTCGATCGCCACCAGGTTCATCGAGGCGTCTTCGCGGATGGCAGTGTGGGGACAGCCGCCGGTTTCGACCCCAACGATGCGATCGGGACTGAGGGCCTGGCTGCGCACTAGAAACTGGGCGTCTTCCTGGGTGTAGATGTCGTTGGTGACCACGGCGATGGAGTAGCGATCGCGCAATGCCTTACACAAAGCATCCACCAGGGCGGTCTTGCCCGAGCCCACTGGGCCAGCCACACCAACGCGAAAGGGACTTGTCATTGAGTGCTCCATCCAACATCAGGATGCTCGATATCTTACACCGCCTAGGCAGCTTGAATTCCCTGCCGAAATGTCTGAGCCGCCTCTAGACGAGAGGTCTCGGCCATCAACACACGACGGCAAAACAGCTCAATATCCAGGCTCGACAGCTCGGCAATCTGGCTGCGATCAACCCGTCGGTAGCCGTCTGTTTCCAAGTGATACAGACTCAGCGACCCGTCTTCCCAAAACCAGACTTCTGGCACGCCGAGTAAGCGATACCGTGCCAGTTTCGTGAGATTGCCGCTGGTGAACGTCACTTCAATAGAGATGTCGGGGATCGTCTTGGGGCCACCCATACAGTACGACTCATCGGCCTGGGCAAAGGCTTCCCCCTCCCGCTCTTGATCCATTGACCCAGTGGGGTAAAAGTCGATGCCTTGGTCTACAAACAAGAGTTCTAGCAAGAACCCGATCACCGATTTAAAGAACTCGTGATCGCGCCCTGGCATCAGAAGTTCGACAGTACCGTCGTAGTAGAACAGCCGCGCGCCAGGGCAATCTTCCAGCCCTTTGGATCAGCTTGAACTGTGCCCAGGTGCGATCGCCGTAGGCTACCCGCTGATCGGTTGTGGCACTAAGAACTGTTGGCATAGCAAATCAAAGCAGCTTGCTTCTAAAGCCTACCCTACGCAAAAGACCCCAGGAATTTTGAAAATCCCTGGGGTCTAGGTCATCTCACGAAAGAGAAACCTGGCTAACTGTACTTCTCGTTAGAGGTGGTCTCTAGATCAAACAGCACCTGTAGGGTCTGCATCGCCCGCTTGCGGGCTTCAATGTCGCGCTGGGCGCGCAGCTGCACCATGGGGTCGTGGAGAATTTTGTTGACAATGCCCCGAGTCAGCGCCTCGATCACCTCTTGGTGCTTCTCGGCAAACTCGCTGCCCAGGCGCGACAGAGCCTTCTCTAGCTCCTGCTCGCGGATGGTTTCGACCTTGCTGCGCAGGCTGCTGATGGTGCCTACGGTGTCGAGCGATCGCCACCAGTCCATGAAGCTCTCTACTTCTTGGTCGAGCAGCACCTGGGCCTCCATGGCCATGCGGCGGCGGCTGGCCTGGTTTTGGGCAACCACAGCCTTCAGGTCGTCAACATTAAAGGCATGGACGTTATTGAGCTCATTGGCATTGGTATGAACGTTGAGGGGGACGGCAATATCAAACAGCATTAGGGTGCGGCTGCCGTCCAGCAGAGGCTCTAGATTTTCACGGTGCAAAATCGGCTCGGTGGCGGAGGTACAGGTAAAGACCACGTCACAGGCCTGCACCGTGTCTAGCATGGCATCGAGGGTGCCGGTGCGAATGTTGGCATCGGGAAACTGCTTGGCCAGCTCGTTGGCGCGATCGATGGTGCGATTGAGAATGGTGATCGTGCAGGAGGCGTCTTTAGAAACTAAGTGCTGCACCAGCAGGCGAGCCATCTTGCCCGCGCCCAAAATGCTGATATTGCAGCTGTGCAGGTGGGGCACCTTCATGCGGGCCAGCTCTACAGCGGCAGAGCTAATCGAGACGGCTCCGGTGCCAATGCTGGTTTCGCTGCGGACGCGCTTGCCAGCGGTGAGAGATTGCTTGAGAAGCCTATCTAGCACCCTGCCAATGCTCTTATGCTGCTGGGCCAGCTGGTGGGCGTGCTTCACCTGGGCGAGAATCTGGCCTTCGCCTAGCACCAGGCTGTCGAGCCCCGCCGCCACCCGCATCAGGTGGTTGACCGCATCCTGATGGAGCAGAATGAACAGGTGTTGGCGCAGCTCATGGAGGGGCAGGCCGCTGTGCTCAGAGAGAAACTGGGTGACCTCGCGAATGCCCTGCTCGGTCTCCTCGGTGACGATGTGGATTTCAAGCCGGTTGCAGGTGCTGAGAATCGAAACTTCGTCGATGTGGGGGCAGTGGGTGAGATGGGCGATCGCATCACCTGTCTGAGCCGTTGGAATGCTAAGTTTTTCACGAATTTGAACCGGGGCGGTTTTATGGCTCAGACCAATTACGGCGATATTCATTCTTCCTCCACGCGTTTGATAGTCACCTAAATTTATGGTGTTAACGGATACCTTACTAGGGCCAGGTAAGAGGTGAAACAACCTGACCCAGGGTTACTCCGTACACAACTGCCAATATGTTTGAACTTAGAGATAAATAGGGCTCGACTCAAGGAAACTCAACAAAAGTCCATCAAAAACTGTGAACCCAAACCAAACAGGGAGACACAGCTTGCCTGTGTCTCCCTGTTTGGTTTGGGTCGGTGGTGAAATTAGACCTGATTTAGATCCCATCTCACCACCTAACTAGCGTAACTACCGAATTTGCAGACTCTTGGGGCTGTCAACCATGTGGATGGTGTCTACAAAGCGGGCGGTCTTAGACTGGCTGGAAATAACCAGCGACTGGGTGCGCATGCCGCCGTGGAAGAAGCGCACGCCATCCATCAGCTCACCGCTGGTAATGCCGGTGGCGGCAAACAAAACGGTTTCGCCCGAGGCCAGCTCGTCGGCGTCGTACACTTTGTCGATATCGGTGATGCCCATCTCGTTGAGGCGGGCAATGTTGGCCTCTTTGCTCTCGCCGATCAGACCGGTCTTGACCACGGCGGGGTCATAGATCAGCTGTCCCTGGAAGTGGCCCCCCAGGCAGCGCATGGCGGCGGCGCTAATCACCCCCTCAGGGGCGGCACCGATGCCCATCAGGGCGTGGGTGTTGGTGCCCGAGAAAGCGCAAGAGATGGCCGCACCAACGTCGCCGTCGGCAATCAGCTTCACGCGAGCACCAGCATCGCGGATTTCTTTGATCAGGTCGTTGTGGCGATCGCGCTTCATCACCACCACCACCAGCTCGTCGATGGCGCGATCGAGGCATTCACCCAAAATTTTCAGGTTTTCGGTGGCCGATTTGTTGATGTCCACCTTGCCCTTGGCCTGGGCCGGAGCGGCCAGCTTCTTCATGTAGAAGTCGGGAGCGGCAAACAGACCGCCCTTCTCAGAGATAGCCAGCACCGCCATCGAGCCGTTTTGGCCATAGGCTACCAGGTTGGTGCCTTCGCAGGGGTCAACGGCGATGTCAATTTCCAGCAGTTCGTCGGGGTTGCAGTAATCAGTGGCGTTAGGCTGGGTGCAGATGCCCACCTCTTCACCGATATAGAGCATGGGGGCATCGTCCCGCTCACCCTCGCCGATGACAATGCGACCGCGCATGTGAATTTTGTTCATGCGCTCCCGCATGGCTTCTACCGCCACTTGGTCAGCGATGTTTTTTTCGCCCTTGCCCATCCAGCGGGATGATGCGATCGCAGCCTGTTCGACAACCTCAATAATCTCAAGACCGAGGGTACTTTCCACGGGATCAATCCTCCAAACTGCCTATATTTAATGGGTTTTCGCGTTCCCTTCTCGACTTCCCAGTCTATCAGACGGTGGGATCAAGGCATAGGAAATTGTGCTGAGGCGGGCTTGAGTGTGTGGGAGCTGTAAAAGGGGTAGAGGCAGACCCATTGGTTGGCTTCTACCCTATCCCCTTACGGCACTGCATACTGAGACTCCACCGCAGGAAGTTCGCCCAGCTGCACCAGGCTCTGGTGCAGCATCGCTACGATCTCAGCCCGGGTCGCGGCCTGGGCGGGCTTGAGCTGGTCGCGAGCCGGATAGTTGACCACCAGAGCATTTTCTACCGCCGCCGCCACCCTAGGCCTGGCCCAGTCGGGCATAGAACTGGTGTCAACAAAGGCCTGTAGAACTTGGTCGGGGGACACAGCGGGGGTCATGCCTAGCCCAGTGGCCAAAGCCACCAGCACTTCGTAGCGAGGCACCGCTCGATCGGGGCGAAAGTCGCCCTCGGCGTAGCCATTCATAAATCCTTGGGCCACCGCATCATCAATTGCCGAGGCGGCCCAGTAGGTATTGGGCACATCGCTAAAGGTGCGTACCGATCCTTCCCGAGGTACACCGCCAAAGGCATGGCTCAGTAAAGCGGCAAACTCAGCCCTAGTCAACGGCTGATCGGGACGAAACCCACGCTCGGGCAAATCGGGCAGATAGCCTTGGTCAAACATGGGCTTGATAAAAGGGTAGGCCCAATGGGTGACGGGTACATCGGTAATATCTAGGGGCTGGGTAACCGTGGTCAGCCCAGCCTCAGGCGGGCCAGACTCTGTGTCTAGTGGGGCAGGAGCGGGCAGGGCGTCAATGTTGGGACGCTGGGGTGCGGTACCAAAACTAGGCAGACCGCTTTGCTCGCCCGACGGACGCTCTGGGGGGCGATCGCCTCGTTCAAAGGTGCGTCGCTCAAAACCTGCGGCCTGCTCTGGCGACACCGGGGCTACCGAGCTGGGGGCTAAATCAGCTCGTCGCCCCAAAAGAGCTGAGTCAACCACAAGCCCTTGGTCGCGAGCAAGCCCCCACCACAAAATCGAACCTATCCCTAAGAAGGCCAACACCACTGCCAGCAGCTCGTCTAAATCTCGAGTGCGGGGGGTTGACCCGCCCGTCCCACCGGCAGGGCGACGATCGGGCGGGTCAGGGGGCAAATTTACCATGGCTCAGCGGTAAGTAGCAGCGTTCAGGGCTATCCTACCAGAGCGGGCTGGCGCTCTGGGATAACCGTGGGGTTGCCCGCTTCGTCGAGGTCGAGGCGGGCGCGATCGCCCTCCTCTAACTCACCCGTCAAAATCGCCTCGGCCAGGGTGTCTTCTACCAGGCGGGCAATGGCGCGGCGCATCGGGCGAGCCCCGTAGCGCTGGTCATAGCCCTCGCCAGCCAATCGGCTGCGGAAGGCATCTGACAGAGTGACCGCCATCTGGCGATCGGCTAGGCGCTTGTTCACCTGATCTAGCATGAGGTCGGCGATCTGGTTGACCTCGTCGCGAGTGAGCTGGCGGAAAACGATGATCTCATCCAGCCGGTTTAGCAGCTCGGGACGGAAGTACTGCTTCATCTCCTCGTTAACTAGGTTGCGGATATTGTTGTACTGGCTGGTGGCCGCATCGGTGGTGGCAAAGTCAAAGCCCAGACCAGCGCCCCCTTTCTCAATCACCTGGGAGCCAATGTTGGAGGTCAGAATGATCAGCGTGTTTTTGAAGCTCACGGCTCGCCCCTTGGCATCGGTCAGACGACCGTCGTCGAGCACCTGCAAGAGCATATTAAAGACATCGGGGTGAGCCTTTTCAATCTCATCCATCAAAATCACGCTGTAGGGCTGGCGACGCACCGCCTCGGTAAGCTGACCACCCTCGTCGTAGCCGACAAAGCCCGGCGGCGAGCCGATCAGCTTTGACACAGTGTGGCTCTCCATAAACTCTGACATGTCAAGCCGAATCATCGCCTCTTCGGAACCAAACAGGGCTACGGCCAGAGCCTTAGACAGCTCGGTTTTACCCACCCCGGTGGGGCCAGAGAAGACCAGGCTAGCGATGGGGCGATCGGCGCTGGCCAGGCCAGACCGCGCCCGACGAATAGCTTTGGCAGCAGCCATTACCGCCTCGTGCTGACCAACCACCCGCTCGTGGAGCACATCTTCGAGGTGCATGAGGCGCACGGCTTCAGTCTCGGTCATGCGGTTGACCGGAATACCCGTCCAGGCCGCGACAATGTCAGCGATGTTCTCTTCGTCAACAATGGGCTGGGGGGGCAAACTGCCCGCTTCGGCCTCCCCATACTCAGGAATGTCGGCCTGGAGCTGCTGAATCAGCGACTGCCGCTGCTCTTGCAGGGTTTTGGCCTTAGAAAACTCTTGTAGCTCGATCGCCTCGTCGAGGTCTTTGTTGACCTGACGCAGCTCCAGCTTGAGTTCCTTAGACGGATACTTGGGCATAAAGCGCAGCTTCACCTGAGAACCCGCTTCGTCGATCAGGTCGATGGCTTTGTCGGGCAGGTGGCGATCGCTAATGTAGCGATCGGACAGCTTGGCCGCCGCCGCCAGTGCCTCGTCGGTAAAGCTCACCTGGTGGAACTGCTCGTAACGGCTGCGCACCCCCTGGAGAATCTCAATCGTCTCAGGCACCGAGGGCGGCTTGACCTGCACCGGCTGAAAGCGGCGCTCTAGAGCGGCATCGCGCTCGATGTGCTTACGAAACTCGTCGAGAGTGGTAGCCCCAATGCACTGCATCTCACCCCGAGCCAGGGCAGGCTTAAGCATGTTGGCGGCATCTAGCCCGCCTTCGAGCGAACCAGCCCCAATCAAAGTGTGGATCTCATCGATTACCAGCACTACGTCAGGGTCTTCACGCACTTCCTGCACTAGCTGGGTGAGGCGCTCTTCAAAGTCGCCCCGAAAGCGGGTGCCCGACACCAGCGAGCCCATGTCTAAACTGATCACACGCTTGGTGAGCAACGCCTCGGGCACATCCTGGTTGACGATGCGCTGGGCCAGACCTTCGGCGATCGCGGTCTTACCTACCCCTGGCTCACCCACCAGAATGGGGTTATTTTTGGTGCGGCGACCGAGAATCTGCACAACGCGCTCAATTTCTTTAGCGCGGCCCACAACGGGGTCGATCTTGCCAGCAGCGGCTAGGGCGGTGAGATCGTTACCAAACTCGGAGAGAATTTTGCCCTTCTTGCGGGAGTCGTCGCGATCGCTGCTGCGCCGCCCCGCCGGTATGGCCGCCGCCTCGCCCAGCTCTTGAATAATGCGAGTGCGCACCTTAGCGGGCTCTACCCCTAGGTTAGTCAGCACCCGGTAGGCCACACTTTCGGTGTTTTGACACAGGCTCAGCAGCAGGTGCTCGGGCTCAATGTAGGGCGAATCGACCTTGCGGGCCTCCTGAAAAGCCAGCTCAAACACCTGCTTGACCTTGGGCGTGAAGGGAATCTCAGGCGGCACGCTGCCACTGCCCCGGCCAATGATGGCCTCCACCTCAGCCCGAGCGTCGTTGAGATTGACGCCAAACTCCCCCAGCACCCTGGCCGACAGAGTCGATTCTTCTTTGATTAAACCCAGCAGCAGCTGCTCAGTGCCCACAAAGTTGTGGCGCAGTCGGCGAGCCTCTTCTTGGGCTTTCATGATGACGGCGATGGCGGTGTTCGTGAAATGTTCAAACATGGTGATTGTGTCAGTACCAGTGGCTTGAGGAGCGTTCGAGAGGAAAGGGCAGGAGCGATAAGCTGGCCGAAACTTCAGATTTCTGAAGGTGAGTCAAGGCTCAGAGAGCAAAGGCAATGACAAAACTGCTCTCGCGGCCTTGAGAGACTTAGTAATACTTTACGGAGCTTGCCGTTAACCTGCATTGGGGAGAACCGTAGAGCTTAGGTGGGGTCTGAGCTAAGCTTGGCACCATACTCAGCGGGTTAACCAGAGAAAAACACCAGCTGGGCAATTAGTCTTCCTTAGAAATTAGTTACATTACTTAATCTTATCCCATCTCCACCGGTTCGGGCTCCGCAAATGTTCTAAATTACTTACAAAATATGGCTATTTCCTCAAGGGGTACGCCATTGAGAAACCCAGCGAACGGGCAGCCATTTGAATATTCACCAGAGAAAAGTCTTAACTAAACTGGCTAGAGTCACAGCGACCATATCTCCAACAAATCTCCTATTATTTCTAGCAAGTCTAGAGAGGGAGTCTGAGGCATAGGTCTCATTTAAGTGCCCAAGCAAATGCAGAGGTCGAGTTTTACCGATGAGAAAACCCCACCTCCTCAGTGACTTGATACAGGCGATCGCACCCATCCAGACGCTCGTAAGCGGCGCACGACGCTAAACTAGTACATGAAGACTATATTACTCCCTCGCCAACCGTGACCGTCGCCTTAGAATTTGCCACTTCAGATGATCTGCAAATCGCCCTGGGGCGCTGGCTCGAAGACTATGGCCACAGCATCCATCGGCAGGTGCCCTGCCCCGAGGGCGGTAGGGTTGATTTGCTCACGCCGATGTATGCCATTTTTTGCCCCCAGAGTCTGACCCCGTCAGACCTGCGGGCTATGGTAGAGGTAGTTCAAGCCTGTCAACCACACTTTCCCGACCAGCAGTTTGTCATTGCCGGGCTGACCCCTGAGGGCGATTGGGAGGCGGTTGATGCGATCGCAGAGCAGCTCCAGCCCAAGGGTATTGAGATCTGGTTTCTCGATCAAATGCCCCCCTTTGTAGAGTATTGCAACGGCCTCACCACCGCCCCAGCGCCTTCACTGCGCCCCCTTAGCCGCCGCAACCCCCTGGCGGGCTGCCTGATTTCCTTGGGCATGGCGGCCATTCTCAGCGGCAGTTTTTGGTTGGCTTACCAAATCTTGGGCCGTTACCAGCTTCAAGTCGCCACTAACAGTCAGGAAAACCGGGCCTGGGAACAACTCCACAACGCCGTAGGAGTCTGGGATATGGACACCACCCTCAGCAGCCTAGAGAGCCTTGGCCAAAGCCGGAATCCCTGTGTATCTACCTTTGTCGAGCGCTTTGAGACCAGCCTTAGACAAAATGGAGCCGAGGGCTTTCGAGACATCAACCCGATCAAGCGCGCCCTCAACCTGGAGGAAGGATGTCGCCTAGAGCTGCGAGAATATGACTTTTCGCAGTAAATTTGCCCCGCAGCCTCAACGAAAACCTGAATCGGCTTCAGCTACTGGGCTAGAAAACAATAGGCAACGGGTAGCTTGTGCGTAAATTGGGGAATCCTAAAGGAAATGAAGGTTGCTTATAGATTGCTATCGGATCTGATTGATGGGACGTTCTACCACTAAGCTCTGTGCCTGTGAAAATATTCAGCGCTGTCGGGCTGGGGAGGTGGGGCGGCTGTTTCTCTGGTTTCCGGTGCCTCATACTCTGGCTAAGGTGACGACCTTTTTAAAGCAAGAGTGCCTTAGGT
Source organism: Pseudanabaena sp. PCC 9330 (assembly GCF_055795045.1). Taxonomy (NCBI): domain Bacteria; kingdom Bacillati; phylum Cyanobacteriota; class Cyanophyceae; order Pseudanabaenales; family Pseudanabaenaceae; genus Pseudanabaena; species Pseudanabaena sp. PCC 9330. The sequence goes on along the minus strand of NZ_JAYFES010000108.1, from coordinate 11,108 downwards.
TTGAGCTGATGCAAGAGCGCTCTGGGTTAGGGGTTAGTTGCCAGTTTGGCCAGGCCCAGGAGGTGGCTCTCCGCCTAGCCAAGCTGGTTACGCCCAGAGAACTCGTGGAAACTCAGGTCTTGTTTGTTCGGGGTACTCTGCAGCCCCAGATTGAAGACTTTAGCGACATAGCCTCGCTGCAGCGCTTTGTCACCTTGAGTCAGTCTGACTGGCTGGTAGATATGCTGGCTCACGATCGCTTTACCAGCCACTTTCAACCGATTGTCTCAATTCAAGATACATCTCACATCTATGGCTATGAGTCGCTGCTGCGGGGTGTTGATAGCGAGGGCAATCTAGTCATGCCTGGGGCGATGTTTGCCCAGGCGGCGGTAGCGGGGCTGATGCCTCAGCTCGATCGGGCGGCTCGACTCAGTGCGATCGCCCAAGCCAGCCAGCACCACTTGACCCAGCGCATTTTTCTCAATTTTACTCCGACGGCTCTCTACGACCCGGTGTCTTGCCTCCGTAGCACCGTGGCCGCTATTGATAAGGCGGGCATTAGCCATGGGCAGGTGGTGTTTGAGGTGATCGAGTCAGATAGCCCACAGGATCTAGACCATCTAAAAACAGTTTTGCGGTACTACCGAGAGGCGGGGTTTGCCGTGGCCCTAGACGATTTGGGGTCGGGCTACTCGGGTCTAAATTTGCTCCACCAGCTGCGGCCCGACTTTATCAAGCTCGATATGGAGCTGATTCGGAATGTTCACCAAGACCTCTATAAGGCTTTAATCACCGAGAAGCTGTTGGAAATTGCTCAGCAGCTCAACATTCAGACGGTGGCCGAGGGCATTGAATGTGTCGAGGAACTGAACTGGTTGCAGCAGCGGGGAGCTGACTTTGCCCAGGGATACCTGATTGCCAAGCCCAATGCAGTACCAGCCACTACCACTCCGCAGTTTGACTGGTGTGGTTCAGCTAGCTAGCTCGATGGGGCGATCGCCGTACCTGAGCTAGGGTTGAGCATAGACGGATCACCCTAGATTTATTGAGAATAGCAATCGATAGCGAAGACATGAACTCCGCGTCAGGTAGAGGGCTATGTGATGACCTAACCTGAGTTCGGGATAAGAAAATCTTTGGCGAAGCAAGCCCATTCTTCCTTGGGAGGGGTAGAGGTGGGTTAGTCTTTGCCAGCACAGCAACTCACCATATCTAGAGACTTTTATTTTGCCGTAGGTTTAACCCACCCCGCCCTTTGGGCACCCCTCCGAAGGAGGGGAAAGAGTTACCCGAACTGAGGTTGACCTATGTCCTATGAGGGAAGACGAGGCAAATTGAAGCAGGAGGTAGCGCTAGAGAAAGCGCCTGCCTCAAAAGTAGCTCACAAAACTTAACTCCAGCCTATTGAGAATGATTCCGATCTATGGTCAAATTACCTTATTGAGTTTGTTTCTCAATAAGTGCTGTGTTCAGATGGCCTCCCTTTCCTAGTTTCCTGCTCTGTCTGTCTCTGGGTGAGCCCTTGAACCCTTGCGCGCGCACTCTAAATCAACACCAGGAACCTCGTACTCAATGACACTATCTCCTTGCCCCGACGCGGTTTGGCTCAATGTCAGCCCTGCCTTTGAGCGCCTTGACCACAAGCTATTGGGCTGCTTGGCTCGCCACGCTGAGGTAGCCCACTGGGCCTACCGCCAAACGCCCGACGAGCCCAGTTCCTTAGCTGTTGCTGTTACCCTGCTGCACGACTATCTCAAGGGACATAGCCAGCCAGTGCACCTGCTAGGCCACGGCACCGCAGGGCTGGTGGGGCTGCTCTACACCCGCCAAAACCCCCATCGAGTGAAGTCGCTGACTCTGCTTTCGGTAGGGGTGAACCCCATGATTGACTGGCAGGCCCACTATTACACCCAGCTTGAACGGCTACCCTGCAAACGCCAGCAGGTACTAACCCAAATGGCTCACAGTCTCTTTGGCTATCAGTCACCGCCGCTCCTGGCGGGGTGGGTCAGCTTGCTAGAGAGAGATTTGATCCAGTCAGTGTCTCCCCATTCGCTGCTGAAGCGGGTGAGTCTATGCCCTGGTGGAGTGGCCGTGCCGCTGATGGTGGGCGGTGGCGAAGAGGATGCCATCGTGGCTCCCGCGCAGATTCGAGGGTGGCAGCCCTGGCTAAAAGGGAGCGATCGCACCGTGCTGTTCTCTGGCCGTCACTTCTTCCACGCTGTACATCCTCATGCTGTGGCCAGCCAAATTTTGAGCTTTTGGCAAACTACCGACAACCGGCTGGTTGCAACCCAGAGTCTGAGAACCGTTTCTTAACCCCCACCTCTGGGTTGAATGGAGCATCTAGGGGCTGCGATCAAGGCTATAGCAGTGGCGTCACATCCTCACCACAGTCATCGGCGAGGTATGACAGAGCGCGAAACCGCAGCCCCACCAGCTGTTCATAGAGGGGGTTAATTTTGCACATGGGGGGGATGTGCACCAGCTTTTTCTTAAACAGCACCACATCGCGCTCAAAGGGGCACTGAGACGGAATTAGCTTACACACAAACCGAGCCAGCCGTGGGTCTTGGATCTCTAGCTGGTCGAGCCATTCGCGGGCGGGCTTGAGGGGGTCGATTTTGGCACCTGCGGTCGAGGGGCGCAGGGCAGAGGCAGCCGCCTGGTTTTCGGGCTTGAGGCTGTAGAGAGTCGATCGCACCGAGGTGAGGGCTGTTTCTTGCAGGTTGAGCGCCTCGCATAGCAACTGCAGCTGAGTATCTTCTTCGACGGAGTACACCCCATCGGCTAGAGCTACCATAACCGCCATGCGCAAAAAGTTTTCGGCCATCGCCGGATCTGGCCCCAATACCTGAGCAACCTCCTCGGGCGTAACGGGCTCAAAGTGGTCGAAGTCAATCTCGGGGGCCAGCTCTTCTTGGGTGATAGAGGCAATGAGCGCTTTTTCATCGTCATCAAAATCACCGTCGGCCCAGGCTAGGGTGAGTAGCCCCCGCAGCCAGACCTGGATCTGTTCCTGGGTGTAAGGCGCTTCAGTAATTGTGGGCATAGATCCTCCTCAATGGCTCGGCCATGGCCGCAGTTAGAGCCTTTTAGTCGTTGGGCGATCGCGTTTGGGGTAGAGACAGGGCCATCGCCTCAGGTCTAGACAATCTGGCCAATTAAATCAAACTATCGAACGTAGCAAGCTAGAGCCAGATCGCCAATAGCCCCTTAATTTTAGCGCTGCCAAACTTCAGTCTGCCCTAGGAGAGCTAGCTTTGCCGCCGCTGCTACAACCGCGCTACCGACGGCATAGTGAAAACATCTATCTCCTGATGGTGGCGGTAAGAGGGTAGCCGCTGCGATTATCTTTATGGCTTTCTTATCGTTTTTACTTACTCTCGAAGAGCTGAGTCTGGCAAGAGCTACAGCCTAGTGACTCAACGGCTTGTCTGCCCAAACTGCGAGGTACACCATGAGCGATTACACCACTACAGATCTGCAAGCCTTGGTTAAAGCACCGATGATGACCGGACTATCGGTGGCTATGGTCGATCTGGGCATAGTGTCGACGGCCATTGAGGCGGCGGCCATGTCGAAGCAGATCAGCGGGGCTGCTCAAAAGTTTCCCGCCAACTCGATTATTCAGGCGGCTTTTTCAGAGGCAACCCTCAAAAGTGGTCAGGTCAAACTCGATAAGCCTGAAATCAAGCCCGAAGATGTTAAATCTGGGGCCATGATCGACAGCGCGATCGCCGATATCAATGCCGCCCTAGCCCTGGTTGCAGGCAAGGCCAGCGATGCTGAAATCGGCGAATACAAGCAATTTATCTACGACTGCGGCTTGGCGGTGGCCGAAGCCGCTGGGGAAGGGCTCTTTGGCTCTGGCAGCAACAAGGTCAGCACCAAAGAGGCCGCCGCTCTAGAACGATTCAAGGTTGCCCTCGGTCTCTAGGGGCGGTCATCAATGAGTCGCGTATGAACCAAAGGTTACAGCCCCTAGCCTGTTGTTTGGGGCAGGCGTGGCAGGGCTGATCCCCCAAGGGTTTGGGTTGTTTGATGACCCGCCCTAGGGCGGTGGGGCTAGCCTTCAGCCCATAGCCCAGGCGAGATGATGGGGCTATTCACTCTTTCCAAAGATAATTTTTGCTTACTGAAGCTTTATGTTTCTGTGCCACGGTCGTAGATACTCAACAGAGGTGGCTTGGCACCACTGAACTGCCTATCTGTAGTTACAAATTTGCCTGTGTAAGGAGAGTTGTTATGAGTTTAACCCGCTGGTTGAGGCGGCTAGCGCCCCTATTGGTATGTCTGGTGCTGCTGGTTACGGCCTGTTCGTCGGCTCCGTCTAAGTACGACCAGGTGCAAAAAGACACTACCGGTTTTGGGGCACCGGCAGCTGTCAACAAAAAAGCTGAGAAAGGCGGCACCTTCAATGAGTTTTTCCCCGGCGATCAGGGGGGCTACAATGTCATTCCTTACCAAGAGAAGAAGGGCTTTGCCGAATATAAGCTCCAGCAGGGCGACAAAACCCTGGCCATGCTAACCATCAACGACACCAGCAGTCTGCCGTCGGCAGCCGAAAAGTTTAACACCGCCACCGAGGCTGTATCTGGCTTTCCGACGGTTGAGCAGGGCACGACGGCCACTGCGCTACTGGTCAATGGCCGCTACCAGGTCAAGGTGCTCTCCCGCGATCCGGCCTTTACTAAAGCAGACCGGGTAGCCTGGCTGCAAAAGTTTGATCTCCAGGGCTTAGCCCAGCTTAAGGGGGCCATTACCCCAGCGGGTAAGGCCGCAGCAGCTCTGCCAACTCCTTCGGAGGCTGCTCAGTCGCCTCAGCCTACAGCTGCCGCCGACCCCGCTGCCGCCCAGGACAAGCCTGGTTTTAAGCTGCCTCGGGTGCAGCTACCGGGGTTGTCTCCCAGTCTTCAGCCAGCCTCTTAGGGCCGCCTGGCAAATTGGGCAATCAATTAGCGACGACCTCAACGGCAACTAAGTAAGGAGTAAGTTGTGAGCAAAAAAATTTACGAGATTGTCGATCAGCTCCCCACCGGGGGGTTGACCGTGCGGGCCTTAAAAACCCTTGACACCTTTGTCCCCGGCCAGTGGAACAACCTAGTGGGCTTTGACAACACCATCAAAACCGTCACTGGCGAAACCGATGCAGCGATGGTGCAGGCCATTGGCGAACGGGCGATCGCCCTCTTTAACGACAAAAAACAGGGCTACCAGAGCGCCCTCTGGCTCTATCAAACCGTAGACTCTGCCTCGGGCCTGCTGGGTGCCGCCGCCCTGGCCAACCGCATTGGCCAGGATACTTTTTTGGGCTTCCTCAAAAATCTTTCTCCTAAGCCCGAAAAAGCTCAGACCATTGACCTGGTGGTCAAGCTGGTGGCCGAAGTGGTGGCCTTTTGTAAAATCAGCGGCATTCCCGGCGACAGCCTAGGCGACTTTCTTGCCGCCTTGGGCGACTACAGCAGCGAATCGCTGATCCGCATGGCAGCCTTGGTCAGCTTTGACGGCATCATTCCCTTGGGGGCCGACTTTTCGACCAAGGCACTCAATACCATCAAAGGCTTTGGGCCTGGCGATCTCGACGGCAACCAGACCTTTAAGGGCATCAAAAACGAAATTCCTGGGGCCAACGACGGGGCCAAACTGGCCTTTATGACCGAAACCTTTGAGTCAACCAAGGGCTGGATGGACAGATTTGTGGGCGACCACAACATCACCCAAAGCGGTCTAGTTGACAACCTGGGTGGCTTTATCGAAGGCTCTAAGGGCAAGCTTGACTACCTCGGCGCATTTCTCGACATGTCGGTGAAATACTACGAGCACACCGGCACCCAAACCCTAGCCCGTCGCCTGATCGAGCGTGCCGTAGCCGAGATTTAGCTGTCTCGGGCATTTAGTTCACCCTACCGCGTTTGATGTGGGCCCCAAAGCCCTCAAGGCGGTCGCGGTGCTGGCGAAATCACCCTGATCCGCCCCCATCTTCTCTATGGGGGGTGGCCGGAAGGCAGGGTGGGTCAAACTGGCAATCGGAAATGAAGCTTTTGCTGACAGGACAAGAGCTTCAGGCCCCAGCCCAACCCATCCCTGCCCCTCTCCGACGATGACGATCAGACTGCTGGCCAAAAATTACTGTTTATCAAACCGACGTTTTATTTGCTGATTGCCCATGGTTACGGGCGGAGCCTCCGGCACTGCTCGCTGTCAGCAAATGCTTAGAATAGTCGGGGCTAAGTCGTAGCGAATCCGACTTTGTACCGGTAGAATGGTTAGTATCGATACAGTTATATTCCTTATCTCCAGGGCACATCATTCGCGGGTTGCGGTTGTCTTGGTAGAGGGTAGGGGCCGTGTCGAAACCGCTATTCACCGGCAGAAGTACCATGAGCAATCAGCCCAGCCCAGAGCGCATTCTCATCTTTGATACCACCCTACGAGACGGTGAACAGTCGCCAGGGGCCACTCTCAATGTGGAAGAAAAGCTGGTGATTGCCCGGCAGCTAGCTCGGCTGGGAGTCGATATTATTGAGGCTGGGTTCCCCTTTGCCAGCCCCGGCGACTTTGAGGCGGTGCAGAAGATTGCCCGAGAAGTCGGCACAGCAAACGGCCCCACCATCTGCGGCCTGGCCCGCGCCACCAAGGGCGACATCGAGCGAGCCGGGGAGGCGATCAAGCCCGCCGCTAAAGGACGTATCCATACATTTCTGGCCACCTCCGACATTCACATGCAGTACAAGCTTCGCAAAAGCCGCGAAGAGGTGCTGGCGATCGCCCCCGAGATGGTGGCCTATGCCAAGACCTTCACCGACGATGTCGAGTTTTCGCCCGAAGATGCGGGCCGATCTGACCCCGAATTTCTCTATCAGGTGCTCGAGGCGGCGATCGCAGCCGGGGCCACCACCGTCAACATCCCCGACACCGTCGGCTACCTCACCCCCAGCGAGTTTGGCGATCTGATTCGCGGCATCAAAGCCAACGTGCCCAATATCGACCAGGCGGTGATCTCCGTCCACGGCCACAACGACCTGGGCCTGGCGGTGGCCAACTTTCTCGAAGCGGTGAAGGCCGGAGCGCGCCAGCTCGAATGCACCATCAACGGCATTGGCGAGCGGGCCGGCAACGCTGCCCTCGAAGAACTGGTGATGGCGATGCACGTGCGCCGGTCTTACTACAATCCCTTCCTGGGTCGTCCGCCCGAGTCAGAAGCCCCCCTCACCGCCATCGACACCCGCCAGATCTACAAAACCTCGCGCCTGGTGTCGAACCTGACCGGCATGTTTGTGCAGCCCAACAAGGCGATCGTGGGGGCCAACGCCTTTGCCCACGAGTCGGGCATTCACCAAGATGGCGTGCTCAAAAACAAGCTCACCTACGAGATCATGGACGCCACCTCCATCGGCCTCACCGACAACCAGATCGTGCTGGGCAAGCACTCGGGTCGCAACGCCTTTCGCACTCGTCTGCAAGAGCTGGGCTACGAGCTTGATGACCAGGCTCTTAACCGCGCTTTTTTGCGCTTTAAAGAGCTGGCCGACAAGAAAAAAGAGATCACCGACTGGGATATTGAATCTCTCGTCAATGACGAAACCCAGCAGGCTCCTGAGCACTTTCACCTAGAGCTGGTGCAGGTCTCGTGCGGCGACAGCGCCAAGCCCACCGCCACCGTCACCCTGCGCACCCCCGACGGCCAAGAGCTGATGGATGCGGCGATCGGCACTGGCCCGGTAGACGCAGTCTACAAAGCGATCAATCGGGTGGTCGATATCCCCAACCAGCTGATTGAGTTTTCGGTGCAGTCGGTCACCGAGGGCATTGACGCCCTGGGGGAAGTCACCATTCGCATTCGCCACGAAGACCGGGTGTTTTCGGGCCACGCGGCCAATACCGACATTGTGGTGGCCTCGGCCCACGCCTACCTGCACGCCCTCAACCGGCTGTATACGGCGTTGCAGACCGGGCAAGCCATCCATCCCCAGCGAGAGACGGTGACGGCTTCGCTGTAAAAGCACCGAAAAATGGGGGGCTGATTCGTTTGCTAGGCGGCTCAGACGCCCCCAAGCTTTGCCTTTTGAAAATCGGGTCTGTGTGCTCTGGATTTGATAACGGTGAAGTTGTGCGGCAGCGGATGAACTCGAACATTCCCCGATCACCTCTACTCCGTCCGAACCAACGAAGTGTTAGGTGGTGACAGCTACTACTGCCTACCGTAGAGGTAAAAATCTCACTTGCCCTTCCCACTCTCCTTCGATGCTGCACTCCGCAACCAAGGTAATTTCCTCTATCGCTAGCCCTACTGGAACACGTCGATTCACCTCAAACAATCCGGGCATGGATAATCCAGCTTGAATGCGTTGGTATGCAAATGTGATCATCGTCGCAACGTCGTGAGTCAAAACAATTCGCCCTTCTTCGGCTGCCCATGCCAAGACAGTTGGGTCGTCTATTCCCGACAGATTTACATCTTGAACACGCACGATATCAACGTTTGGGTTTTGGCGAAGAACACCTCGAACAATTTGGTTATTGAAATTTTCATCAGCCAGGAATTGAGCCATCTAGATTACCGGGCTTGATTGCGTCGAGCAAGCAAACGATCTCGTATTCCAACAGGGTTGAAGCGTTGTTCAGCCTCTCGCCGAATCAAATCTGCCTGCTGTTGACGCTCTTCAAGGTAGGTATGCACCTCATCTCGATGTCTAAGGTAGTAACCGATAACCAGGTAGATATCTGGTAGTTGTAGCGATGGATACTGCTCCCCTATCTCCTCCGGCGTACATCCCTCAAGAAAAGCAGTCACGACAGTATCTAGAGTGACGCGAGTTTTAGCAACCCGTACGACACCCTGAGGATCGGTCTCTATTGGGGCAGGTTCAAGGGCAATTGCTAGAGTCATAAATTTTATCGAGTTTCCTGCCTTCTATGGTAGCAAACACCCTAAGAAGCTGAAGCCTTTCTAATTCATGAGATTAGCCTGCTAGTTCTTTTTATTCTCATTCTGCCCTTTCCCCCAAGAAGATCGTAAGACCCCACGCAGCCGTAGAGCTTCAACAAAGAGTGGTAGCAACAAAAGTGCTGCAATAATCGTCAGAATTATCTGACCAACTTTCCCTGGCAGAAACACACCAACCGCATAACTTGCCAAAGCGAGAACAATATAAACAATTACAAAATCCAGCAGGATTAGTAAAGGAGCAGAAAACCTTGAATCTACAAGAATCTGGATATTATTTCCATCCGAATGATCCAAATAGATCCAATGACCTTGAGATTCTTTTAGATGTTCTATTCCAGTTTGCTCTCGCAGTTTTTGAGCTTCCAACTCGATTTTACGAATCTCTACAATTGTTTTGCGAATTTGCAGGAATGTAACTGGGACACCAAGAACTGCTGTGATGGCAGCAACCACACCAGCAACAACTTTGACAGACGTATCAAGATTGCTCCAGAAATCTGCACTTGTTGATTGTGCCTGAGCGTAAGCAGGCTCATATACCAGGAGTACCGATATGACCAGTGCTACAGAAAAAAGCAGCCCAAAACAAGTGCCCGATTTTTTCACGATGTCAAACGACTAGCAGACAACATTGATGTACGCCCCAACAGAAATCTTAAGACACCTAACTATGTATTAAGTGTTAGATGTGACGGATAAGCCCCTGGCTTTGGGATGTTATCGGCTGATTGACTGACAAAAGCTGCATGTCAAGCTTTTGAAACGGTTGACACTAGGGAGTTTGAGCGACCTTGAAAATCTGGGTGGGAGCCAGCATTCTAAGATGAGATACCACTCAACATCAAGAATGCTGTGAAAAAAACTCCCGCCTCTACGATGCCTTGAAACGTTGGATGGGTCAATCGGGTGAATGGGTTCACCTGACCCATCTGACCACGGGTCTCTGGATGGTCGTCGCGTTAATCCAGACGGGTGAGGTAAATCTGACCCGATGGTTGCCTCATCTACCCATCCGAGGACGCCAGGCGCAAAGTAAACAACGCCGACTCAGTCGGTGGTTGCACAACAGCCGGATCAACGTGCATCGTCTCTATAAACCCCTGATTCATGCAGCATTAGCCCAGTGGCAAGAGGACGTGCTCTATCTGAGCTTAGACACCTCCATGTTTTGGGATGAGTATTGCCTGGTGCGATTGGCCGTCGTTCATCGAGGGCGAGCCTTGCCGGTGGTCTGGCGGGTGCTAAAACGGCGAAGTGCATCGGTGTCGTTTTCGGCCTATCGCGAGATGCTGCACCAAGCCGTTAACCGGCTTCCTCAGGGCGTCAAGGTAGTGCTGTTGGCGGACCGAGGTTTTGTTCACACCGACTGTATGCGAGCGATGAGCACTCAACTCGGGTGGCACTACCGCATTCGCCTCAAGCGAGACACCTGGATTTGGCGGGAGGGGAAAGGCTAGCATCAACTGAAGGACTTCCATCTGAACCGCGGTGAAGCCTTGTGCTTTCACAACGTCAAACTCCATAAGGGTCAATGGTTTGGCCCTGTCCATCTGGCCTTTGGCTACAACAACCTCAATGGTGAGTTTTGGGCCATGATGAACCCACCTCCCTGCACACCTTCGAGGAATATGGGTTGAGGTTTGATATTGAAGAGAACTTCTTAGATGACCAGTCGAACGGTTGGAACGTCCAGAAATCACAACTCCGCTCCGTCTGTGCCCTCTCTCGCCTCTGGTTTATCCTGGCCGTCGCGACCCTCTACGTGACGGCTCAAGGCATTGACGTGGTTGCATCGGGCCGCCGCCGTTGGGTGGACCCCCATTGGTTCCGAGGTAACAGCTACTTCCGGATTGGCATCGACTGGGTTAAAACGGCCTTAGAGACTGGATGGCGGCTCATTCGGCAGGTCGTCTTCACCGGCAACAGCGACCCTCAACCCGCCATGGCCTCGCGGAAGCAACACCAACGCCGCACCTACCAAATAGAATTCAAAATACGGACGTACCAGTACGCAACGGCCTAGTTTTGTCAGTCAACCAGTGTTATCGGTCACTTTTGATGTCTAACTCCCTGACACAGGGTAAGCGCAAGAAAAATAGGACTGTGACATGCTAGGGGCCTTCTATCGCTGCGACCTTTAGTGAGTCCCCATGAGCCAAGGCTTTGCTCCCAA